>CAMWNT010000056.1 GCA_947175695.1 uncultured Porphyromonadaceae bacterium
TTGTCAGATATACGTTTTACCATTCCATATTTCACCTCTTCCTGTCGGCAAAATATACACCCGTCAAATTGACTTCCGATCATTAGCGAGATTGCCTCTATTCGACTCTGTGAATTATCGAAGATCTTCATCAGTGGATTACTCGTATCAGTTGACGAAATTCCGGCGACATACTGATTGATATTTCGAGAGTCTGCCGCATTAGCAATTCCACACTCGATTCGTGACAAATCTTTCACTAAAGTATCCGGAGATTCAGTGACGCCATCCACTGCAATATCACCACGCGATTCATCCGCATTATCTATGGCAGATTTATGACGCGATTCGGGAGCGTAATCACACAATCTGTCGAGCATAAGTTTCACAAGCATGCGTTCCACATTTCCCGAATCTCCGAAGAGTGGATAAACCGCTGATGAATCCGCAGTCGCAATGATGGCGGCTTTGATATTTTCTTCACGATGCTTTTCTATGTGCATCTCCGTATTTTGCATCGACTCTTCGACAATCGCAATCACTCTCCCACCATCGCGAAGTATATCCGATATTATATCATACCATTGTTGACGGTCGTGCACGATATGCAAAGTCGGCAGACACTTCTCACTGTTCATTGCGCGATCTACAATAGCATCGATCATTCTATTCTCAACAGACATAGATTCATCAACAGAATTGTTTGCCGATCGATCTACAAGAGTGTTCGCGATCTCGATAATTTTTGACATGTCATCATCTACAATATCGACTGCGCGTCGCGTAAATTCATCTATCGATAGCACTCCTATATTCAATGATCTTTTCCGGCTACAATCCTTGTATCCCAGCCGGGAATAATATTGACGCAATTTATCATCGGCGGGAATCAGACAGACCATGTCCATTCCCTGCTTCAGCGCTTCAATTTCCGAATCCGCAATCAAACGTTTCATTATCCCCTCCCCTCGACGATCATCGACTGTAGATAATCCACAAAGATAGCCACAGCGAAGATGCTTGAATTGTGGAGTTCTGCCGTCGATCACATCATACGGAATCATCATTGCCGACGACACTAATCTCGATCCCTCTACGAGGCATTTACATAGCCTCTGATCGTAATAGTGATCCACGATCATATCCGTATATCCCGGAGTGTCGTAAAACGTCGAAATCCAAAGTTTTTTCACCTCCGTTCTCAGCCACATTTCATCGACCGCGGATATCCCGGATGCGATTTCATTTGTCATTTCTTTTCCTTCTGTCATATCTATATTTTATATCTATTTCAAGAGCCTGCATCGTCGCGGCGGTGCAGGCTCCTGAATATTCAACAGATTATCTGATGTTACAGTTTAAAGCAACGTTTTAGGCGAATAATTCTTCTAAGACTTACATGCCAATAAGACTCATACTCTAATAAGTCTAATAGGTCTTATTAGTCTAATTGGCCTAATAAGTCCAACCTGATTTCGAATTCCTATCGGCCCTATAAGTCTTATTGATTTTATTGGTCATACGGAGCCTCAGACTTCTCTCAACTTCAAGAATGAGCGTCCGAAGCGATCGGCTGCCGCACGACTCAATTCTTCGCGGAATTCCGGGGCTGCAATCGATATCATCAGCTTGGCGCGCTCGGGCAATGTCTTGCCTCGAAGATCGACTATGCCATGCTCTGTCACGACATATTGCGTCTGGAAGCGCGTTGTGACTACTCCGGCTCCTTCGGTCAGCACCGGTTTGATCTTGGTCTGACCGCGACCTGTCGTCGATAGCATCGCAAGGAAGGATTTACCCCCCTCGCTCTGTGATGCCCCATAAACGAAATCATGCTGACCTCCGACACTGGAGAAAATTTTCGTACCTATCGAATCGGCACACACCTGCCCCGTCAGGTCTATCTCCAGACAGGAGTTGATCGACATCACCTTTGGATTCCGTGCTATGATAAAGGGGTTGTTGGTCCACGCGACATCTTTGAATATGATATCTTTATTATAGTTCATATAGTCATAGAGACGTCGCGACCCCAATGCCAGCGAGGCTATCGATTTGCCGGGCATGACATTCTTCCGACTATTGTCGATCACACCCTGCTCGAGTAGCGGGAGGACGCCGTCGGTCATAGCTTCTGTGTGAAGTCCGAGATGCTTATGCCCTGCCAGTGCACGGATGACGGCATTCGGTATGCCCCCCACTCCGATCTGAAGTGTGGCACCGTCCGGAATATGCTCGGCTATAAAATTGCCGATATTGATTTCCTTTTCGGTCGGCACTGCCGTCGGCACCTCTACGAGTGGCTCGTCGACAACAACCACTGCCGCAAGTTGCGACAGATTAATCACCGGGTCGCCATACGAGAAGGGCATATTCGGATTGATCTGTGCGATCACTCTGTCGGCACACTCTGCCGCCGATGTCGCCAAATCGGCCGATACTCCGAAGCTGACATTGCCATGCTCATCGGGCATCGAACAGTTGAGCAACGCCACATCTACACGGCATGTGCCGTCGCGGAACAGCTGGGGCACCTCTCCCAGAAACCTCGGAATCATCGATCCATAGCCCTGCGATATATACTCTCTGACCGAATTCGACACAAAGAACGACACGACATTGAACGATTCTTCAAATTCCGGCTTGCAATACGGAGCCTGGCCTTTGGCCACAGCAAACGCCGAGTAGAGCGTCACATCGCGAAGCTCCGGCGCACGCCGTGTCAATGCCTCGACGAGCACCTCCGGAGTCGATGTCGATCCCTGGATATAGACATGGTCGCCATTCTCGATCAGCCTGACGGCCTCGTCGGCTGTCATATATTTAATTCCCATAGTTTTTATTTTATTCAGTAACGGTTTGGCCACTCATCCGGCATCTTCTTATGGATTTTGAGCCTTCTTCTGCATTTCCTCATGGAAACGCGCCAGGCGCGAGCCGAGTGTCGCCATATCCTCGGGCGTGATGACAGTCGAGATCGTCACTCTGACACCCTCTTGCTCGCTGCCGGTCGAGGGGAGCGAGATTGTCGATATGCCATGTTTGAGCAATTGTCGCTGCAGTTCTACTCCCGTCATGCCGGGATAGCCCACTGTGAAGAAGAAGCCGTCGGCTATCGGAAGTTCGCCGTCGATTGCATACACGAGATGGAAACCGTTGTCGGCAAAGAGACGCTTCACGATTCCGGCGCGACGACCGTATTCCGACGTATGGTCGACAAAATTCAGCTCTCCCCTCACGGCGCTTTCCATCATCCCGGCGAGAGCATACTGGGCTGAATGGGCCGCTCCCGACGATGCGCAATAGAGCACACCATAGATATATGCATCCCCGAAAGCGGGCATTTCGTAGAAGCTCTCGAAATAGGGGTAATGACGTCTATAGACTTCCGGACTCATGCCGACGATTGCGATGCGCTGGCCGGCATAGCTGAAGATTTTCGATGCCGACACGAGGAGTATGTAGTTGTCGGTATATTTCGCCACAGTCGGTATATACGGCGGTTGCGAGGGTTTGCCGAAATCTTTGCGGAAGTCCATCCCCATATAGGCCAGATCCTCAAGCACGATGACATCATGCTTTGTCGCCATTCGCCCGATGATCTCGAGTTCTTGATCCGTCAGATTTGTCCAGGCCGGATTATTGGGATTGGAGTAGATCATTGCGGTCACTCGCCCTGATTTCAATTCTTCTTCAAGCTTGGCCTCAAGTGCGGCGCCGCGATATTCGTAGATGTCAAACGACCGGGTGCGCATTCCAAGCAGCTTCGCCTGATGGCGCTGTGCCGGAAAGCCGGGATTGATCAGCAGAAGCGTGTCGCGCTCGGCAAGACGCTGCCTCAGAAGCAGCATCAGCGTGAAACTCGCCTGCATCGAGCCGACCGTAGGCACAACTCCGCGCTCTTCAAGATCTATATCCAGAAAGGCTTTGATAAAATCCTTTCCGGCGCGTTTCAGAGCCGGCACTCCCGCAATGTCGGGATATTTGTTGGCTATCCCCGAGCGTAGCGCCCGGCATTCGCATTCGATGCCCACCTGCTCGGCCGGAAGACCCGGATTGCCCAATTCGAGATGCACAATTTTCTCGCCGGCGGCCTGCTCAAGCCGTTCGGCCACGGCACATATCTGTCGGATCGTGGCTGATGAAATGTCGGGGATTTCAAGATTATCGAGTATCGCGTCGAGCACCCCGTCGGCCACCGGAAATTTATTCTCCATCGCCCTTGATTTGCTTTGCATATTCTTTCGCACGCTCTCGCCCCGCACGGAGAGCTTTCAGATTGCTTTCCACCATAGCTTCTCCTTTGCGCGAAAACACATTCCTGATTCCTTTCTCGATATCCTCTTCACGAATACCCTCGATAAAGAGAGAGCACGCTCCGAGAAGCACCATATTCGATGCCCGCTGTGTGGCCACTTCCTTCGCAAGCGCTTCCATGTCGAAGGCCACTACATTTCCCTGCGCCTTCAGCTCAGCCATGATGGCCGACTCTTCGGGATAGTCGGGGATATTGACAAAGGGCACCGTATTGGTCACAATCCATCCCGTCGGCGAGAGCCAGGGAAAATAGCGGAGTGACTCCATCGGCTCGAGCGAGACGATGAGATCGGCGCCTCCAAGCGGTATGAGATCGCTTGCTATCGGCAAACTGCTTAATCGCAGGTTTGACTGCACGTCGCCGCCTCGCTGCGACATTCCGTGCACCTCGGCCTGCTTCAGATGCAGCCCGTCGCTGAGAGCCGCTTCTCCCAGTATTGTGGCGATCGAGAGGATTCCCTGCCCTCCGACGCCTGCCAGTATTATATCAGATTTCATTGGTTCGTTTTGTTGTGTAGGGTTGAATTTGGTTGGATCGCCGGTGAGACTTCATCGCCCCATGAGCCGGCTTTGCCATCACTTCTGCGCGGCCTTGGCCGATGCATGGCGACGTGCGGTCTGGATACATTCACGACGCGAGATGATGACCGACAGTCCGGGATATTCGATCTCTTCGCGGAAGAGTCGCTTCATCTCCTCTACATTCTTCGGGAGCGAGTCGATTGTGCGGCAATGCGCGGGATCGACTCCGATTCCGAGGCATATCTGCTCAAGCTTGCCTGTGCCCTGGGAGTCTTGGCCGCCGGTCATGCCGGTCGTCAGATTGTCGGAGATGATGACCGTCATCGGGGAGTTCTCATTGACAGCGTCAAGCAGTCCGGTCATTCCGGAGTGGGTGAATGTCGAGTCGCCGATGATCGCCACAGCCGGATGCTGGCCGGCATCGGCCGCCCCCTTGGCCATCGTGATCGACGCGCCCATGTCGACAACTGTGTCGATCGCATTGAACGGGCGCAGGAATCCGAGCGTATAGCATCCGATGTCGCCAAACACTTTCGGCGATTCATATTCCTCAAGCACGCCGTTGAGCGCCGCATACACGTCGCGATGGCCACATCCCTGGCATAACGCCGGCGGACGGGGCATCGTCACTTTCGACGCCTCGCGAATTTCCGGACGCGCGATCTTGCAGTCGTCCCCCTTGATTCCGAGAAGCGCGCCCTTGACTGAGTCGGGCGTCAGTTCGCCGGTCGGCTCGATCTCTCCGCTCAGCTTGCCATAGATTCGCTTGCCCGAGTCGAGAAGACCACGCAGACGGCGCTCGAGCAGAGGCTGCCCCTCTTCGACTATGAGGATCTCGTCGCATTCTTCAAAGAGCCGGGCGAGCATCTTGCGAGGAGCCGGATATTGAGATATCTTCACCACCGGATAAGGCACTCCCTCCGGAAACGCCTCCTTCAGATAATTCCAGCCGAGGCCGCTCGCGACAATGCCCAGGGAGCGGTCGGGCCCGTCGTTATAAAAATTAAAGGGTGATTCTTCAGAAGCTTTTTCAAAATCATCATAGTCGGCAAGCAGTCGCTTGTAGCGCTCTTTGGAGATGGCCGGCATCAAGACCCACTGGCGGGGATTGGCCGGATAGCCGAGCTGATTCTCGGCCGACGGCTCATCGTCGACCTCCACCACGGCGCGACTATGGCTCAGACGCGTCACAAGACGCACCATCACCGGAATGGCGAATCGCTCCGACAATTCGAATCCGTAGCGCGCCATATCGTAGGCTTCCTGCTGATCTGAAGGTTCAAGCACCGGAGTCAGCGCGAATTCGGCATAGAAGCGCGAATCCTGCTCGTTTTGCGAGGAATGCATCGACGGATCGTCGGCGGCTATCACAAGCAGGCCGCCATTGGCGCCCGTCATCGCTGAATTGACAAAAGCGTCGGCCGCCACATTCATCCCGACATGCTTCATCGACACTGTGGCCCGCTTGCCGCAATACGACATTCCGAGAGCCTCTTCCATGGCTGTCTTTTCGTTGGAGCTCCAATGCGAATGCACTCCGCGCCGACGAGCTGTCGGATCGGCCTGGATAAACTCCATGATCTCGGTCGAAGGTGTGCCGGGATAGGCATATGCTCCCGACAGTCCGGAATTGATCGCGCCAAGCGCGAGGGCTTCGTCGCCCAATAGTAATTTCTTCGTTTTCATGGTCGGTTCAGGTATTCGGACTCCCGGGCCGGGATGTCAACCTTGTCATCCCGCTCTTTTCCGAGGGGTCCTTCAATTGATGTTGCAAATATAATGTTTTCTTCGCTTTTGCAAAAGATTTCGGCAATTCACGCCATATGTTGCACAACATGATTTTCACGTTTACCCCCTCGCGCAATGGTTTATCCGGGATAACCCCGGCTATTTTTTAACTCCCGACCCAATATTTTTCACCACGTTGCGCCAAATATCTGATTTTTTTATTAATTTAGCGTCTGAATAGATGATTCAAGCCCCCGGCGCCCCGTCGACGGCGCCCCGGAGGGAATCATTTTTCAGCACTCTCCCGATAAACTAATCCTCACATCGCCAATCTAACTTAATGAAGAGCGGCAGCGACGGCGCGTGAGCATCGGCTCCTCGCCTCTTCGCTCCGACACTACAAATTCGAATCAACCAAACACTTTCAAGATATGTTTAAAAAACTATTCCTCTCGGCTGCCGTAGCCCTCACAGCATTGTCAGCCTCAGCAGCTCTCCCCTCGGTGACGCTCAAGGATATCAATGGCAACAACATCGACACTGCCACCCTCTCCAACGATGGCAAACCGTTCGTCATTTCCTTCTTCGCCACATGGTGCAAGCCCTGTCTGCGAGAACTCAAGGCCATCCATGAAGTACTCCCCGACTGGCAAGACGAGACCGGAGTGCGCGTCGTGGCCGTCAGCATCGACGAAGCCCAGAACGAGCAGAAAGTGAAACCCCTCGTTGAAGGCAAGGGTTGGAGCGAAGACTATCAGGTGCTTCTTGATCCCGCCAACGAGTTCAAACGCCAGATGGGTGTCAACGATATCCCCCACGTATTCGTGGTCGACGGAAATGGCAATATCGTCTGGAACCATCAGGGCTACGTCGACGGTGGCGAAGAGGATATCCTCGAAGCCGTCATCAAGGCCGCTGAATAATCCCGCGCAGATATGCCGGCTCTGAATGTGGCGGCTCTGAAGATTCATGCCCGTCGCCGGATGACATCGACCAGCATCTCGCGCGCAGCCATCCGAAAAATATTACATCTGCAATGTATGATCCGCCCCGTCGCCGGGGCAGGTCATACATTTGCCGTAATAATAAGGCGATGCGCCGAGCCCGGCGCCCCTCACCTCCGCCATTCCGCCCGGCAAACTATCAAATAGCTGAATTATCGCAACTTAACCCCATCAACATCGTGAACAGTAAATCCACTATATCTAATATCATGCCCAACATGTCTTTCCGCGCGGCCCTGCCGCTGCTGATGGCAGCCCTGGCTCTCCCGGCCGCCGCGCAGTCGGATGCCGACATGACGTCGCTGCCCGATTCCGCAAAAATCGAACTCGTGCCCCGCACTTATATGGGGCAGACCGTGACCGTCCCTGTCTCGCAAGCCGACTACACTCCCGCCAAGCCCTCTTGGTGGAGTCAGGTCAGAGCGTCCGGTTCGATCCAGACCGAATTTATGGTGCCTCTCAAGGATGAGGCTCTGATGACGCAGGACTATGATTCGCCTGTGCTCAACAACACTTATTTCGACTTTACGGTCAATGCCCCTTACGTGTCGGCCGGTGCGCGTTTCCAGTTCACCAAGTGGCCGCTCCCGGGATTCGATGAGCAGACAATGCCCGGTTTCGCAGGTTGGGGCGTCCCCTATTTCTGGGTGACAGGTAAGTATAAATGGGCTCAGATCACAGCCGGCGATTTCTATGAGCAGTTCGGCTCGGGCCTGATCCTCCGCACTTATCAGGAGCGTTCGCTTGGCGTCGACGGCGCTATCCGCGGCGGCCGCGTGAAGCTCAACCCCGGTAAGGGCCTCTACATCACCGGCCTTGTCGGCAAGGAACGTCGCTTCTGGAAGCACACCCCCGACCTCCTCTGGGGTGGCGATGCAGAATGGAGTCTTAACGAGTCGTTCGCCAATGCGTTCAATCCGGCTTATGGCGTCACTCTCGGCTTCTCGTATGTCGGCAAGCACAACAGCAACAACCCTAATGTCTATCACGACAAAAACCAGTATATCCTCAACTTCCCGACCACTGTAGCCGCTTTCGACGGACGAATCCGGTCAAGATTGAAGGATTTCACGGTCCTCGCTGAGTTCGCCACCAAAAACAACGACCCCAACTACGTCAACAACTATATCTACAGCCGCGGCCACGTAGAGCTCCTTTCGCTCTCTTACGCCGCCAAGGGATTCTCGGCATATGTGCAGGCGAAGCGAAGCGAGAATATGGCGTTCATGTCTGACCAGAAGGAGCAGACCAACGCTTTCATCAACTATCTCCCCGCTTTCACCAACACCCAGACCTACACGCTGGCTGCCCTTTACCCCTACGCCACCGACTATAACGGCGAATGGGCTTTCCAGGCCGAGCTCCGTTATCTCTTTAAACGCAACACTCCCCTCGGTGGAAAATACGGCACCAACGTCAAGCTCTCGGCATCCTACATCTCCGACCTCGACAATTCCGCTCCCCTCGGCCCGATCAAGGAGCTGATAAATTCCAGCGGCGAGCCCTACCTCTCCAACCGCGACCCTGAAATGCAGGGCACCGACGGCGACGGCTCCGCATTCTGGAAGATCGACGGCCTCCGTTATGCCGATCTCAATTTCGAGATCCAGAAGAAGTTCTCGAGAACTCTCCAGTTCACTTTCTTCTATCTCTTCCAGAAACTCAACTACGCCAAAATCTTCGGCCACACCACGGAATACGGCCACGACACTTTCGTCACCGCCAACACATTCATCCTCGAAGGCCAATGGAAAATGGCGAAGAAGGCTCAGCTCCGCGCCGAAATGCAGTATCTGACAACCCGCCAGGATGAAGGCGACTGGATCTCGGCCCTCGTCGAACTCTCGTTCGCGCCCCACTGGATGATCACGCTGACCGACACCAAGAACTTCGGCGGCTCGAAACACAATTACTATTCAGCCATGGTGACCTACAACTATAAGGCAAACCGCTTCTCGCTCTCCTATGGACGCAACCGCGCCGGCTTCAACTGCTCGGGCGGCGTCTGCCGTTGGACTCCGGCCACCAAAGGCTTCTCGCTCACATATAACTATACATTCTGATCCCCCTCAATCACCGACATGAATACCCTTTTCAAAAATTCTCGCGCCAATCGCATCGTGATGCCCGCACTCGCTTTCGCGGCTTGTGCCGTAGCCCTCACATCTTGCGATGATGTGCCCCAAAACGAACGCTACATCGAAGTCGAGCGCCCGCAAATCGCCCGCAAAGTGCTTGTGCAGGAATTCACAGGCCAGGGCTGCATCAACTGCCCGCAGGGCGCAGCGCTCGTGCATGAACTCCAGGAGCAATACCCGGGATCGGTCATCGCCGTCAACCTCCACCCGAAAAACACACAGTACACCCGCCCGCTCGGCGGCATGAATCTCACATCCGATATCGCGACGGTCTATTATCAGTATTACAAGCCGTCGTCGCTCCCCTCTGCTGTGATCGACGGCGCCCCCGCTGTCTCCAACGTATCGCTCTGGACCGACGCCATACTGACAGCCCTCGAGGTTGAGGCTCCCGCCGAACTCACCCTGCACACCGACTACGATCACGCGACTCGCGAACTGACCGTCACCTACAACGCGCTCTTCAGCAAGCTCTATGAGTCGCCCCTCGCGATCAACATCTGGGTGATGGAGAATGGCCTCGTCGGCCCGCAATATTCCGGATCGAACATCGTCATGGAGTATGTCCACAACCATGTGGCCCGCACTTCGCTGACCGGCGACTGGGGCGTCACTATCGCCGACTCCTTCATCCCCGACCAGGAATTCACCGACTCGTTCTCGATCACACTCGATTCAGAATGGGTAGCCGAAAACTGCCAGGTGATCGCTTTCCTCCAGAATCCCTCGAAAGTCGTGGAGCAGTCGGCTGAAGCCGACGTGATCAACTCCGACAACGATTGATCCCTCTTCCGAAAAAACTTCCTAATCATCATATGCACTATATGAAACGCTTGCTTTTTTCACTCTCACTGATCCTGATCTGCATCAGTGCGGCCGCGGCCGACGCCGTCAACTGGGCGATAAGCCTCGTCGACGACAACACCGACCATCCGTCGGTGAAGATCACCGCCACTATCAATCCCGGCTATCACCTCTATGCCGTCGATAACCCCGCCGGCGGTTCGATGCCTCTGAATTTCTTCTTCGAAGTCAAAGGCTGCAAAACCGTAGGCAAACCCTCGGCAAATAAAAAATACACCAAGGAATTCGACGATGTCTTCGATGTCGACCAGCATTTCTATGATGGCTCCGTCACTTTCACCCAGAAGCTCCAGCCGACCGACAAAAACTTCTCCGTCAACGTCGAAATCCAGGGTCAGGCCTGCAACGACACCGGCTGCGTGCAGGTAGGCACCGCCAAACTGCTCAAGGGCACAAGCCCCGTGGCCGCCGACACCAAGGAGGCCGAAGCAGCCAAGGAGGAAGAGGAAGTCGCTCAGCTGACTGCCACCACCGATTCCCTCCAGAGCGCCGAGCCTTTCATGACTCCCGAAGCCAATCTCTCGGGCAATGAGGCCGACAAATCCTGGTGGAACAACGTCGAAGCCGAACTCCGCGTGTTTGAAGACGCTCCCGAGCAGCAGGGTCGCTCACTCCTTTATATATTTATCGCCGGCTTCATCGGCGGCCTCATCGCTCTCGTGACCCCCTGCGTATGGCCAATGATCCCGATGACCGTCTCTTTCTTCCTCAAGCAGAACAAAAGCCGCTCGAAGTCGGTAGGCAGCGCGGCGATCTATGGCGGATCTATCATCGTCATCTATGTTGTGCTCGGATTGGCGGTGACGATCATATTCGGCGCGTCGGCCCTTAACGAACTCGCCACCTCGGCCCTCTTCAACATCATCTTCTTCCTCCTCCTCGTCGTGTTCGCCATCTCGTTCATGGGTGGATTCGAACTCACTCTCCCCGCGTCGTGGACCAACAAGATGGACTCGAAAGTCGACACAACCACCGGCCTGCTCTCCATCTTCTTCATGGCCTTCACTCTCGTGCTCGTGTCATTCTCCTGCACCGGCCCGATCATCGGCACACTCCTCGTCGAAGCAGCAGCCACAAGCAATTTCGTCTCTCCGGCAGTCGGCATGTTCGGCTTCGCCCTCGCCCTGGCGCTCCCCTTCACGATCTTCGCAATGTTCCCCACAATGCTCAAGGCAATGCCTAAGAGCGGCGGCTGGATGAACACTGTCAAAGTCGTGCTCGGCTTCCTCGAACTCGCCCTCGCGCTGAAATTCCTCTCCGTGGCCGACCTCGCCTACGGCTGGCGCATCCTCGACCGCGAAGTGTTCGTCTCGCTTTGGATCGTCATCTTCTTCCTCCTCGGCGTCTATCTCCTCGGCAAGCTCCGATTCCCCCACGACGATGAAGTCGAAAAATGCGGCGTCGGCCGTTTCATGCTCGCCTGCATCTCATTCGCTTTCGCAGTCTATATGCTCCCGGGCCTCTGGGGCGCTCCGCTGAAGAGCATCTCCGCATTCTCTCCCCCGATCTCGACCCAGGACTTCTCGCTCTTCGAGGGCGATGTCCACGCTGAAGTCGACGATTTCGAGGAGGGCATGCGTCTCGCCCAGCAGCTCAACAAGCCGGTGCTCCTCGACTTCTCCGGCTATGGCTGCGTCAACTGCCGAAAGATGGAAGCCGCCGTCTGGACCGATCCCGACGTGAAATCCACCATCGACAACGACTACATCCTCGTCACTCTCATGGTCGATGAAAAGAAAGCGCTCCCCGAGCCCATCAAAATCACGGAATCCGACGGCACAGTCCGCACGCTCCGCACCTACGGCGACAAATGGAGCTATCTCCAGCGCTCGAAGTTTGGCGCCAACGCCCAGCCTTTCCACGTCATCGTCGACCAAAACGCTCGCCCCCTTGCTCCCGCATTCGTATATAAGGAAGACATCCCCGCCTATAAGGCATTCCTCGAAATGGGCAAGAGCAACTATGAAAAAGGGAAGAAATAAAGTCTGACCCTTGACTCCCGCCGGCTCCTCAAGCCGACGATAATACGAAATCCAGCAGAGGCCACGTTATAACGACGTGGCCTCTCTCTTTTTTCATCCCCCACGTATTCACTTCACCCCTACGCCCCGCATCGGGCTTAATTCAAACGCTCTCCTGTCATCCGTATCATCTCAATCCTTCACGCCCCTATATGAATCTTCCACGCCCTCTTTCTCATAAATCCCGACTCATCCTCGCGCCACTCTGCGCCGCCACGGTCGTCGCGGCGGCATTCGGCTTAACGCCAACTCCTGACCTCGCGCCTGCATCACGCGGCAATCATTCATTCCCGACAGTCGCCGGCGCTACCACACTCCCCGCTCCAAAGCCGACCTCGCATGCCACATCGGCTCCCGCGGATTCCTATGAGGCCTATATTGATTCGGCCGACAATTATTCACGCAAGGAGCGCTGGGCCGACGCCGCGAGATGCTATCGCCACGCCCTACGACTCAATCCTGCCTCCCCACTCAACTCAAAACTCTTCGCCAACCTCGGTGTGTGCCACACCCGGCTCGGAGAATACGACAACGCACTCGACAATTTCGAAATCGCCCTTATCAAAGAACCCCGTTCGGCCTCGATACTCACATCAAGAGCCGCCACCTATATATTAATGGCCGACGATTCGGCAGCACTCGCCGATCTCAACCTCGCGATCGAAATCGACAGTCTCTCACCGACCCCTCGGCGAATGCGCGGACAGATCCTCCTCATGCGAGCCGATTATCCCCACGCAGAAGTCGACTTCCGCACACTCTCCGATCTCGACCCGACCGACCCCTGGGGACCCGCCGGAATGGGTGAGACAGCTCTCGCCGACTCCCGCCATTCAGAAGCGATCCAACACTTCACCCGCGCCATCGAAATCGCCGACAACCCCGACTTCCGCATCTCCCTCATATCCGCCATGCTCGACTCCAATCGCCTCGCCGACGCCGAGACATCCATCATCGAGGCACTCAAACTCTACCCCCACACCGGCGAATTCTACCTCCTCCGGGCCATGCTCCATAAAACACTCCATCAAAACTCAGCCGCGGAAATCGACTGCCAACTCGCCCGCCAATATGGAATTGACCCTCAAACCATTGCAAAATATCTCGCCACTCCCGCGAAATAAAACGCCCCTCCGCTCTTTCCCGACTCCGATTTTTTCACTAACTTTGCATCCGATTTCGCCAAAAGCGAAAAGAGAAGCGCTCAAGCGTAGAAAATCGCCCGGCTCTCCGGTGTAAAAAATCTCACAGTGCTCACAGTGCTCACAGTACTCCCAGCGCTCTCAGTACTCCCAGTGCTCTCAGTGCTCTCAGTGCTCCCAGTGCTCTCAGCGCTCTCAGCGCTCCCAGAGCCCCGAGAGTCCTGCGCTCTCGAACTTACCGCCAACATCACCCCGGTCGGGGCTCCCGACCGCGATTAAACCCAAAGACTGACTTGACAAGCGTCATCCGACATATAGAATATCTCACCCGGCGCCACGACTGCGTCATACTGCCCGGAATCGGTGCGATTGTAGCCGAATACACCCCGGCTCGCATTGACGCCGAACGAGGCGTCATTCTCCCTCCGACACGCCGTTTCGGGCTCAACCCCGCCATCCGCCACGACGACGGCATGCTCGCCGACTCGATTTCGCGCGCCGAACGCGTCAAATTCGAAGAGGGCCGCAGCATCATGGCTCAGGAAATGGACGGCATCATCCGCGCCCTGCGCCGCGATCGCGAGTTTACACTCGGCAAAATCGGCCGACTGTCGCTCGACGACGCCGATCGCATGGAGTTCATACCCCGCACATCACCCGATGCCAACAGCGAAGGAATGGGTGCGCCCGCAGCCTCACTGCGCCGCCCGGGCGCTGCAATCGCCACATCATCGGAAAGCGACTCCGATCTCCCCGCCGACTGCTACACGCGTATACTCTCCAAAAAGAACTACTATATCGCGATCAACAAGATCTTCGCCCGCTGCGCAGCCTCGCTGATCGTCATCATAGCTTTCGCCCTCCCCTTCATCATGCCTCAATCCAACACTGCCACCCCCGAGGTCAGTGCAAGCATGAACCCCGTAGAGACACTCTCGCGCCGCATCCCGGCCCGCATCGAATCGACCGAGCCGGCAGAGCCTGCCCTCCCGGAAGAAGCACCCGCGGCTGAAACGGCGGCGACAGAAACGGCTGTCGACGGAATGTATCTCATCGTAGCCACATTCCACTCAGCCGACGAAGCGGCCACATTCATCGCCGCGCGCCGCGGAGGCGCCTACGAGCTCCGCATCGTTGAATCTCGCGGCATCCACCGCGTATATGCCGGCCACGGCGACAGCCAGACGCTTCGCGCACTTCTCAACTCCACCGAATTCCGCGCTGCCTTCCCCGAAGGCTGGATATGGGATTCAGCGAAATGACTGAAAACCAACGCGGCGGCCTCGAGGGCCAAAAAAAAATTAAAAAAAAGTTGCGATAAAATTTGGTCAATTCAGAAAAAAGTCGTAACTTTGCATCGCAAAAGAGGGAAAGCAAGAGCGCTTCTCTGACAAAATGACATAAAATATGCGAAAATAGCTCAGTTGGTAGAGCACGACCTTGCCAAGGTCGGGGTCGC
>CAMWNT010000057.1 GCA_947175695.1 uncultured Porphyromonadaceae bacterium
ATCCCTCGAAAAATCCTCTTTGAGTGAATGAAAGTTAAATCCAAACACTCTCTTACTTAGCAATTATTGTAATCGACTGAAAGACACGCATACGCGGTCAACACGCATCAGGCATATCACACCGCGAATATAATAAAAATTTCTGAATCCCGACTCATTCCGACCCGCCGCGTTGCGCAGGGTTAACGAAAGTTAATCATCGACGCATTACGGCACCTCAACTGTTAAAATTCTTTAATACAAGGCTAATTATTTGCATTTCAGCATAGATACGCTTGCGCCGATGAAATATTTAGGCTACCTTTGTCATCGCGGCCGGATCCTGCGCCATCATGAATGTCGAGTGCCGGCCGCCTGTGGAAACACTTTTTCACATGAAACGCTTTTCGAAGTCGAGCATTCGCTCCGGCTTCGACACCCAAAACAACGACAACTGATGAAATCGATCCTTCTCACTCTCCTCACGCTTATCGCAATCATTATCCCCTCATCCGCTTTCGGCTCGAAGATCGAAGCTAAGCGCGGTGTGGTCAAAGACGCCTACAATTTCTGGTTTTATGAGCCGGAGAATGCCGCCGACGAGGCAAAGCCGGTCGTAATCTTCCTTCACGGAGCCAGCCTTTGCGGCAACGACCTCAACCGCGTCAAGCGCTACGGCACAATCGCCGCCATCGAAAAGGGGCGCACGATCGACGCCTATGTGGTCGCTCCCCAGAATCCGGGCGGCGCTTGGTCGCCGGCAAAGGTGATGAAGGTGGTGGATTGGGTAGTCGAAAACAAGCATGTCGATCAAAACCGCATATACGTACTCGGCATGAGCCTGGGAGGATATGGCGCGATCGATCTGGCTGCGACCTATCCCGACCGCATCGCGGCGGCCATGTCGTTCTGTGGCGGCGGCACAGCGAAGTCGATCAAGGATCTTAATGAAGTGCCCCTCTGGATTGTCCACGGCACAGCCGACCGCGCCGTGTCGATCAAAGAAAGCGACAAAGTGGTCAGCACAATGCGTGCGGCCGATGCCGACACCCCTCGCCTCCACTACGACCGTGTAGCCGGAATGAACCACTCCCGCCCCGCACGATTCTTCTATCTCGACGACAGCTACGACTGGTTGCTCTCCCATTCGCTCAACGACCCGGGACGCCCGGTCAGCGAAAAGTTCGACATCGCCGCGGCCGCCCAAAACGCATATGCCGGACTCAACCACAGCCGTTCGACCTATACGGCCTCCAAATCGAAAGCTTCAAAGTCCTCTCGCAAATATGCGTCGAAGAGGAAAAGCTCAAAATCGCGCAGCAAGGCTAAAGCCTCGCCCCGCACAAAAGCGAAGTCTTCGGCCCGCACCAAGGCCAAAGCCCGCAAATAAAGCCCGCAAATAAAGATCGCTGATAAAGATCCTTGATAAAGATCTCGGAGCGAATCAACAGATCAGCACCCGGCGGACGCCTCCCAAAAGTAAACATACTCTAAAATATTCAAAAGTTATAAAAAGTCTGCGATAAGGCCACTCGCTTTATCGCAGACTTTTGTTATCTTTGCCACCGCGAATCGCCTCTACACGCAGGCCATCGGGCTTCCGGTTCACGCCGCAGGGCAGAGTCGGCCGTCAATCCACAACCAACCCGCATCAAAATGAAGAAACTTTTCAAGATCAATCTTCTCTGGAAGATCCTCATCGCAATCCTGCTCGGAGTCGGCGCCGGCTATGTCATGCCCCTCTGGGGAGCACGTCTCTTTGCGACCTTCAACGCGATATTCAGCCAGTTTCTCGGCTTCCTGATTCCGCTGATCATCATCGGATTTGTGGCTCCGGCTATCGCCGATGTCGGCAATAAGGCGGGAAAGGTGCTGGTGCTGACCGTAGCTTTGGCCTACATCTCCACAATCGGTAGCGGCATATTCGGATATTTCATATCCGACGCCACCTTCCCCTCGCTCATATCGCAGCGCGAGGCGGCCGAGATCGAACATCAGACCCACGTGGCCGACATACTTCCATGGTTCACGATCCGCATTCCGGCACTTGCCGACGTGATGACGGCACTTGTCGCGGCCTTTCTGCTCGGCATCTGCATGGCATATCTGAAGACCCCGACACTCCACCGCCTCTTTTCAGAATTCCGCGAAGTCATCTCGATGGCTATCGGCAAGGCGATCATCCCTCTGCTACCGATCTACATATTCGGCATATTCCTGATCATGGCGATGAAGGGGGAAGTCGGCGATGTGCTCGCCGCATTCGGCAAGATAATACTCGTCATTTTCGCGATGCACGTCGTCATATTGCTCGTGCAATATCTCATCGCGGCCATATTCGCGCGAAAGAATCCATTCAGAATGCTGCTGACGATGCTCCCCGCCTATTTCACGGCATTGGGCACACAATCGTCGGCCGCCACAATTCCCGTCACTTTGCGACAGTGTATCCGCATGGGAGTGCGCGACGACATAGCCGGATTCACAGTGCCTCTATGCGCTACGATCCATATGTCGGGGAGTTGCATGAAAATCACGTCGTGCGCCGTGGCGCTGATGCTGATGGAGGGGATCCCGTTTGACACTCCGACGATGATCGGATTCGTGTGTATGCTCGCCATAACGATGGTGGCCGCTCCCGGCGTGCCGGGCGGCTCGATCATGGCCGCATTGGGAGTATTGGCGGGGATGCTTGGTTTCACTGAAGCCAACCAGGCGCTGATGATCGCGCTTTATATCGCGATGGACTCATTCGGCACAGCCTGCAACGTCACAGGCGACGGAGCGATCGCGCAGATCGTCAACCGATTCTTCGGCGGCAAACCGACCTCGGCCGATGCCGCGACAAACGCCCGGCTCGAATCCTTCTGAATCTTCGGCCGGCTTAGAAACGATTTAAATTTAAGGTTCCTCAAGTCGGCCGAAACGCAGTCGGCTGCCGAGCTCGGGAAAATGGAATGTCAGGATGGAAATCGACTCCCGCTGAGCCGTCAGGCGTCCGCGCAACGTGAGCCCTTCGGAATCGCGCCATTCAAGGTCGTAGACACCCTCGTGGCCTGTCGGGCGCAACAGACCCTTCAACATACCCGGCTGCCACGCGCGGCCGGATATGACAGCCCCTCCGAGATATACGATCTCATAATCGCCGTCGGGCCGGCGCACAATAGCCACAGTGTAATCGCCACCGAGTCGGGCCGAGGGGTCGTCGACAGTGTGGTCGAGCAGTCGCCAGCGTCCTTCAGTAGGGTCGACGCTATGACGGAGCCGATAGGCGATCTCCTCCTCTGAGAGATGCGAACGACGGCTACCGGGATCAATCGCCAGACGCAACGCCGCGTCGCAAACGCTGACATCCGAGCCCGGCGACGCCTCTATCCGGAGCGAACGCAATAAGCCGAATCGCGCAATCGGGAACTCCCCTACCCTCTTTAGCGACCGGTCGCCGGCATAGAGGCTGACCACCTCCCCTTCGCGAATCAATCGAAAATGATTAAGGCCGTCTGCCGCGTTGATTCCGTCGGCAATCGGCCTTGGCTCGGACGTTAGTCCGTCATTGCTGAATCGGGCGAACACAGTAGCCTGCGACGACAATGGCGTCGGACTATATTCAGCCGTGTAAAATTCAAATCTCATCTCACTCCCCTGCTCATCGACAGCCACAAGACTCCATGGCGGGGATTTCACTTTGCGCCTGACAGACGCGGAGTCGGTGTAGACGTATCTACGACCGGGGTGAGAGGAGTGATTGGCGGCCTTGAAATCGAGCCGAAACGACTGAAGAGAATCGGCCCGGCAGTCGGCCGACACTTCGTCGAGGCCGACATCAAACAGCTCAAGGCTGACATTGCGCCAGCCTGAATTTGCAAGTCGCCGGGCATTCCGCGAATCATCTACGGCTCCCACGCTGTCGGCTCCGGAAGCATAACGCGGAGTCAACCGATGCACCATGAATCCCGAAAACAAGTCATTGCGGGCGCCGTGAGCCTCGGCCGAAGTCAACCCTATTATCCCCGATCCCATTCCGATGCCTGCGAATACGAGGATCACTATGCCGATGCCGACATTAAGCCGCTTCATCGAACGCATATTGAAGCGCCCGCGCACCTTCTCGATCAGATATGTCACGCCATACCACCATCCGAGTGCGCCGGCGAGTATAAACACATAGCCGACCGCATAAAAACCTCCTTTGATTTCGGGAGCGGAAAAATTGAATTGAGCGAACAATCCGATTATCAGAAAGATTATCAGAGGATTGGAGAATGTAAAGAGGAAGCCTCCAAGAATATTTTTCTTCGCCGACACATTCTGCGGCACCGGCCTGCGCAACGACGACGACGGACTTTTGCGAATCATATAAATCGCAAAAGCCACAAGCACCATGCTGCCGAAGAGCTGGATAATATTCTGATTCTGATGGAGGAAATCTTCGATAAAGGAGAGTCCGAATCCGGTCAGGAGACAATAGAAAAGATCGGAAAGGGCAACGCCGATGCCGGTGAAGAATCCCGCTTTGCGCCCCTTGTCGAGTGTGCGCTGAATGCAAAGCATCCCCACCGGCCCCATCGGAGCCGAGATCAGGACGCCGACCGCAAGGCCGCGCCACATCATATATAAGATCGATTCGATCGGAGCCATTTGCTTTCTGCTGGTTGCTTCGCCGCACAGACGCTTCGCTGCGGCTGAAACTCTTGATTTGACAACACGCATCCGACGCCCGTGAACTGCGCCGGAGCCATTTAAGCGCCGTTACGCGATCAGATTACCCCTCGCGACGTCGTGCGCCCCACTCTAAGGAGTGCTCGTGATGGTATAGGTGTTGTAAATCGTCTTGTGGCAGTAATAACGTTTGAGTCCATATTTGTGTTCTCCCCCGAGAGCGGGGCCGCTGAGCGGCGCGCCTCCTCCCATTGTGACGTCATAGTGGGAATCGCACACCGGACACACGGCCTCGTAGGTGGCCGCATCGATGCGCACCCTGACTGTCGGCGATTTTTCCACCGGGCATGCCAGATCGTAGGCCAGCGGAGTGAGCATCTCGAGCATGAAGGGGTCCATCCCTTCGATCAGCAGGACGCCGCCATAGCCTGTGGCGGAGGTATCGAGATAGGGGAAGCCCGACGGCTCACGCGCCGAACCGGGCTGAAACACAAAATAATTGAACGACCCGTAGCCCGACACGCCGTATGTGTTCCAACGTCCGGGGTCGGAAAGGTCGATATAGACAGGCATAGCCGGGATGCGACTGTCGTCGACGGTCTGACATCCCGACTGCATGAATATGGCAATCGCCGCGAGCGCCATGATCAATATATTGACCGACGCACGCCCGAGACGCGAATCACTCATAATTCAGTCGCTCCACAACATCGGCAAACTGATCCGCCATCTTTTGGAGCGTACCGCCTACCATCGGCTTGAGCATAGCCGGGATAGCTATGTCAAGAGCCACCATCACTTCGCATGCGTCGGAGCCGGAGGGTGTGATCTCCAGGCGAAGATTGAGCGCGACGGGAGTGCCTACGCCTTCCAGACTGATCAGAGTCGGGGGCACACGGCGTGCCACCTGAAGAGTGACTTCGCCGACCGGACCGGCGGGGAAGGTCACGCTGTCGGGTGTGGCCTTGACTTGTTCAAGGAGCTGACGATTGTCGGCGTCTAAAGCGCCTTCCGGAATATTGGAGAGCACACTGCCGAGCGAGCTTAGATCCGACAGCTTTGCATATACGGCTTCCGCAGACGCGGCCACGGAGCGCTTGCTTGATTTGAATTCTGACATTTTGAATCCTGGGATTATTTCATAAACACTTCAGGCGTCCATGAGGATGGATCCTCGCGCCACTGCTTGAGGGTTTCGAGTTCGGTCGGTGCGATATAATCGATTTCGGAGGCCACTTCGAGCATCTCGCTATATGTCAGCAATGTGACGAGTGAGATATTGGCGTCGGAAACACGCTTCACGGCTTCGGGGAATTCAAAGTTGAACACACATGTGATGCCGACGGCCTCGCATCCGGCGAGCTGCACAGCCTCGACTGCCCGGAGGGAACCTGTCGCCGTGGCCACCTGGTCTTCGATCACCACGACTTTCGATCCGGGCTTGAGATTGCCTTCGATCATATTTTCAAGTCCGTGATCTTTCGGCGTGTTGCGCACATAGACATAGGGAAGACCGAGCACATCAGCCACAAGCGCTCCGATTGCGATGGCACCCGTAGCCACTCCGGCAATTGCCGTCGCTTCGGGGAAGTGCTCGAGTATGTTGCGGGCGAGTTCGACTTTGATAAAGTTGCGCACATCAGGATACGACAACATGACGCGGTTGTCGGTGTATATCGGAGAGTTCCAGCCTGACGCCCATACGAAGGGTGACTCCGGCTGGAGCTTTATAGCACTGATCTGCAGCAGCTTTTCAGCAAGCAGTTTATGAGGTTTTTTCATAAGCACGAGATTTTGCGTCGCTTCGTGACGGATCCATTACTCTTTAAGCCGAACATCCGATTCCGAAACGACATATTTGGGAAAGTGCAAAGTTACTTCAATATTGTCAATCGTGCAATATCCGAGCTGACATTTTTTGTCGGCATCCGGTGTTTTAACGTTAATTGAGGCACTGTGAAGCCATATGGAGAGCGGCCGACTGAGCCTCGGGTGGAAGCAAAGACAATGACGGTTGGCTGTCAGAAGGTGGCGGCGAGGGTCAGCAGCCGCAGTCGGGCTCCGGGCTGAGCGGCAAGTATGGCTTCGCCGGCGGCGAAGAGTGTGGCGCCGGTTGTGCAGACGTCGTCAAGGAGCAGGATGCACCGCCCGGCGTAGCGCTCGGGATGGCGAAGGCGGAAGATTCCTTGTGTGTTGCGCCGGCGCTCTTCATGACTGAGCGAGGTCTGGGTGACGTGGCCGCGGATGGCCCGGAGGTCGCTGCTGACCTCGATTCCGGACGCTTCGGAGATGCCGAGCGCCAGCTCGCGACTTTGATTGTAGCCGCGGCGCATCTCCTTGCGCCAGTGGAGCGGCACAGGGCAGATGACGTCTACCCCGGTCAGCCACCCGCAAAGATACAGCTCCTCGCCGACCACGGCCCCCAGTCGGCGCGCCACAGCCGGGAAGTTGCGATATTTGAAATCGTGGATCAGCGACGCGAGCGGCGAATCGGGTGCGTAGAAGAAGTGGCTCGTGGCGCAGTCGAATTTCAAGAGTCCTGCCAGTCGCATTTCCACCGGGTTGGCGTCGCGGCCATGATAGTGTGTGCGTGGCAGCGATATCAGGCAGGTGCGACAGAGGAAGCGTTCGTCGGGCATGAGCGTATGGCCGCAGACATGGCATGTCGGCGGCAGAAGAAGGTCGAGGATTCGCTCTATGAGAACCGGAAGTCGCATATCGGATGACTATTTATTCGCAGGAGTCGGATCACTCGGAGTCGCTGTCGGTCTTTTTGACGAGATAATCGAGTGTCTTCATCACCACGGGAGTCTCGAATCCCCGGCTGAGCATGTGTCGGCAGAAGGCAGCCCGGTCGGCCTGGAGCCGCAGATCGAGACTGCGCACTTTTGCAGCCGCCACCTTCTTGACGGCCTCCATATATTCCGCTTTCGGAATGGCCTCGAGTGCAGCGGCGATGTCGGATTGAGGAATGCGCTTCATCGCCAATGCGGCGCGGATCTTATTGACACCCCAGCCGGCGAATCTCACTTTGTCGAGCGCATAGCTGCGGGCGAAGCGTGAGTTGTCGAGAAACCGGCCCTCTTTGAGGAAAGTGATTATATCGTCGGCGGCTTCGGCCGGAAGTCGGGCGCGCAGTATCTTGGCGCGCAGATCCGACTCACACTGCTCCGAACGCGAACACAGGCCGGCGAGCCTAAGCCGCATGGATTCTATTGTCGGTGGATTTTTCATTTGTAAGAAACGGTTTAAGTTTAACTTTCATTCACTCAAAGAGGATTTTTCGAGGGATTTTCGTTCGGATTCGAGGGAGCAATTGCAAATTGTGACCGATGAATTCGGACGAAAAGCACCGAAAAAGACCTTTGAGTGGATGAAAAGATTCTCGCAGAAGAGTCGGGTTCCTTTAATCGTGTTAAATTTAAACCGTTTCTAAGGCCCGGATGAAACGTTGTTTGCCCGAGAGGTCGTTGAGGATGTCGATATCTTCGTAGCCGCGATCGCGAAGCATGTCGCGCATCGGCTCGGCATAAATCGGATTGATTTCGAAATAGAGTCGCCCTTGCTCGACGAGTGCAGTCCTGCCGATGTCGGCTATCCGACGATAGAAAAGGAGCGGATCGGAGTCGGGCACAAAAAGGGCCGTGTGGGGCTCATGATCGAGCACGTTTTTTTCCATTTCGGCCATTTCCTTATGGCAGATGTAGGGCGGATTGCTGACTATTACATCCAGACTGCGTGGGGCGGGCTCCAGACTGAATACGTCGGCATGACGGAATTCGACCCGGGCATGAAGCGAGCGGGCGTTGTCGCGGGCCACGTCGAGAGCTTCGGACGATATGTCGATGGCCTCGACATGCGGAAAGAGGAGATTGCGGCTCAGAGCAATGGCTATGGCGCCGGAACCTGTGCCGATGTCGAGCACCCGCAGGTCTTTGCGGTCGCGGCAGTCATTGACGATCATTTCCACGAGCTCTTCTGTCTCGGGGCGAGGGATGAGCGTCGACCGGTCGACTTTGAGTGTCATGCCGTAGAAGCGAGCTTCGCCGAGGATGTATTGCAGGGGCTCGCCTTGGCGGAGGCGGGCGAGGATTTCGTCGATGCGGGCGAGAGTGAACTCGGAAAGAAGATCCCGCGCGTGCACGACGAGCGCGGTCGTATCCCACCCTTTGAGGGCATGGAATATCAGTCGGCTCATGGCTGTCGCCTCCCGCGTGCCGAAGAGCGGCATCAGCTCCTCACGGAGGCGCCGATACCGCTCTTCTGTTGTGATTGTCGATAATTTGTCGGGAGTCATCTGAATCAATATTCGTCCCAGGCCTTGATCTCGATATCCTTGGGATCGAGCTGCGTGAAGGCTGTGATGAAAGCTTCCGCAAGGCGGGTGTTGGTCAGCAGCGGGATATTGAGGTCGATGGCCGCGCGGCGGATTTTGTAGCCGTCGCTGAGCTCGGTCGGGGTCAGGTCTTTGGGGATGTTGACCACCAGGTCGATCTCTTTGCGATGCAGGAGTTCGAGAGCCTGGGGATGGCCTTCGGCCTGCGAAGGCATGTAGACACGCACTGCGGGCACGCCGTTTTCGCTCAGGAAGGCGTGAGTGCCGCGGGTGGCATATATCGTATAGCCGTTCTCATGGAGGCGACGCGCGGAGCTGAGAAGAGCCGCCTTATGGCGGGCCGAGCCGGTCGAGAGAAGGATTCCGCGACGCGGAATACGATGGCCGACAGCGAGCATGGCTTTGAGTACAGCTTCCGATGTGTCGGTGCCGAGACATCCGACTTCACCTGTGGAGCTCATGTCGACGCCCAGCACAGGGTCGGAGCCCTGCAGGCGGGAGAATGAGAACTGCGAGGCCTTGATGCCGACGTAGTCGAGATCGAAGGCCGATTTGTTGGGTTTTTCGACCGGAATGCCAAGCATGATGCGGGTGGCGAGATCGATAAAGTTGATCTTAAGCACCTTGCTGACAAAGGGGAATGAACGCGACGCACGCAGATTGCATTCGATCACCTTGATGTCGTTGTTCTTCGCCAGGAACTGGATGTTGAACGGGCCGGAGATATTCAGCGCACGGGCGATCTGACCCGACACTTTCTTGATGCGGCGCATCGTCTCGACATAGAGCTTCTGGGGCGGGAACTGGATTGTGGCGTCGCCCGAGTGCACACCGGCGAATTCGATATGCTCCGAAATGGCGTAGGCTTTGATTTCGCCGTTCTGGGCCACAGCGTCCATCTCGATCTCCTTGGCGTTCTGGATAAATTCACTGACCACCACCGGATGCTGCTTCGACACATTCGCCGCCAGACGCAGGAAGCGCTCGAGCTCTTCTTCGTTGGAGCAAACGTTCATCGCCGCGCCGGAGAGCACATAACTCGGACGCACAAGCACCGGGAAGCCGACTTCGGCGATAAAGCTGTCGATATCCTCCTTCGATGTCAACTCCTGCCAGCGGGGCTGGTCGATGCCGAGGTCGTCGAGCATGGATGAGAATTTATGGCGGTCTTCGGCGTTGTCGATGCTTTTTGCCGAGGTGCCGAGGATGTTGACCCCTTCGGCGTCAAGACGCATGGCGAGGTTGTTGGGGATCTGGCCGCCCACGCTGAGGATTGTGCCGTGGGGCTGTTCGAGATCCAGAATGTCCATCACACGCTCGAATGTCAGCTCGTCGAAGTAGAGACGGTCGCACATGTCGTAGTCGGTGGAGACGGTCTCGGGGTTGTAGTTGATCATCACCGAGCGCCAGCCTTCGCGCTTGACAGTCAGCAGAGCGTTGACCGAACACCAGTCGAACTCAACCGACGAACCGATGCGATATGCGCCCGATCCGAGCACGACGATCGAACGGTGGTCGTGAAGGAAGTTGACGTCGTTGGTCGATCCGTTGTAGGTGATATAGAGGTAGTTGGTCTGTGCAGGATATTCGGCTGCAAGCGTGTCGATCTGCTTGACCACCGGGGTCACGCCACGCGCGATGCGATGACGGCGCACAAGCAGGCTGAGCTCCTGCGGACGCTCGGAAGTGGCGTCCTGGAAGATGCCGCGAGCGATCTGGAAATCGCTGAAGCCCTGTTGCTTCGCCCGGCGCAGGAGATCGTCGGGGAGCGCTTCGAGCGAGTCGTATTGCTCGATTTCGCGCGATGTCGCGATGATATTGTGGAGTTTGTAAAGAAACCAGCGGTCGATCTTTGTCAGCTCGTGGATGCGCTCCACGCTGTAGCCTTTGCGGAGCGCGTCGGAGATGACGAAGATACGGTTGTCGGTAGGCGATGCGAGCGAAGCGTCGATATCCTCGACTTTGACGGCTTTGTTTTCAGTGAAGCCGTGCATTCCGCGGCCTATCATGCGGAGACCTTTCTGAATGGCCTCTTCGAATGTGCGGCCGATGGCCATCACTTCGCCGACAGATTTCATCGAGCTGCCGATCTCGCGGCGCACACCGTGGAATTTGCCGAGGTCCCAGCGGGGGAGCTTGACGACACAGTAGTCAAGAGCCGGCTCGAAGAAGGCCGAAGTGTCTTTTGTGACGGAGTTGCGCAGGTCGAAGAGTCCGTAGCCCAGACCGAGTTTGGCGGCGACAAACGCGAGCGGATAGCCTGTGGCCTTTGATGCGAGGGCGGAGCTTCGGCTGAGGCGGGCGTTGACCTCGATGACGCGATAATCCATCGATTCGGGGTCGAAGGCGTATTGCACATTACATTCGCCGACGATGCCGATGTGGCGGATGATCTTGATGGCGAGTTTGCGCAGATAGTGGTAGTCTTCGTTGGAAAGTGTCTGCGAGGGGGCGACTACGATGCTCTCGCCGGTGTGGATGCCGAGCGGATCGAAGTTTTCCATATTGCAGACTGTGATGCAGTTGTCGAATCGGTCGCGCACGACTTCGTATTCCACTTCCTTCCAGCCTTTGAGCGACTTCTCGACAAGCACCTGCGGGGAGAACGAGAGTGCCTTTTCAGTCAGTGCGGTGAGCTCCTGCTCGTTGTCGCAGAAGCCCGAGCCGAGTCCGCCGAGGGCATATGCCGCGCGGACAATGACGGGATAGCCGAGGCGGTCGGCGGCGGCGCGTGCGGCGGCCACACTTTCCACAGCCTCGCTCTTGATTGTCTTCACGCCGATTTCATCGAGCTTGCGGACAAAGAGTTCGCGGTCTTCAGTGTCGATAATGGCCTGCACGGGAGTGCCGAGCACTTTGACGCCATATTTTTCGAGCACGCCGCTCTGATAGAGCGCCACGCCGCAGTTGAGAGCGGTCTGGCCGCCGAAGGCGAGCAGGATGCCGTCGGGGCGTTCTTTCTCGATGACGCGCTCTACGAAGTCGGGAGTGACGGGGAGGAAGTAAATTTTGTCGGCAAACCCTTCAGAGGTCTGCACAGTGGCGATATTGGGGTTGATCAATACAGTCTTGATGCCCTCTTCTTTCATCGCCTTGAGAGCCTGGGAGCCGGAGTAGTCGAATTCGCCGGCTTCGCCGATCTTGAGGGCGCCGGATCCGAGGAGAAGCACTTTGCGGATGCTGCGGTCAAGGTTGGGATTGTCTTCGCGGGCGGCGAGAAACGAGGGAACGCCGGTCGGCTTCGACGCTGTTGAGGAAAGATTATCTGTTGTTGCCATTATGGTAATATGGTAATTTTATGGGTCGATATTTTTGCTTGGAGCATCATGGCGACGTTTCCGACGCTTTGATTGCGGGGGGGGGACCCGGATGCTCCGACATCTCTTTTATCCGTACTGACGGCTCAAAGCAGTGCGACGAAGTCGTCGAAGAGGAATTCAGTGTCTTTCGGGCCTGAGCTTGCTTCGGGATGGAACTGCGCCGAGAAGAAGGGTTTGCTCTTATGGCGGATTCCTTCGTTGGTGAAGTCGTTCATGTTGATGAAGAGCGGCTCCCAATCGGCGGGAAGAGTGTCGTTGTCGACGGCGAATCCGTGGTTTTGTGATGTCACGAAGCAGCGGTTGGTGCCAACCTGCCGCACAGGCTGGTTGTGGCTGCGATGACCATATTTAAGTTTGAAAGTCGACGCGCCGGCGGCACGCGAGAGGAGCTGATTGCCCATGCAGATGCCGCAGATGGGGCGCTCGCCTTCAAGCGCTTTGCGCAGATTGGCCACTGTGGCGTCGACGAGGTCGGGATTGCCGGGGCCGTTGGAGATGAAGATGCCGTCGGCTTCGATGGTATTGAAATCGTAGTCCCAGGGCACGCGGATCACTTTGAGTCCGCGACGGGTCAGACAGCGGATGATATTGTGTTTCACGCCGCAGTCGACGAGCACCACGGTCTTCTCCCCTTCTCCATATTCCATCACATCCTTGCAGCTGACCTTGGCCACAAGGTTTTCCTTGTTGGGATCATAAAAATCAGGCTCTTCCGCACCTTCCACAACGATTTTACCCAACATTGAGCCTTTCTCGCGCAAAAGTTTCGTAAGAGCCCGCGTATCGATCCCGTAGATTCCGGGAATTTTCTCTTCCTCAAGCCACTGAGCCAGCGAACGGTCGGCTTGCCAATGGGAATGCTGCCAACTGTAGTCTTGGGCGACAATGGCTCGTGCATGAATATGATCCGATTCATAATACTCACTCACATCATTTTGCTCCCGACGCGGGGGAACACCGTAGTTGCCGAGTATCGGATAAGTCGTCACAAGGATCTGACCCTCATAGGAGGGATCCGTCAGGCTTTCGGGATAACCGGTCATGGCCGTGTTGAACACGACCTCGCCGGCAGTGGCTCCTTCATAGCCAAACGACTTTCCATGAAAAACTGTGCCATCTTCCAAGATGAGCCGGGCATTTCGAATCGTCTGCATCGCGTATTTTCTAAGTTATTATGATTTCAATGCAAAATTACGAAATTTTCTTCACATACCCACTCTACCCGCTCCCCAAAATACCGGCCGGTCATAAAAAATATCAAAAAACCGACCCCTCTCTTGCACAATCCAAAACATTTCACTAACTTTGCATTCACAAATCAGAGCGCGCCGCGTCTGACGCCCGCCGCATCTGACGGTCCTATAGCTCAGTTGGTTAGAGCAACAGACTCATAATCTGTGGGTCCTAGGTTCAAGCCCTAGTGGGACCACTTATTTCAATGTTAAATTAAGACAAAACGCTGATTATCAATATAATCGGCGTTTTGCTTTTTATATGCCCTATGCACGCCGATGAAGAACGATGTGACTCGCAGTTTCCGGGCGATTTTGTAAGGTATAACAAATAAAACTGCGAATTATCCCATTTTTGTTTGGTATGATTAACAAAGTTTGTTACCTTTGCGGACATCAAGGCCGGCGACTGTTCGGTTTCTGTCCATATTTATATTTTTTGAATTATTCCTCCAAATTAGTAAAATTGTGACTAATAGCACGCAGGAGGGGACAGAAATCGGCGCGTCAGCCTTGTTTTTTTATCCTGCCGGTGTAAGAATCCGGGCCGGGTAAGAACAATGTTGGTCACGCCTCGGATGCCGTAACGCATCGACACCGGCTGCCGGCAGAGGTAAAATCTTATCTTTTCATCAAGAGAGAACATCGCCCACCTCCTTTCCTGCAAGACCACTTATAAGTCGGAACAATACCGACGCGTTGCATTCCTCCAGGCTGATCGTAATGCCTGACGGGAGCCGGACACTCACACCATTTATGACATTGCTATCAGTGCAGGCTCGAGGCTGTCTGACCATGGCATGCCCGGGAATCACTTCTCTGAACTCGACACTCTCCGGCTTGTCGGCCCCGCAGACGACATCCCCCGATTTTACTCGGTAGGTCTGATAAAGCTTCTTTAGGGATATCTGATTCCGGCGCATCCAGCCATACAGACGTCGCCATACAATGCCATTCTCCCGGCAATATGACTGGAGGGTCTGATCCGGATTGAGGCTGAGTTCTTTTACAAAAGCCTTGTAATGCTTATTATACACACTCTTTTTCATAGCCGTAGTTTTTACCTGCGAAATTACAGCTATCCTAAATTTAGATCAATGCGTCATCGCGGAGACAGATACTTTCAAATCTAAGAGTATGTTTACTTTTAACTTTCATTCATTCAAAGAGTATTTTTCGAGAAATTTTCGTTCGGATTCGAGGGAGCAATCTCAGATTGCGACTGATGGATTCGGACAAAAAGCACCGAAAAAGACCTTTGAGTGGATGGAAAGATTCTCTTTCGATCGATTGTGTTCTATAATCGTGTTAAAAGTAAACATAATCTAAAAATAATTTTATTTTAGGCCCGATTGTTTATGTATGAATTCTGTGTGACAGATTTTAGATGGGAATTTATATAATTATCTTCCAATGGCATTAATCGTATATAATTAGTAACATGGCAACTGTAAAATTAAAATTCCGTTCATCCACAGTAACAGGGAAAGAAGGCATGTTGGTCTTCCAAATAGTTCATTCCCGTGTTTACAGACAAA
>CAMWNT010000058.1 GCA_947175695.1 uncultured Porphyromonadaceae bacterium
CTTATCCGACGGGGGAGAACAACGTCGTGGTGCCCGGCGGCCGACGGGTTTGCGTCAATCTGAAGATAGATTATCCGGCACTGCGCAAATGGCTTGAGGCCAATGGAGTCCGACAGGGGATTGGCGATTTTTTTAGAAATTGATCTGTCAGAAACACAGTTATACATAACACTTCATTGAAATGAAAAAACTCATTTTTTCGGCCTTTTTATTTTTGGTCGGAGTAATTTGCATTCATGCAGATGTGGCAAGAATGCCAAAGATTATGATTTTCCCCAGCGATGATTGGTGCAAATCAAAAGGATATATGCTTGATGCTAAAACTCCCGATTATGAGCGAGCGTTAAATGATGTCGACATGGACAGCGCCGTAGCCGTTTTGGGTGATAAAATGGCCGGCGACGGTTTTGTGATGTTCTCGCTCAAGCAGGAACTTAAGCAGTTGCATACCATTGGAGCTTACGATATGGCTGTGACGTCGAAAAACGACGGCCTGTTTGAAGAAAGCGCCCGCGATCAGGTGACGCGTAATGTCGGTGTTGATTTTATAGTAGAGCTCTCACTCACCAATAAACCGTATGGAGTTCGTCGTGCCGTTGAATTTAAGGCTCAGACGATTGACGCCGCATCAAATAAGATTTTACATGGTGATGTAGGCAGTTCGGATGCGTCGAGCGCACCGATTCCGACATTGATCCGTCAGGTAGTTAATGGATTTTCCACCAACTTCTTCGAAAAGATTATATTAGCTTTCCGCAATATAGAGAATAATGGTCGTGAAGGATCGATAATATTCAAAATCGCCGATGATTGTCCGCTGAATTTTGAAAGCGAGATAACCGTGGATGGTGAGAGTGGAGAATTAGCGGATTATATCGAATATTGGCTTGGAGAGCGTGCTGTCGGAGGTGCTTGCTCGAGAAAAAACAAAAGTAGAGAGTCACTGCAATATGATCAGGTTCGTTTCCCTCTTTTCGGGAAAGTGGCCGCCGGTGGCTTCGGATCGAAAAAGGGTAAAGAAAAGGCTTTGACGATGGAATCATTTGTAGCTCCTATCGCGCAAGATCTTAAACCGTTCAATGTCAGCGTGACGACTGTTCCGATCGGACAGGGCACAGTCTACGTTATGCTCGGCGGTCTCTGAAAACGTAAGATATCATGAAGAAACTTATTTTCGTCTTAGTGGCGTTGCTCGCCGGATTCGGCGCGGCAAAAGCCGAGTCGGAGTTTACCGGTCAGATAATGCTGACCCCCTATCTGATACATGACGGCAGCACACCCAAAGCTGATCAGATATTGGCCGACAAGCTCAATCGGATAGTCGCGCAATACGGTATCGGCGCGTCTGCCGGATTGGAGAGCCCCTTCATTATCACCGCCCATGCCATAGCGGTCGGTGAAGAGACTACGGCGACTGTGCCGCCGCAGAAAGTTGTGGAGATTTCACTGACCCTCTACATCGGCAACGGCGAGGAGGGAGTCGTGTTCACCACCTGCAATCTAAACCTGCGTGGAGTCGGTAAAACCACCGAGGCCGCTTATTCTACGGCCTTCAAGCGGATCAAAGTAGATGACCCGGAGATTACGAAAGCTATCGGAGTGGCCCGCGACCGTATCGCCGAATATTATAAGCAACGCGGACCTGCGCTTATCAACAAAGCCAAGCAGTTTGCCGCCTGCGAGGCATATGCCGAAGCCTATGCCGTGTTGCTCCGCATTCCCCCCGTCTGCCCGCAATACAATGAGGCACAGAAACTGATTCTTGAACTGATCGGAAAGGAAATGGCCGAAGAAAACCGACAGCTGCTGACCAAGGCTCGCTCGGCGTGGAGCGCCGATCCTACGGAGAACGGTGCTCGCGACGCCCAATACTATATCGATCAGATCGTCAGCCCCGATGAACAGACGCTGGAAGGGATCGACCGACTCCTTGCCGATATGTCGTCCCGACTGCAGGGGAGTGCCGATGAAGAGCGTGCCGCTTCTTTGAAGCGCGAGGAGTATATCCAACAGCAGCGAATGGCGATGATCGAAGGTGCGCGTCGGCTTGCAGAGAGCAAAGCCGATAGTCAGCCGATATATTATAAAGGTGTCCGCTGGTGGTAAGAATAACTGAAAACAAACATATGAAAACTATCAATATCAAATCGATAATACTGACGTTGTCAATCCTTTTGGCGGCCGCTCCCGCTTTCGCCAAGAGTAAAAAGGATATATTCTACGATTCGAAAAGCTGGACAGTCAATGTGTTTGGCGATGCCGAATACCTTAAGAACCAGGAGATGAGAGAGCGGGTGTTTGAGTTTCCGCTGAGTGTGCCTGTCCAGAATATGCAGCCCGACGAGAAGGTCTGCACTATCATGGCCCGCACGCTGACCGAGAATGGCTATGGCAAGCGAGTGGTCGACATTCTGACAAAGAACGGCACAAGTGAGGATATCCTTCGCAGGCTTGCTATTGTCAATGCTCAGCGCGCCGACATCGAACTCGGTCGCGAGAACCTGAGAGTCTTCAGCGGCGACAACCTCACCAATCTCATCGCGGAGGATTATCTGCCGGTGCTGACCCATAATTATATTGTCGTCGACTATCGTTATCGTGTGACCTACACCAAGGGTGAGAAAAAAGGCCGAACAGAAATCGTCACTCATCCTGTGCTTTTTCGTGTGGATATCGACAAAGAGCAGGCATTCGACATCATGTCGTGTCTCGGCGATCCGTCGCGCTATGGCCGTTTGAAATTCAAGGTCAGCTACTGCACCTCGGCCCAACTCTACAACGACATTATCAAAGACGCTCCCGACATGGCGGTGCGCGGTGTGATCACCCATCGCAATCCGGCGCAGATCAGCATCGGCTCCGACATGGGGCTGAAGAAGGGCGACCTCGTGTCGGTCTATAGCCAGCGCATCGATAAGAAAGGTCGTCAATACTCGAAGCGTATCAGTAGGGCGCGAGTATGCGCCGTGTGGCCCGAATCGGCTCAGATCAACTTCGAAGCCAACACAGCGGGCAATCGTAAGAACGGCGACGTCGTGGTGCGCACTCCCGACAATCATTCGCGCCTCGGAGTCATGGCTACATGGCAGCCTCATGTGTGGGGCGCGCAGATTCTTTGGGACGACAAAATGGGCTTCACCAAATCGGGCATCATCCATCATTTCCTAATGGATCTCGCATTTGCGATGACCGACAAGCCGGGGGAGACGTTCGTGGCGCAAACCGGCATGTATGCCGGTCGCTCCTATAAAGCGCCGATGTTTGCCAACCTCGGTCTCGGCTACGGCTTGAGCAAGACATTCCTCGGCTTCTTCGATGTCATGCCCTTCTTCCTTTTGCAGGGCGAGGCGGGATTTATGGTAGATCGCAACATTCTCAAAGAGGAGAACACAAAGACTATCTACGGACTCGCCGTCCGCGCACCGATCGGCGTTCGCTTCAGCGCCAACATCGGCTATCCGCTCCGCCTTGTGCTTGAGGCCGGCTACGCGCTCAACTTCGGTCTCCATGAAGATGGCAAGAGCGACTATGAGGTGGTCGACAATTCGATGAAGCTCATGGGAGCCCATCGCGACGGGATCTTCCTCAATCTCGGCCTTATATTCTGATCTTTCGGTCGGCGGCGACTGTCAGCGGTCGCCGCCGACTTAATTCTTTCACTCATTATCCTGCCACTCACTATATTATCCATCAAACGCTTCGGCTGCAGACGCCGGCCTGCTTTTCAGCTGCACGCCTGAGCAACAATCACTTGCTTTAACTACAACCGCCCCCCCCGCATCATTTGCGCCGGCAACCACAAACTGCCAACAACAAACCGTCAACAACAAACTTATGATTAAAAGAATGTACAAAAAAAGCATCTTGCCGCTATCGATTATGATGCTGCTGACGATACTCGCCATGATGATCGTGCTTGTGTCGTGCAGTTCCGATCCACCTCCTTCCCCGCCGGGAGGTACGACGCAGCCGTCGAATCCGACTCTTGCCGTCAATCCGGCGTCGCTGACCTTTACCTCCGACGGCGGCACTGCTGAGCTGGAGATCACGGCGTCCGATAGCTGGACGATCTCAGTGTCGGAATCAGGCAACAGTCCGCAATGGGTGTCGCTGTCGGCCACTTCCGGTGCGGCGGGATCGCAAACAGTCGCGGTCACAGTCGATAAGAACTCCGGCTACGACGAACGCAACGTGACGCTGAAAGTCGCTACAGAAGATGGACGCACAGCCAATGTGGTGGTTGTGCAGAAGCAGCTCGACGCCATCCTTGCGAGCAGCGACAAGATCGAAATCGAGGCAGAGGGGGGAAGCTTCGATATAGAAGTGGCCTCCAACGTGGATTATGAATGCGAGATAGCGCCACAAAGCCAAAGTTGGCTGAGGCAGGTCGAGCCGACACGCGGACTGACAACCCGAACGCTATCTTTTGAGGTCGATCCGAATGAATTCGTCGAACGGCGCGAGGGGGTGATCATCTTCAAATCGGGGAATATAAGGGAGGAAGTCACAATTTATCAAGCTCAGTCAGAAATATTTGTTCTTTCAGTCACACAGCAGTTTCTGCCCTCCACCGAGGGACGGTTCAGCATCGAGCTCAGATCCAACATGGAATTTGAATGGCGCATCGCCGAAGGGGAGTCGTGGCTTCATGCCGATCAGACGAGGGCTATTTCAAGCCATACACTCTATTTCAGCTATGACGCCAATCCGCAGGGCGACGACCAGCGATTTGGCCGCATTGACTTCACGGCAGCCAATGGCGTGACGGCATCGGTGGATGTCGTTCAGCGCGCACCGGGCCGGATCATACTCAACGACGATATTATTCGCATTCCGGCTTCGGGCGGAGAATTCCTCATCAGCTACGACGCTCAGACGGCCATGGCCGTCGAATATCCGCAATGGTGCGAGATGGTCAGCAATAAAGTTGCCACGCGTGGCATTCAAGCCTATAATCTATGGTTGAGAGCAGCTTCAAACTACAATAGTGAGGAGCGTCAGGCATCGGTCAGAGTCTACGACATGATTCAGCCGCATGTGTCGCAGACTGTCACTGTCATTCAGGAAGGTTGCAGCGCAGGGTTCACCCTGTCGTGTCCCGAAGGATCGTTTCAGGATGCGAAGACCCACACCTTCTCAATCGCAGTGCAATCCAATGTGCCCTACGAATTGCAGATGCCTGATGAAATCATATCGTTAGGCAACGGTCAATATAAAGTCGAAGGACTCAAAACAGCTTCTTCCAAAGCCTATTGGATCAATTTGCTTGTGGCGGGTCATCCCGTGCAGACGGCCAAGATCGAGCAGAGTATGCCGGTCACTCCGCGTCTGGACGCGACGTCGGCCGAGGTGTCGCCGGATGGGGGAGAGTTTACAATCCCTGTGTATTGCAACACTGACATGCGACTCGTCATCCCGGCCGAAGCCACGAGCTGGATATCGTTTAAGAATGCCGATGTCAAGACGGGTCATCGTGTCGACAGCTGGACATTCACGGCGTCGGCCAATACGGGAGCAGTCGCGCGCTCGGCCGATATATCGGTTGAAAACAATCTGGGTTTCAAGCAGACGTTCACTGTGGCGCAAAGTGTCACTGCCCCGGAAGTGACGGCCGACGGCACAGTCACTCTCCCGCGCGCCGGCGAACTTTCGACTGCGCTGACGGCAGAGCAGAAGAATAGTCTATCGGCAATCGCGATTGTCGGGGGAATCAACAGCGCGGATGTCGCGACTCTACGTGAAATGTTGACCGGCGGCTCGCTCCGCACTGTCGACCTTTCCCGCACCGAACTGAAGAAAGATCCGTCGACGATCTATTTCACAGATCATATCTATGCACATTTATATAAAGGCGCCCTTCTTGAGGATAATCAGATCGGCAACTATATGTTTTACGACACTCGGGTGCAGAAAGTGACCTTCCCCGCCAATCTGAAGGAGATCGGCCATTATGCATTCGTCAAGTCGGATATAGTGTCGGTGGAGATCCCGGAGGGAGTGGAGAGCATCGGCAGAGAATGCTTCAACGGATGCGAATCGCTCCAGACGGCTTCGCTCCCCTCGACGCTTTCCGAGGTTCCGGCATATTCGTTTTTTGCCTGCACGGCTTTGAAGAAGGTTGTGCTCAAGCCGGGACTGAAGAAGATCGGCAAGGCGGCATTCACTCCGATCGACGCCACTTCGAGAAAAGGGAATCTTGTGGATGTAGAACTCCCCGAAGGACTTGAGGAAATCGAAGATTTCGCATTCAACTGCCAGCTGATCAAGGAGGTCGAAATTCCCTCGTCGGTAAGGCGGATGGGATGGAACACCTTCAAAGAAAACCGCATGCTGACTTCAGCGACATTCCGCAACGAGATGGACACTCTTCCGCGCGGCACATTCGAGCAATGCGCGTCGTTGACGTCGGTGGTGCTCCCGAAGGGATTGAAGGTGATTGGCAAGAGAGCGCTGGCGCATACGGCGATTAAGTCGTTCAGTGTGCCGGAGGGGGTCGTGGTCCTTGATGAAAACGCCCTCGAGGGTATGGCCGTGCAGACACTGACATTACCTTCGACTCTTGAAAGGATCAGCGATTGGTCGCTTGGTCAGCTCACAGAGCTTGAATCGTTGACGATCCCGCCGCGTGTGAATTATATCGGTCGGTATGCTTTCAGTGCCTATCAGTCGGTGTTAAAAGAGATTCATATGAAGCCGACGGCCGTGCCTGACGGCGACGGCGAATATTTCAATGTGCTGTTCGACTATAACTCATGTGTGCTTTATGTCCCGCGGGGTAGTCGCGACGCCTATGCGGCTCACAAAGTGTGGGGGCGCTTTAAGGATATTCGCGAGGAGTAGGCCGCCGGCAGGGGAAAATATCTCCTGCCTGATAATCTGAGAAATATAATAATACAAACAAAAATCAACTTTTCCAATGAACAAATCAATCTTATTCGCCGCCGCTCTCGCGCTTGCCGCCTCTACTGCATCGGCGCAGACCGAGGGGGATGTGATCGACATGGGGCTGAGTGTCAAATGGCATTCATGCAACTATGGAGCCACATCTCCGAAAAGCGCGGGCGATATCTACGCTTTCGCCGACACGGCCAAGGGTGGCTATTACAGTGCAAGTATGTATCCTTTCTACGACAGCTGGGACTGGAAATACAATCTACCGCTGACCGACATGGCAGGCACAGACAAAGATGCAGCGTGGGTAGGGTCGAACGGAGCATGCCGAATGCCGACTAACGAAGAATGGCAGGAGCTCATCGACAACTGCACCGTGACCTCCTACACATACGACGGAACGAGCGGCTATCTGCTGACTTCCAACCGCAACGGCAACAGTATTTTCATGCCGAAAATACGATATGCGTCCGGCTGGAACGAATATCAGGGTGTGGCTTATTACGGCTCGAGGGCTCAAAGCACGACAGCGGCCACAATCGCGACTGTATCGGAGTCGGGCAACCCTTATCTCTACTTCACGAGTTTCACGACCCCTTACAACGGACTGCCGATCCGCCCGGTGGTGGAGGGTGAGAGCGGTCCGGTGCTGACCGGTATTGTCATCACTGCGGATAAAACAACACTTTATGCCGGCACAACACTTCAGCTGACCGCCGCGCCGGAGCCGGCCGAGGCGTTGATCAAAGGAGCTGTGTGGACATCGTCGAATCCGGAGGTGGCCACTGTCAGCGACAAGGGCGTCGTGACGGGGCTCAACGCCGGAACCGTCACAATCAGCGTTGCTTCGGGCGACGTTGTGTCGAGTCTGGAATTGACGGTAGAGGAGGTCGTGACTTCGACCGCCGATGAGTATGTAGATCTCGGTCTGTCGGTGCTTTGGAGTGCTTGGAATCTCGGTGCCGACGCTTATGGCGAACAAGGCGACAAATACTCGTGGGGATACGTGACCGCGGGCCCCGCGGCATCAAACCTCACCTACACATTCTTCAACAAATCCACATTCCAATATAATCTTCCGGCAATGGATATCTGCGGCATGAATGCTTATGATGCCGTGTATGTGGCCACCGACGGCGAGGCACAGCTTCCAAGCTCGGCACAGATGGAGGAACTGTTGGAAAATTGTGATGTGATTCTTACATCAAAAGCAGGCGTCGACGGATTGCTTCTGACTTCCAAGATCAACGGTAAATCGCTCTTCTTCCCGCTCGGCGCTTCGAGCGCGGTCTATTACACCGGTTCGTCCAACGATCTCAAGACCGAAGTCTATTCCGTCGTGTTGAATGAGGGCAGCACCGAATTGTCGGTGGTGCTTCGCAACACTCCCTATATCGGAGGGTATTTGCGTGGCGTGAAATTCCGCAAGGATGTGACGCTTGAATCGCTCGTCATCAGCAATCCCGAACTGGATGTGTATATAGCCAATGCGAGGCAGCTTTCCGTCAGCTCTGTACCGGATGGAATCAATCTTGAGAATGTGGTGTGGACGAGCTCGAATCCGGCGATTGCCGAGGTGAGCGCGTCGGGACTTGTCAAGGGTATAGCTCCGGGTGAATGTTTCGTGACTGCATCGCTTGACGGCGTTGAGGTCAGCAGCAGCGTGCTGGTCAGCGAGATCGCTGTGCAGTCGGGTGCGTATGTCGATATGGGCACCAATGTGCTTTGGGCTACATGCAATCTCGGTGCTCGCGCTCCCTATGAACTCGGCGATTATTACGCATTCGGTGCGGTGACTACTTCGGAGACTCCCTCCGACTATCCCGACAATATCCGTGGCACGGAATATGACGTGGCTCACAAAGAGTTGGGCAGCAGCTACTTTATTCCGACTCCGGCGGAGTATCAGGCGTTGATCGACAACACCGACATGGAATGGGTGATCTGGCCTACCGAAGAGAATCCCACCGCGCAGGGCACGTTGCTGACTTCGCGCACAACCGGCAACAAACTCTACTTCCGTGCTACGGTTCGCGGACAGGTCTACTACAACACATCGATGGTCAACACTCAGGATCCGTCGATCACGCAGGCCTATCACGCTGTGGAGCAGGAGCAGGTGATCGGTGGACTTTCAAGCTTCATCCAGTTGCCCGTGCGTGCCGTATGCACCGACATGACTTCCGGCGTTGATGCGCTCGTATCCGAGTCCGACAGCTCCGACGTCTATACGCTGAGCGGCATGCTCATCAAGAGCGGCGCTACGTCGGCCGACATCAACTCACTCCCCGCCGGACTCTATATCGTCCGCAATGGTGCCGGTGCTAAAAAAATCGCCGTCAAGTAAACGGTTGTAAAATGTAATCACTTATCAAATACAATATGAACCATACCATCATGCGACTGACGGCACTCTGCATGCTCGTCGTAGCCGCAATCACAGCTTCAGCTCAAACAGCGAGCGCCAATGTCGCCGGCCTCAGAATCGACAATATCGGCATCGCAAACCGCGTGTTTCGCATGACCGACAACGGCGACCTCTTCATCGATCAAGCCGGTATGCACATGGAAGTGACCATGGAGGTGGCAACTTCATTTCTCGCCGGTCATCGACTCATCTGCGTCCTCATGCCCGAAAGCCCCGACGGCAACAACTTCCGCGACCGCTCAGGCGATCTGATGAGCATGGGCGCCATCACTCCCGTCTCCGAACAGGCGTCGTCGAGTGTAGTGCTTCCGATTCCTTATCAATGGGTGGTACGCGATGGTGAGAAAGTGCAATCCATCATCTTCACAGCCATGGTCATGGATATGGAAAGCGAAGGAGAGCCTATCTTGACCCAACAGACGATCCACATCGATCCGTCGCAGGTCAATGTCAATAAAAACGACCTTCCGGGCCATATGCTCGGCCAGCTCTTCGGTGGTGGCGGTCGTAACTCCCAAAGTAGCGGAGGCGGACTTTTGGGCAGTCTCTTCGGTGGTCCTTCGGCCACTACATCGCGCGACTGCAGCGCATGCGACGGACTCGGCATCTGTCCTCACTGCGACGGCGACGGCTTCTTCAATCCCTCGCTCTGTCGCAAATGCTCGCGCGATCCCGGCGTCTGCCGACGCTGTCGCGGCGAAGGCTCCGAAGAAGTGGAAGTCGAAATCCACGACAGCCTCTTCTGATTCGATTCGCATGCATCAAGGGGGCGGTGATCCCAACCGCCCCCTCCAATGCAAACTCAACAACCCTCCAAAGTTTTCAATAAGTTAATCTTGGGGTTCTTGAACAGACAATAATATCAACAATAACTTAACAACCAATGAAAAAACTCTTACTCACGATTGCTGCTACCCTGCTCGCAACATCGGCATTCGCCTACGACGGCGAATTGTTCGAATACGACGGATTATACTATGCCGTCCTGTCGGAGGATGACCACACTGCCGAAGTCAGATCGAACTCCCTCAATCCCGACGTGCCCGAGCATGTGGTTATTCCATCTAAGGCTACCTATAACGGAAACGAATATACCATCACTCGAATTGGATGGGGAGCCTTTTCAAATTGCACTAACCTCACCTCTGTCGACATTCCATCTACAGTGACAAGCATTGATTACTTTGCTTTCCAAGGATCCGGACTTACATCTGTAGCAATCCCGGAGTCTGTCACTGAAATCGGATATATGGCTTTCCATGGGGTTCCCATGACATCTGTCGATATTCCCAAATCAGTCACTTCTATCGGTGGGGCTGCATTCACGAGCTATACAATTGAAGAAATCAATGTAGCCGAGGGCAATAGTCACTACAAGTCCGTCAACGGTGTTCTCTGCGACTATCAACTGCAGACGGTTGTTCAATACCCTTTGGCAAAAACGACTTTTGAACTTCCCGAATCCGTGACAGCCATTGGCGATTACGCATTTTATGGCTGTATATTTACGGATCTGACACTTCCCTCTACAATCAAAACAATCGGACAGTATGCGTTCTGGTATAATGATCTCCGGTCGATAACACTTCCGGAAGGTGTTACATCAATCGACGATTATGCATTCCTGAACTGCGTTTACCTCGAAAATATTAATATTCCGTCTTCCGTCAACTTTATCGGAGCATGTGCATTTGGACATCTACAGTGACAAGCATTGATTACTTTGCTTTCCAAGGATCCGGACTTACATCTGTAGCAATCCCGGAGTCTGTCACTGAAATCGGATATATGGCTTTCCATGGGGTTCCCATGACATCTGTCGATATTCCCAAATCAGTCACTTCTATCGGTGGGGCTGCATTCACGAGCTATACAATTGAAGAAATCAATGTAGCCGAGGGCAATAGTCACTACAAGTCCGTCAACGGTGTTCTCTGCGACTATCAACTGCAGACGGTTGTTCAATACCCTTTGGCAAAAACGACTTTTGAACTTCCCGAATCCGTGACAGCCATTGGCGATTACGCATTTTATGGCTGTATATTTACGGATCTGACACTTCCCTCTACAATCAAAACAATCGGACAGTATGCGTTCTGGTATAATGATCTCCGGTCGATAACACTTCCGGAAGGTGTTACATCAATCGACGATTATGCATTCCTGAACTGCGTTTACCTCGAAAATATTAATATTCCGTCTTCCGTCAACTTTATCGGAGCATGTGCATTTGGACACTGCTACAATCTGACAAATCCGAATATAGATCCGGCCAACAAGCATTTCAAGTTCCAAGACGGCATACTCTACGATTACGGAATGACCACATTGATCGAATGCCTATCCTCCACTTCTTCGGTCAATATTTCCCCGACAGTCACAACAATTGCAACTTATGCATTTTATTCTTGTAATGAGATAAGAGATATAGAACTACCTGATGGCTTGACAAAAATCGGAGTCTGCACATTCAGCGATTGTCGCAATCTTATCTCTGTTGTAATTCCGGAATCTGTAACTGAAATTGGGGAAGGGGCATTTAATGGTTGTTACAATCTTATCTCAGTCAAACTCCCGAGTAAATTAAATACCATACGTGTGAATACTTTCTACGGTTGTAAAGCGCTTCGTAGAATTGTAATTCCGGAATCGGTCGAATCTATCGAAATGATGGCATTCTACGGTTGTGACAATTTGCAGACAATTGTAATTCCCAACAGTGTGAAATCTACTGATTGGGCAATTTTCTCTTCTTGCACAAACCTCAAGACTGTAGTCATTCCTGACGCTCTGAATAATATAACCCGCGATACATTTGCCTTTAATTATAACCTGCGCCGAATCATTGCTCTTAATCCGACCCCTCCTTCAATGAGCATGGGGAGTTTCTATGAAGTGCCTGACGATGCCACCGTCTATTACCCCGTCGGCCTTCGCGCATCTATGACAAAAATGTTATATCAAAAAGCATTCGGTCAATATACCAAGATAAGCGACTTCCGCCTGCTCGGCGATTTCTATGCAATCCTCGATCTCTACGACCTGCAGATAGAGGCGGGCGCGACGGATAAGCTTAACGCCTACATCGGTCAGCTCGGCAGGGCAACCGTTGCCGCCCAACGCTGGGAATCGTCAAACCCGGAGGTGGCTACTGTCGACGATAACGGCAATGTGACCGCTGTCAAACCTGGCACCGCCATCGTCACCTACACGATGACCGACTCCAACGGCGCGACCTACTCCGACACATGCACTGTCACCGTAGGCGAAAACTCCGCCGTCGATGAAGTCCCCGCCGACACCTTCGACAGCTCCGAACCCGCCGATGTCTACACGCTGAGCGGCATCCTCGTCAGGAGCGGCGCCACTCAGGCCGACATCGACGCACTCCCCGCCGGCCTTTACATCTTCCGTCAAGGCTCGACCGCGAAAAAGATCGCCGTCAAGTAAACCTAAGTTTAGCAAGCTCAAACTTTAAGGAGTAAAAAGTGCGACATACAGGGATGCGCGCGTCATAGCGCGTGTTCTGCATTCCGACTTCATTACGAACGGACTCACGTGACAAATTGGGAACGGACGAGGATTAAAGAATGGGAACGGACGTGTGGGCGCGCGATCGCGTGTTCCTGCATGTTGCAAATTTTCAATAAGTCAATCTTGGGGTTGAGCTAACAACAATAACAACATTAACTAATGAAAAAACTCCTACTCACGATTGCAGCCACACTGCTCGCAACATCGGCATTCGCCTATGACGGCGAAGTGTTCGAATACGACGGGTTAGCCTATGCCGTCCTGTCGGAGGATGACCACTCCGCCGAAGTCGGATCTAACAGGCGTAACTACAACCTGCCGGAGCATGTAGTTATTCCATCGACAGTGACTTACAATGGAATCGAATATTCTGTCGCACGAATAGGGGCGAGCGCTTTCAGAAGCACCGATATCACATCGATCGAAATCCCTAATACAGTGACATCAATCGGCACGACCGCTTTCATGTCGTCGGGAATTACCTCGATTGACATACCTGAGTCTGTCACTACAATCGAACGGCAAGCCTTTTACTCCTCTTTAATTGAGTCGGTCACGATCCCCAAATCTGTCACCTCGATCGGTGCGGCAGCTTTCGCAAGTTACACTCTCAAGGAAATAATTGTCGCCGAAGGCAACCCCTGTTTCAGATCCTTTGGAGGAGTCCTTTATGACGTTCAACTCAGCACCGTTGTTCAATATCCGGGAGCACTAACCCAAATCCTGCTTCATCCAAATGCTACGGCCATAGGCGACTACGCTTTCTTTGATTGCGCATATCTGACAGACGTATCTCTGCCTGCTTCGATAAAAACAATCGGTAAATATGCTTTTTCAGAGTGCTATTTCATAAAATCCGTAGCCATACCGGATGGCGTCACTTCCATCGGAGCATCCGCATTTCAAGGTTGTGCCAGCTTGGAAAATGTCAACATCCCGGCTTCCGTGGCTTCTATCGGCGAAGGTGCATTTGCCTCCTGCTATCAGCTTTCCGGCCTCAATATAGATGAAGGCAACTCGCATTTTAAGTTTCAAGACGGGCTACTCTATGATTATCAGATGTCAACCATAATTGAATGTCTCTACCCGATCAAGACCGTGAACATTCCCGAAACGGTAACAGCGTTAGGTAGCAGAGCATTTTACGGTTGTGAAAAGCTCACTTCGATTCATATTCCGGAGACAGTCGTCGAAATCGGTTACGGCGCATTTGAGAATTGCTATGGCCTCAAATCTGTCAATATTCCATCCAACATCAAACGCATAAATAACTTCACATTCTACAACTGCAACGACCTTCGCAGAATTACAATTCCCGAATCGGTCGAAACTATCGGAGGATATGCTTTTGCCCAATGCTACAATCTGCAAACCGTTGTAATTCCCAATAGTGTGACAAGCGTTGACGGGTGGGCGACGTTCGCCGCTTGTAGCAAACTTAAGACTGTCGTTCTTCCCAATAATCTGAACGACATAGCCCAATCAACATTTACAGGAAACTATAATCTAAGGAGAATCTTCGCTCTTAATCCGACTCCTCCGACGATGAGTTACGATACCTTCCGTGAAGTGCCTGATGATGCCACCGTCTATTGCCTTCGCTCCACTTCTACCTGGGGACGGTATGTACAAGCATTCAAAGAGTATGCCGGCATCACCGACATCGTAAGGCTCGGCGATTTCTATGCGATCCTCGATCTCTACGACCTGCAGATTGAAGCGGGAGCGACGTATAAGCTCAACGCCTACATCGGTCAGCTCGGCACGGCAACCGTTGCCGCCCAACGCTGGGAATCGTCAAACCCCGAAGTAGCAACTGTCGACGATAACGGCAACGTGACCGCCGTCAAACCGGGCACCGCCATCGTCACCTACACGATGACCGACTCCAACGGCGCGACCTACTCCGACACATGCACTGTCACCGTAGGCGAAAACTCCGCCGTCGATGAAGTCCCCGCCGACACCTTCGACAGCTCCGAACCCGCCGATGTCTACACGCTGAGCGGCATCCTCGTCAGGAGCGGCGCCACTCAGGCCGACATCG
>CAMWNT010000059.1 GCA_947175695.1 uncultured Porphyromonadaceae bacterium
AGTTTGAGGTCTTCGGGATAGTCCTCGTTTGCCATGTAGCAGGTGATGATGCGTTGAAGGAGGTCTTTGTCTATACGTCCGGCTGCGACGTGATAGATGATTGCCTCCATGCACTGCATGAAGTTGTAGGCATGCCAATAGTAACCATTATGGACGAGAAACCAGACTCCGGTTGTCAAGGCGACACGTTTGTTAGAATCCTCGAAATAATGGCCGGTACATAAGCCGAATACAAGGTATGTTAGCTTTTCAACGAATGTCGGATAATACAAGTCATTTTGCACGAAGTCAAGAACCTTGCGAATACCGCCTTCATCCTTTACTCCTTGGAGACCTCCACCGCTGGCTGCTACTGTCTTAGCGTAAACCACCAGAGCCTCTTCATAACTGATGTATTTTAATTCATCACTCATCGTCATCGGCTTGCTTTAGGCGTTTCAGGACTTCACGGTTGGCTTCAAGGATATTGTCAAAGTCAATCGAAGCATCACCGATAAACTTATCAAACTCGTCAGGAGTAACAGCTCTGAGATACCCTGTGAGATTACCATGCCATGCGTCACGGAACGCAACATCACGTGATGCCATTTTTGCTCTAGCATCATGGATAAATGGCTCCATCATGGGTGCGGCGGCTAATTCATCAATTATCTCTTTAACTACCTCTATTGACAACTTTTTGTTGCTATTCTCGGAATGAAGTTTCTCTATCTGATGAGCAACTCCATTCTCAAATGAGGAGATACAGAGTAGAACTTCCGCATAAAGAGTGTGTCGCACATTCTCCTCGTTTTGCAAACGCAAAACCTCCCGATACTCTTTTGCATTCTCCTTGAATACGGCTTTGTATATCAAATCTGTTAATTGTTCGTACTTATAATTGGGGTGTCCATCAACATACTTTCCTATAGCTTGTGTGAAATTCTTGCGATAATTTTCACTCTTGATTGCCGTAGGAAGATAATCACGATCTCGCCAGTTAATGTATTTGGTACCTCCTCCAGCACGGCTGTTAATAGTCGCAATGACAATATCAAGTATACGAGTGCGTAATTGCTTCGCCTTTTCACTCTCTGTAAGCAGCATCCCTATATTCAAAAATGCGCGGAATGAAAAGACTCCCAATTGGCGTGTAAACTTAGGGACATTGATGTCCCCAACAAAGTGCAACTTTAATTCTTTTAGAGAGTTACCCTCACTTAAAAAATATCCGTTAGCTCGAAGTTCATCTCCATGCTCTTGTACATAGCGTTTTATAGTGCGCTCATCCACACCATAAAATTCAGCAACCATCTTGGTAGTAAAAAGTAGCTTATCATGAAAACGCAGACCATTAACATCCAAGTTCTCCTGGATTGATTGAATGGCATAATTGTTATTCAAAACGTTCTGCCGCTCGATATTTGATACTGTCAAGTCGTTCATATTGCAAAATTACTAAATAATTCCTGAAAACCAGCTATCTACACACTGAAATTGTCAGAAGAGTGTAATTAGGGATATTCAGTTAGCCATTAACTGAATATCCCTATTTATACGGATTGGCGATGAATTTGCCGGCTGCGTAGTCGCTGAGCATGTCGCACGAGCGCATGACGTCGTCGCTCTCGACGATGTCGCGATGACTCGCGAGATAATCCATTGCCTCTGTGCCGAGCGAGGTCTTGTAGTCCCAGTAGTAGCGCTTCGGCGTTTGCCATGTGGCGTCAATGGCGAATTTGGTGTATGTGCGACCCTCCAAGTTGTCGGAGTAGTAGGGATAGTTGTCGTGCGGACCGTCGTAGCGCATCGGTGTCGCGATGATTGCATAATAGATTTTGCATTTGGTAGTCGGATCCGTAGCCATCGCGCAAGCCTTCCTGAGCCAATCGCCGCAAGCGTCGGTGAACTCGTTACATGGTTTAGCTGACGACCAACCATAGTCGCTGATAGCCCAGCAATCGCCCAACGGGGAAGCATAATGATACAACGCGGCTATCTCAAACGCTTTCTTAGCCTTGGCGTCGCCGCTGAGGCGTTCATATTCGCTCAAGGCGGCAATCATATCCGCGCAGAAATCAGCCTTGACGTTGCTTGGGCGATAAGGAGTCCAAATGCCCTCGCCGTTTCTATGGCGGCTGAAGGAATAGTATTGGGCAAAATATGCGGGAGAATATCCCCAATATCTATTGAGATAAGGATATATGGCCTGGGTGACAAACCATTTGTCGTCGATCCTGCCGAGATATTTCAGTGCTTCCTCGAAGCGGCTCGCGCGCAGCAGGCGTGTGCCGAATGCATCATAGGCCGTGTTTATATATTTTGCGGCGTAGGGATGGAAATGTGCGTCGAGCAGGCCGTCGCAATCCTTCCCTTCGGCAAGACTTATGAACGACAGTGCCTCCGGCTCGGTCAATCCGCTGAAAATATTATTGCGCATCCGCTGCATGAACTCATCGTTATATCCCGGCGAGATCGGCAGGTCGTCGAGAGCCGCCATGACGGCCAAAGCGCGTGCTGGTTGCGAGAGCGCGGTGAAATGGGCGATGGCCTCTTCGGCGAAAAATCGGGTCAGATAATCGTAGGTCGGCATCTCGATCACCGGCCGGTTGACGGACGACCCATAGTTGCGGCTCTTTTTGAAGCTCTCGGCCTCGGCCTCGGCATAGAATCGCGAGAATGCGTTGATAAATTCATTGTCAAACTTCCGATCCCCCTTGCCGCTGAGCAGAAGCAGCGCCCAGAGCTCCATCCGGTCGAGGTTGGTCAGAGCCGTCTCGTCGCCCTTCATTCCGCGCGCCTCGCGCAGAGTCTGCAGCCCCGATTCGGCATCGCCGCCCAGACATTGGAGCACACCTTTGGCCGAAGCCCACGCCATGGGGTTTTCGCATCGGCCGTCGGCGACCACGCTGTCGCACAGACGGATGAAATCATCGCGCTGGGCCACGGCGCCGAAAATGTCGTCGCGCTCGCCATAGCGGTCGTCGTAAAAATATGGTGAGTTGAAATTGTTTCTCCGTCCGGCGTAAGTGGCGCCGATAAGATAGTCGACATAGTCTTCAAGCACATAGAGGGTGGCGATTGAATTGGGCGTATGATCGTAAAGCTGACGCAGATTCTCCGGCCCCGAGATCGCGTCGATACACCATAAGATACTGTTGTTATCGCCCGCCGCATAGAAATAATCCAGAGCCGTGGGATAGTCTTTACGGCGATAATAGACACCGCCGACGAAGCCCCCCATACGGTCGCGCAGTGCCGACGGCTTCATCGTCTTCCCCTGGGATTCCCAGATCTTCAGAATCTGCTCATCGTCGTGGAGCACCCCCGCTATGCGCATCCGCAGGAGAGCATAGCGCGCATCAAACGCAGAGCCGCCGCGGCGCTTGCTGATTCTCGCTTCGAATTCGCGCAATGCCGTCGGATCGCGGCGTTCGTAATCCCAGCTCTCAAGCTGATAGGCGGTGCTCAGCTTGTTGAATTCCATGCAGTCGCGGATATACTGAATGGCGGTGGAGTCGCCCTTGCGGTCGAGCAGAGCGATCAGTGGATATGATCTCTCATAGGGAAAACTATCGAAATTGACCTCATGAAAATACTCCTTCACGTCGTCGCGGCTGATTTCCCCATTTGTATAAGAGTCCCAGAAATCGCATGTCTCGTCTTGAGATTTCTCCGGGCCGTTCCAATCGGGATCATAGTCGGAAGCGGGCGCATCTTTGACCAATTTGAAGGGACGGGTGTCGTAAGGGGTCCAATTGTCGGGCCCGCAAGCCGATGCGCGAAGGGCCGGGAGGAACGACATGGCGAGCAGACTAACTGCCGCTATATATTTTTTCAATTTCTTCATCATTGAAAGATTCTATGGTTTGACGATCGAGATGGTATAGTATTGTCCGGCGCCGGATATCGCTGCGCCGCGATCCGAGCATCCGGGCGACTGAATCGAGCGTTGCCGCCGAGGGCTGTTCGTGGCGGATGATATCGCCGGGAAGAATGCGCGAACCCGGCGACGCGCCTGAGGCGCCGACGGGCATAGGCATATACTTGCCCACTGCGAAGCGATTGGCGCCAATCGGGCGGAAAGCCGTCGTGTCGTTCAGATCCATGCCTCTGACGATGGCTTGGAATTTATTGTTGCGGAAGAGGAGATCCCACCCATAGAGGGGGAGAGCGCCGCGCAGAGGCAAGGGATAATTGCTCAGATAGCCGATATATTCCCTCAGCCGGCGAGTGGATATGATGGAATTCTCCTCGTCGGGATTCTTGAAATTGCCGATGTTATAGACCATCAACGCGCCGTAGTCAACCGGCGGCGCCTTCATCGCGAGCTGGTGCAGACGGATTGTGGCCGAGAGTAATCTGCCCTTGGCATGGAGCGAATCGGCGAGCTCGCCCAGCAGGGAAAAATAGCGTTTGGCATTGCTCTTTGTCCAATCGAAGTCGATCTGCACTTCACGGGCCGGCGCATATCCGTTTTTCGACATCATGGAGTCGACGCGGGCCAAAAGCAGCGGTGCGAGCCCGGCGGCGAGCGAATCCGATCGCAGAGCACGTGAGTCGATAAACACCACCGGCACTATCTCTATCCCCTCCGGCATACGGTCGGTGAAAATCAGTGTGCTTTCCGGTCGCAATCGGCCGTTGTCTTCCACGACATCGAAGAAGCGAGTGTAGACGGTGCGGATATCGTGGCGTTTCAGAAACCGCAGCTCGCTTTCATCGAGCCGGAGCGATGTGCGCCAGTAATAGATGGCATTGCCTTCAGGCAAACCGTCGGGCTCGCGGCTGCATGCGCCCATGCCGAGCAGGCCTGCGATGGCCGTCGCAATGGATAGAGTTGCGCCGATAAGGCGGCGGATAAGGCGGTTCATGTATCGGAATCGACGCTCGCGCGACGGTTTTTGGATAGGGAGTGTGTTGGATTATCGGTTGGCGACGGAGTCGGCCGCGAGGTCGGTCTTGCGGAGGATGATTTTCAGCAGGGGGCCGTGGGCGCCGTTGGTGGTCTTGGCCATCTGGCGTTCGATGATCAGGTCGCAGCTTCCGGCGTTGTAGACGGTCAGCGACGCCGGCGTGTCGGATTTGTCGTCTACCGAATGGATCAGCGGCTCGTCGGGGATCTCGAGATTGGCGAGAATGTATTGCACAAGCTCGTCGGGGAGCAGGTCGCCCAGATAGACGTTGCGTATGGCGGCCGAGTTTTCGGTCAGCACTTTGACTTCCCAGGCACCGGGCGAACCCTGCACATCGGTGTAGAGCGGCATGCCGGTGCCGTCGGTCAAAATGCCGTAATAGTTATAATCGGCGGAGTCGAGTGGCTGGCCTACGTTAATGGCATCGATGATCGATCTGACATGCATGGCAATGTCGTTGTCGGCGTGCATGTCGAAAGCCTCTTCGGCGAGCGAGTCGGAGTCGGCGGATCGTTTGTCGGCGTTGGAGCAGGCGGCGCTGAAGAAAAGGATAAGTAATGTAGCGGCTGTCAGAGTGGTCATTAGTCTTGTTCGGCAGCCCGGAAGAATACGAACGATAAGTTTCATATATGTCAAGATTCCTTTTGCGCTGCAAAATTACCGCAAAAACTCCGTATTGCCAAATATTTATAGTATAACCTTCGGCAGTCGGCGTGATAAAAAAGAGGGCCGGACATCGGGTTGATGTCCGGCCGAAACTTTATTTATCAGCGATATGTAAGCGCGTGGGGATTACGCTGTGACGCGTTCAAGCCATTTGACCATCGCGAGCATCACGCCCATCGAGATGAAGCAGACGGCAGCGAAGATCACCCATGCCATCCAGATCGGGCAGGCGTCGTAGATCACCGTGCCGATCCAGAGGAAGCCGTTGCCGACGGCCGTAGCGCCGAGCCAGAGACCCTGGCAGAGGCCCTGCAGATGCTTCGGAGCCACCTTCGACACGAACGAGAGACCCAGCGGCGAGATGAAGAGCTCGGCCACAGTCAGGAAGAAATAGAGCAGGATCAGCACCCACGGACCGATCTTCATGCCGGCGGTCACATCGACCGACATGCCACGGAACGCGCTGCCGGCCGGGAAGCCGTAGATGGCGCAGACCACAGTCAGGAAGATATAGGCCACAGCGGCCAGTCCCATGCCGATCGCAATCTTGCGGGGAGTGGAAATCACCTTGCCGCGAGCCGCGAGAGCGTTGAAGAAAAGCATGATCAGCGGGGTCAGCACAATCACGTAGAGCGGATTGAGAGCCTGCCATATCTCGGGAGCGATCGAATCGGTGTTGACAAAGTCGCGGGCGAAGAGCGAAAGCGATGTGCCGTTCTGATGGAAAGAGAACCAGAAGAAGATTGCCACGCCGAGCACAGCCATAAGGGCGTAGATGCGCTGACGGATCTCCTTGGCCATTTCCACCTTCTCTTCGGCGGTGTATTTGACTGCGGCCTGAGCCTCCTTCTTGGCCGGAGTCGGCAGGCCCTTCTTGCTGGCCAGGAAGATGATCAGCGAGATAGCCATAGCGGCCACAGAGGCGATGAACGAATAGTGGATACCCTCGTTGAACACTTTCAGATACTCTGTGCAGAACGCTGAGATTTCGGCCGGAGCCGAAGTGGCGCTCAGCGAATGACCCGCCTGAGTGGCGAGCGCGTAGAGGTTGTTGGCGTTCTCCATGTTCATGTTGTCGGTGACGCTCAGATACTGATGGCAGAGCGCCGGGAGATCCGCGTTATAGAGCAGATCGTGGGTGCCGAGCCACCACGAGCGGAGCATCGGGGCAACGAACGGAGCCACAAGGCCGCCGATGTTGATAAACACGTAGAAGATCTGGAAGCCGCTGTCGCGCTGCGAGGCGTAGCGGGGATCATCGTAGAGCTGGCCGACGATAGCCTGCAGATTGCCCTTGAAGAGGCCGTTGCCGAAGGCTATGAGGAAGAGCGCGAAGCATGTGACGGCCAACAGCGACGCTGCGTTGTCGGCAGTCGCGAAGATCGGAATCGCCAGGACGATATAGCCGATCGTCATCACGAGCAGGCCCGAGATGATCGTGCCCTTATAGTTCTGTGTACGGTCGGCGATCAGACCGCCGACAAGGCTGAGAATGTAGATGCCGCAATAGAAGCAGGAATAGACGATGGTGGCCACCTTCTCTTCCAGACCGAATTTCGAACAGAGAAACAGCACGAGCACGGCATTCATGATGTAATAGCCGAAGCGCTCGCCCATGTTGCTCAGTGCGGCGGGGATTAATCCCTTGGGTTGGTTTTTGAACATGATGTATAGGTGTTAGGTTTAAGGAAAACCATTGATAGTGGGTGCTTGGAATCAAAGATCCCCAAGAGGCGCTTTTGATTCCGAAGCATGCTCATTTGGCCGCGTCGAGCGTCTTGAAGGCGCGGGCGTAATTGCGGATCTGCTTGACCATCGCGACGAGTCCGTTGGAGCGCGTCGGCGAGAGGTGGCTGCTGAGCCCGATGCGGTCGATGAAATAGAGGTCGCAGTCGAGAATCTCGTCGGGGGTGCGGTTGTCGAGCACTTTGAGCAGGAGCGATACAATCCCCTTGACGATCATCGCGTCGGAGTCGGCTTGGAACCGGATTCCGCCGTCGGCGTTGCGCGAGGCGGCGATCCAGACCCGGCTCTGGCATCCCTCGATCAGATTCTGCGGAGTCTTCTCGGATTCCGGAAATTCGGGAAGTGTATTGCCCAGATCGATGATATAGGCATAGCGGTCCATCCAGTCGGTCAATTCGGAGAACTCGCCAATAATTTCGTCTTGAATTTCGTTTACTGTCATTGGGATTTGGATTTGGATGAGTGCGAATGATTGCTTATTTGACGCAGTCGGCGATCGCCTTGGCGATCTGCTTCATCTTCTCCGGATCGGGATCGGCGATCTTGCGGCTGAAGTCCATGTCGCCTTCCGCCTTGAGCGGAATCAGATGAATATGCGCGTGGGGCACTTCCAGGCCGAGCACAGCCATGCCGACCTTGCGGCAGGGCATGGCCTCGCCGATGGCGCGGGCCACTTTCTTGGCGAATTTCATCATCTCGCCGATCTCTTCGTCGTCGATATCGAAGATATAGTCGGTCTCGCGGCGCGGCACGACGAGCGTGTGGCCCCACTGCACCGGGTTGATGTCGAGGAATGCGAAGAAGCGGTCGTTTTCGGCTATCTTGTAACAGGGGATTTCCCCGGCTATGATTTTAGAGAAGATTGTCATCAGATCTCGATTTTTACGATTTCAAACACTACCTTTCCGGCGGGAACGTTGCATTCCACCTGATCGCCCACTTTATGGCCGATCAGAGCCGACGCGATGGGAGTGGTCGATGCGATTTTGTTTTCGCGGAAGTTGGCTTCGCTTTCGGTGACGATCGTGTAGGTGACGGTCATGCCGTTGGCCACATTCTTGATGGTCACTTTGTTGAGCAGCTGCACTTCTTCGGTGTTGAGCTGCGAGTCGTCGATGATTCTAGCGTTGGCCACAAGCTCTTTGAGCTGAGCGATCTTCATCTCCAGGAGGCCCTGGGCTTCTTTTGCGGCGTCGTATTCGGCGTTCTCGGAGAGGTCGCCTTTATCGCGCGCCTCGGCTATAGCTGCTTTGATGGCGGGACGCTGAGCCTCGAGCTCGGCGAGTTCCTGCATTTTTTTGTTGTATCCTTCTTGAGTAAGGTATGCCATGGTTGATAAAATTGGTTATTGGCAGGCCGGTGTGGCTCTGACGGTTTTGGATATAAAATAAAGGAACTTCTTCCCTGTAAGCAGATGATCGAATGGCGAAGCCGATAGGGATCGGCGATTCTCCACTCCCAGGAAAAAAGACCCTTTTGCCCGCATGGCGGGTTGAATTCTCGTTGTTTTGAAGTTGTGGCGTCTTGTCGGCTTTCGATAGCCTCGGCGACACAACTGCAAAGTTACGAATTTTTTTTGAAGATTCAAATTTTTTTGCTTTCGCCTCTCGCTTTGTCGCGCAGGCTTTCGGCCGATGTGGCGGTGTCGCCGAAAAGGTCGGCGAATATGCGTTCGGTCGCGCCGAGGCGTGAGCGGATATAGGCGCCGGCCACGTCGCCGCGCCGATGGCGTTCGGCTGCGTCGAGGAGCGAGTCGGCGATCGCGCGGAAGCCTTCGGCGTCAGCTACTTCCACTCCGCCGCCGCATTCCTTCATCTCGCGGGCTTCGATGAATTTGGCGTTGTTGGGACCGAATACGACCGGGATGCCGTAGACGGCCGCCTCGTTGATGTTGTGGAGCCCGCCGCCGAACCCTCCGCCGACATATGCCACGTCGGCATAGGCATAGGCCGATGCGAGAAGTCCGAAGCAGTCGATGATCAGCACGCTCTTCCCTTCGAGAAGCGACGGATCGCGACGCGCCTCGCTCAGCAGCACGCCCCGGCCGTCGAGGCGCGAAAGCATCGCGTCGAGCCGGCGGCTGTCGAATTCATGAGGGGCGATCACCCATTTCGCATTCTTTTCCGCAAGCAGCCACGGAAAGTAGACCTTCTCATCTTCGGGCCATGAACTGCCGGCGATGAATATCGGGGCCGAATCCGGTCGGGCGTCGCGGTCGCGACCGGGGCCTCGCCCGCAGAAGCGGGTCAGCAGTTCGTCGGCGTGAGCGCCGCGCATGATGTCGGTGACGCGGTCGAAGCGTGTGTCGCCGGCGGCCGTCGCGCGGTCGATGCCAATCCCGGCGAGGAGGTCGACGCTCCCTTTGTCTTGCACATAGAGATGGCTGAACGCCCGCAGCGCTTTGCGGTAGAAGCCTCCCCATGGGCGGAAGAATAGCTGGGTCGGGCGGAAGATGCCGCTGATCAGATAGGTCGGTATCTCGCGGCGGCGCAGTTGCTTGAGATAGTTGAGCCAGAATTCATATTTGACGAATATGGCCATCTCGGGGCGCAACGCGTCGAGGAAGCGGCCGACGTTGCGGGGAGTGTCGATCGGCAGATAGCAGATGATGTCGGCTCCGGCATATCCTTTTCTGACCTCATAGCCCGAAGGGGAGAAGAAGGTCAGCGCTATTTTCAGCTCCGGACGTCGCCGGCGCACCATCTCTATCAGTGGACGCCCCTGCTCGAACTCGCCCAGCGACGCCGCATGGATCCAGATATAGCGGTCGGCGGGATCGCGCTTTTCGGCGAGGATAGAAAATGTATTGTCAAGACCCGCGTTGAGAGCGCGGGCCTTGACATTGGATGTGTGGGATGCGATGCGGATTCCCTGTCGATAGAGCAGGATTCCCAGATCGTATAGCAACATATTTCGGTATTATTCGTAAAAGTGATTGTCTCGCGCGTCGACCGGGGAGCTCCGGCCTGTCGGGCCGGCCCGGCGAGGCGGGGCTTACGCTTCGGGCGCGGGAATCTCGGCGATGGCGCGGCGGATGCGGGCGATCACTTCGGATTTCGGCATGAGCTCGGTGATGTCAAACATATGCGGGCCCTTGCACTGGCCAACGACCGCCAGACGGAATGCGTTCATCACATTGCCGAGATGATATTCCTTCGACGCGATCCAGTCGAGCACGATCTTTTCGGCGTTGGCCGAGGTCATGTCGTCGATCCCTTCGAGCACTCCGATCAATTCCTCCATGATGGCGGGAGTGGCGGCGCTCCAGCGCTTCTTGACATCCTTGGGAGCGTATTCCGTGGGCGCTTCGAAGAAGAATGAGCCTTGCTCCCAGAGGTCGGGGAGAAGGTTGGCGCGACCCTTGACCATGCCGATGGCGCGGGCTACGTATTCCTTGTCGAAGCCATTGACTCCATGGCTTTCGAGGATCGGCATGAAGAGGTCGGCCAGGCGCTCGTCGGGGGTGGCGATAAGATATTCGTGGTTGAACCACATTCCTTTCTTATAGTCGAACTTCGCGCCCGATTTCGAGCAATGCTCGAAGCTGAATTTGGCGATCAGCTCATCCATCGACATGACTTCCGAATCATCGCCGGGATTCCAACCGAGCAGAGCGAGGAAATTGACCACAGCCTCGGGGAGATAGCCCTGTTCGCGATAGCCCGAAGAGATGTCGCCCGACGCGGGGTCGTGCCATTCGAGGGGGAACACAGGGAAGCCGAGCTTGTCGCCGTCGCGCTTCGAGAGCTTGCCGTTGCCGACAGGCTTGAGCAGAAGCGGGAGATGCACGAACTCAGGCATCGAGTCTTCCCAGCCGAAAGCCTGGTAGAGAAGCACGTGGAGGGGAGCCGAGGGAAGCCATTCCTCGCCGCGGATGACGTGGCTGACCTCCATCAGATGGTCGTCGACGATATTGGCGAGGTGATAGGTCGGGAGATCGTCGGCGCTCTTATATAGCACTTTATCGTCGAGGATCGACGAATTGACGTTGACGACGCCGCGGATGCGGTCGTTGACGGTCACGGTCTGATCGGGCTCGATCTTGAAGCGGACCACATATTGCTCGCCGGCTTCGATCAGTCGGCGGGTCTCTTCATCGCCGAGAGTGAGCGAATTGCGCATCGATCCGCGTGTAGACGCGTCGTATTGGAAATTGGGATGCGCGGCGCGGGCGGCTTCGAGTTCTTCGGGGGTGTCGAAGGCGATGTAGGCTTTGCCTGACGCGAGGAGCATGTCGACGTGGCGGCGATAGATATCGCGGCGTTCCGACTGCTTGTAGGGGCCGCAGGGGCCACCTTCGCGCACACCCTCGTCGATTCCGATGCCGAGCCATGCGAGAGATTCGTTGATATATTCCTCAGCCCCGGGCACAAAGCGGCGGCTGTCGGTGTCTTCGATTCGGAGAATCATTTCGCCGCCGTGGCTGCGGGCGAAGAGATAATTGAAAAGGGCCGTACGCACGCCTCCGATGTGGAGCGGGCCTGTCGGGGAGGGTGCGAAGCGCACTCTGACTTTTCTATCCATTTTCAGATGTGTAGGTATAATTGTGAGTATGCCGGGATCGCGGAGGGGAGGAGCTGGCTGTCGGTCAGCTTTTCGCCCTCTGACGGCCGCCGGCTTATTGTGAGAGTTATTTTTCAAGTCGGAAGTCTTTGCCTGTCCATTTCCAGTGGAGCTCGGGGCGCAGATAGGGCTCGAGGCGCCGTCGCTGTTCGACTGTCAGATAGTTGTCGACGGTCAGTCGTCCGGTCAGTGTGTCGGAGCCGGGGCCGACGGAGTAGGCGACAGTGTGGAATGGCATCTCGTCAAGCGCCTCTTTCAGCGTGATCCCGCTCCCTTTGGGGATGGAGTAGAAGTCTTTGGGATCGGGGAGCCGGAAGTATTTGGCCGTCTTGAGCGGGGCCAGCCCGACGGAGTCGTTGTCGGATCGGAGCGCGTAGAATTTGATGGTGCTGTCGGCCGTGTCCCCTTCTCCGGCGATGGTGTAGATCGTCATGATAAGGCGGTCGTCGCGCAGGGATTTGCAGGGGAGCTCTTTGAGCTGAAGCGAGCTGACGTCGGTCAGATGCACCTTCATATAGTCGCTGTCCATCTCTTCGATCCATGACAGGCCGGTGTAGACATTCTGCTTTTTGACAATGCTGTCGGCCATCATATAGAGCTCCATTTCCCAACGTGTGTCGGAGGAAAGGAGGTCGAGGTCGGTGTCGGGTATCAGCGTGAAGGCGAGAGCTACGGCATTGACGGAGTCGCCGACTTCGACTGCATCGTCGGAGTCGTCGATCGGCCGGAGGCCGGCGGCGTGTGTCGCCTCGACTATCTCTTCCGGCGCGGCCGATTCTGTCGGCGTTGCGGCAGCGCCGGAGGGGAGCGCGTCGGCTCTTCCGGCAATCCCGATCAGGGCGAGGATTGTCAGAAGCGCAAATGCGGAGCGTCCATATGTCGGCAAATGTTTTTTCATCCGGATAACTATCGGCAAAGTTAATGGTTTTTGCGACGCGGAGGCGTTGCGACTGCAAAGTTACTTCTTTTTATTGATAAAAATGTCGTAATTGCCATTATATTCGGGTCGCTGCCCTTTCGATTTTCCACCTTCGGGCTTCTTAGCCCCTTTCTTGGCCTCTTTGCGGAGGCGTTTTGCGGCGGGAGCCTCTTTCGCGGCGGCGTTTTTTTCGGCTTTGCGGCGCTGCTTTTCGCGTCGGTCGCGGGCCTCACGTGTGTAGTCGCGGTCGGTGGCGATTTCGGCGCGAACGTTCTGGCCGTAGAAATCGGCGTTTTTCATCGCGCTGAGGATGCGTCGGGCGTCGTCTTTGCGCACATCGAAGAGGGTATAGTCGGGGAGCAGGTCGATTCGGCCGATTTCGGGCTTGGGGCCGTTGACCGATCGGTTGACGAGCTCCATCAGATTGCCGGGGAAGAATCCCTGAGCCTTGCCGATGTTGACCATCAGGCGCTCCATTCCTTCCGGGGCGGTGCGGCGGTCTTTGTCGCCCTTTTCGCGTCGGCCCCCTCGTTCGCCGCGTTCGGATTTATCCTTGCGGCCGCTCCCTTTCCCGGCGTCGTTGAGGTCGATGTCGGGCATGTTGCGATAGTAGTTGAGCAGGCGGTTGAATTCGAGCGAGAGGACGCGTTTGAGAAGGTCTTCTTCAGTGAGCCATTCGAGTTTTTTTCTGACTCCGGGAAGATATTTGTCGATCTCCTGCTCGTTGACTTCGACGCGTTCGAGGCGGTCGGCGAGGTTGTAGAGCTGTTTTTCGATGATGTGCTCGGGGGTGGGCACTTTTCGATATTCGAATTCCTTGCCGATGATTTTTTCGATCTCGCGGAGGCGGTGTTTCTCGCGGGAGTGGATGATGGCCACAGAGACGCCGGTCTTGTTGGCGCGGCCGGTTCGGCCGGAGCGGTGGGTGTAGACGGCGACATCGTCGGGCAGCCCGTAGTTGATGACGTGTGTGAGGTCGTCGACATCAAGGCCGCGTGCGGCGACGTCGGTGGCCACGAGGAGCTGGGTGACATGGTCGCGGAATTTCTTCATCGCCAGGTCGCGCTGCTGTTGCGAGAGGTCGCCGTGGAGGCAGTCGGCGTTGTATCCGTCGGCGATGAGCTTGTCGGCGATCTCCTGGGTCTCTTTTCGCGTGCGGCAGAAGATGATGCCGTAGATGTCGGGATTGTTGTCGGCCACACGCTTGAGGGCGAGATATTTGTCGTGGGCCTTGACCATGTAGTAGATGTGCTTGACATTGTTGGACCCTTCATTCTTGTTGCCGGCCACAAATTCCACCGGGTCTTTCATGAATCGCTTCGAGATGTTGGCGATTTCGCGGGGCATTGTGGCGGAGAACATGAGCATTTTGCGGTCGTCGGGCACATGCGAGAGTATCTCGTTGATGTCGTCGAGGAATCCCATGTTGAGCATTTCGTCGGCTTCGTCGAGTATGACGGTGTGCACGTCGTCGAGCTTGACTTCACCGCGTTTGATGAGGTCGATCAGTCGGCCCGGAGTGGCGACGATGACCTGCACCCCTTTGCGGAGGCTGCGGATCTGCGATTCGATGCTTGATCCGCCGTAGACGGGGAGGATGCGGATGCGCTCCTGATATTTTGAGAAGTCGGCGAGGTCGCCGGCGATCTGCAGACAGAGTTCGCGCGTCGGGGCGATGATGAGTGCCTGAGCGGCTTCGCTGTCGGGGTTGATGCGCTGGAGCACGGGGAGCCCGAAGGCGGCGGTTTTGCCGGTGCCGGTCTGAGCGAGTCCGACTACATCGCCGTCTTCGCTAAGGAGATGGGGAATGACCATCTCCTGGATGGGCATCGGATTTTCAAAACCGAGTTCTTGTATGGCTTTGAGCAGCTCGGGAGCTACTCCCAATTCTTCAAATGTTTTCATTATAATATGGTTATATACGTAGTTGGAGAGATGGATGACGAT
>CAMWNT010000060.1 GCA_947175695.1 uncultured Porphyromonadaceae bacterium
GCGCCCCGCAGTGTAACCCCTCTCCCAACCCTCCCCGGCCAAGACAACCGGGACAATGAATCCCAAATCAAGCTACTTTACGACTAATACATAAGATGGAACGTTACGTCGCCGCAATAGAGATAAGCAGCTCCAAGATCATCGGAGTCGTAGGCCGTGTGCATGGCGCCGGCCAGGTCGACATCATCGCTGTGGAGCAGGAGAAATGCGTGGAAAGCGTGCGCTACGGAGTCATCCAGAATCTGGAAGAGACTTCAATGCGGATCGCACGCATCCTTGAGAAACTCGAACACAAGCCCTCGATCTCCCCACGCCGCATCTCCAGGCTCTTCATCGGCCTCAGCGGCCGCTCTTTGCGCAGCATCCCCACAAACGTCAGAATCAGCCTGCCTGAAGACACTGAAATATCCGAAGAAATCCTCGCCCGACTCCGAAAGGACGCGTTCAACGTATCAATCGACTCTTCGCTCGAAGTGGTCGACGCCGTAGCCCGCAAATACAAGATCGGAAAGCTCGAGACAGCATCGCCCAAGGGGGTCATCGGCAATGAAATCCAGGCCAACTACGATATCATCGTGTGCCGCCCGGAGCTCAAACGCAATATCACTCGCGCCGTCAAAGACAAACTCGGCATCGACATCGCCGGATTTGTGGTCACTCCCCTCGCCGCCGGCCATCTCATCCTCTCTACTGAAGAGAAACGCCTCGGATGCATGCTCGTCGACATAGGGGCCGAGACCACTACCGTCACCATCTATCGCAACGGCGCCCTCAACTACTTCGCCACTCTCCCCTTCGGAGGCCGCAACATCACCCGCGACATAACCTCCCTCACACTGCTTGAAGAAAAAGCCGAAGAGCTCAAAATGACTCTCGGCAACGCCATCGCTCCCGAAAATCCCTCCAGCCTCAACCTCAGCGGAATCAAGATCGCCGAAGTCGGAAATCTTGTCGTGGCGCGCTCTGAAGAGATTGTCGCCAACATTGTGGAGCAGATATCTTACGCCGGACTCAAGGAAAAAGACCTCCCCGGAGGCATCGTATGCATCGGAGGCGGAGCCAAGCTCAACGGCATGACCGACCTCATATCCCTCCGGCTCGGCGGACTCCCCGTCAAGCTCGGACGCCTCCCCTCATATGTTCATCTCGAGGATGTCAAAGGCCCGAGCTCGGAAATCGTCGAAGTGGCCAGTGTGCTCTATGCCGGAGCCACTCTGACCTCCGCCTCATGTCTCGAGACGCCGGCCAAGGAAGAGCTCCCGGCAATCGGCGAAGCCAACGAGCCCGAAGAACCCCGCGAACGCCCCGCCCGAAAAGCGGAATCGGGGTCAAACAAAATCATCTCCAAAATCAAACTCGGCCTCGCAGGGCTATTCCGAAATCCCGAGGATGACGACGACTCCGGGCTCCTCGAATAAAACGCTACCACTATGGATGAAAATCTCAATATAAATGAAACTTCCGGTTTTCTGAGCGATTCCAATCAAGATATCATCAAAGTGATCGGTGTCGGAGGCGGCGGCGGCAACGCCGTCAACTACATGTTCAAGCAGAATATCCCGAATGTCAACTTCGTGGTCTGCAACACCGACGAGCAGGCGCTCAGCAAATCACCCGTGCCCTATAAACTTATCCTCGGCCCTGAAATCACCCACGGCCGCGGAGCTGGCAATCTGCCCGAAGTCGGACGCCAATGCGCCGAAGCAAGCGCCGAAGATATCAAGAAGCTCTTCGACGACCACACCGAGATGGTGTTCATCACCGCCGGCATGGGCGGCGGCACCGGCACCGGCGCCGGCCCCGTTGTGGCCCGCCTCGCCAAAGAAGCCGGACTGCTGACAATCGCAATCGTCACAGTCCCATTCCTATTCGAGGGGGAAAAGAAGATTCTCAAAGCCCTGGAAGGCGCCGCCGAAATGAAGAAACATGTCGATGCGCTCCTCGTCATCAACAACGAAAACCTCATCGACCTCTACAAAGACCTCAACTTCTTCAACGCCTTCGAACGCGCCGACGACACCCTGGCCAACGCCGCCCGCTCGATCTCGGAAATCATCTCCGAAAACTGCTATATCAACGTCGACTTCCAAGACGTCAAGACTATCCTCAAAGACTCGGGCACGGCCATCATCTCGACTGCCTACGGAGAAGGCGAACACCGCATCTCACAGGCCATCCACAACGCCCTCCACTCCCCGCTCCTCAAAACCCACGACATCAACACCTCAAAGCGACTCCTCTTCAAATTCGTCTGCTCCCGGGAATCCAAAAATCCCCTTCGCGCGGAGGAAATCAACGAAATCACCCAGTTCACCGCCAACCTCCCCAAAAGCATCGACGTCAAATGGGGCATCGGCGACAACCCCGAAATGGGCGATAACGTCAAAGTCACTATTCTCGCCTCCGGATTCGATGTCACCCTCCGCGAAAAGGAGAAAGGGGAGGAGATCGTGTTCAAGAGCGAACCCGATGAAAAAGCCGCTACCGAACAGCGCAACGCCGCCGGAAAGCAGCAGATGGAAGAAGTCTACGGCACCGAAAAGCTCACAAAGCAGCTCCGCGACGCCGCCAAAATCAAATATGCAGTGCTTCTGCCCTCGCAATTCGACGACCACGAGGTAATCGCGATGCTCGAACGCACCCCGACCTACAACCGCGACCCGCGCTTCAACGAAGAGCTCGCCCGCATCTCACAGCCCGGCGCCGCCCCCCGCGCCGAAATCAACCCCGAAACCCCGCGGGCAAACTCCGACTCCTCCAACCGAATATCATTCTGACAAAACAAACAACCCGATACATTTCCAACCCGCTCACGCGCCTCGGGGCGCTGACCCGGTTTTTATAACTATTACTCATTCATCCACAAAAAGATGGAAAATACTTACCGTATGGTGGCCAAGACCTTTCAGGGTCTGGAAGAAGTGCTCCGCGACGAGCTTATCGCTCTCGGAGCCGAAAACGTGGAGACAGGCACACGAATGGTGTCGTTCGACGGCGACCTCGAACTTATGTACAAAGCCAATCTCTGCTGCCGAACCGCCCTCAGAATCCTGAAGCCTATCACCAAATTCACGGCCAACGACCCCGATGAACTCTATGACTTCGTGCGCGATTTCAATTGGGAAGACTACATGACTGAAAAATCCACATTCTCAGTGGATTCAACAGTCAATTCAGCCGACTTCACCCACTCGAAATTTGTCACTTATCGCGTAAAAGACGGCATCGCCGACCATTTCCGCGACCTCTGCGGCGCGCGCCCGTCGATTCGCCTTGAAAACGCCGATGTGCAGCTCAATGTGCATATCATCGACAATCGTGTGACTATCTCGCTCGATTCCTCCGGCGAACCCCTCAACAAACGTGGCTATCGCGTCGAACAGACCGAAGCCCCGATCAACGAGGTGCTCGCAGCCGGAATCATCATGCTGACAGGATGGCACGGCGAGACCGACTTCGCCGACCCGATGTGCGGCTCAGGCACTTTCCCCATTGAAGCCGCACTGATCGCCGGCAATATCAACCCCGGCATCTATCGCGAAAGCTTCGCATTCGAAAAATGGCGCGATTTCGACTCCGATCTCTTTGAAAGCCTCTATAACGACGACTCGGCCGAACGCGACATCACATGCCGCATCCTCTGCGGCGACAAAGATCCCGAGGCTGTCCGCATCGCACGCCGCAACATCAAGGCCGCCCGCCTCGAACAGAACATCTCGATCGTCTGCCGCCCGATGCAGGAATGGGACGAGAACGAAACTCCCGGCGGGACCCTCATCACCAACCCTCCCTACGGCGAACGCCTCCGCCCGGCCGACATGGAAACCCTCTACCGCCAGCTCGGCGACACTCTCAAATTCCATTTCCAGGGCTGGAACGCATGGATTCTCGGCTATGCCGAAGAGCATTTCTCGGCCATCAATCTCAAGCCCAGCGTCAAATATCCGATCCTCAACGGCTCGCTTGAATGCTCGCTCAGAGAATATGTGCTCTTCAGCGGCAAATACAACGACTTCCGCGCTGAAGGAGGATCGGTCAAAAACACTGATCTTCAGACGCCCCAACGCCGCCACACACATCGCGTCTCCGACGCCGAATGGGAAGAAGAGACTCGCGCTTTCCAGAAAAAACCTTTCCACAAATCGCGCGACCAAAAATATTCCGGCCGCCGCGACAACGACCGCGGCTTCGACCGCCGCGACAACGGAGGATATGACCGCGACAACTATCGCCGGGAAAGCTATGGCCGACGCGACAACGGCTACGAACGTCGCGACAACGGCTATGAACGTCGCGACAACGGCTACGAACGTCGCGACAACGGCTACGGCCGTCGCGACAACGACCGCAATTTCGAACGTCGCGACAACGGCTACAGCCGCAACAACGACCGCAACGGCTACAGCCGCAACGACCGCCGCGACAACGGCTACAACCGCAACAACGACCGCGGAGGCTACAGCCGCAACGACCGTCGCGAAGGAGCCAACGGCGAATTCCGCCCCGCCGGAAAGACATTCCGCAGCAACCGCCCCGAACGCAACGACGCTCCGCGCCAGATCCACGACCGCGGACCCCGCCTGGGCGAAGATGCAACGGCTCTCTCCAATCCGGTGTATATGCGCAGCCGAAAGCCGAAAAAAGATTCTGAAGCCGAAAACCAATAAGTCGCCGGGAGGGGAGAGCGTCGGCTCTCCCCTCCTGAACGAACTTTCAAGCTCACTCTCCGCTATTTAATCCAGATGCAGCAACTACTTAACATCCTTCTTTTAGGCACAGGGGGGCGCGAAAGAGCGCTCGCAAGAAATCTGCTCCGCTCCGAACGCTGCGGCAGACTCTTCATGCAGCTCCGCGATGTGCCCGGCGCTCATTACGCCGATTTCAATTCGATGGATTTTGAGGAAATCGCACGCTTCTGCGGACAAAACGATATCCATATCCTGCTCCCCGGGCCCGAAAAGCCTATCGTCGACGGCCTCGCCGACGCCATCGATAGCAATCCGCTCGCCCCGTCGACCCGCGTCATAGCCCCCGCCGCTATTGCCGCCCGCCTCGAAGGGAGCAAAGAATTCGCAAAGGAATTCATGGCCGAGGAGGGTATACCCTCCCCGAGATTCATGCCCGTCGACAAAGAGACTCTGCATGAAGGACTCAGTTTCCTCGAATCACTCCCCGGGCCTTACGTCCTGAAGGCCGACGGACTCGCCGAGGGCAAAGGGGTGGTCATCACTCCCGAACTATCCGAAGCCAAAGACACGCTTGAGGAAATGATCAACGGTCTTTTCGGCGAGGCCTCCGAGAAAGTGATCGTCGAGGAATATGTCGAAGGCCCCGAATGCAGCATCATAATCGCCACCGACGGCGAAGATTATCTTATCCTCCCCCCGGCCCGCGACTACAAACGCCGCTACGACGGCGACCGCGGCCCCAACACTCGCGGCATGGGCGCTTATTCGCCTGTGGAATTCGCCGACGCCGACTTCATGGGGAAAGTCGAAAAGCGCATCATCATCCCGACCCTCAAGGGATTAAAAGACAGAGATATCCCCTATCGCGGATTCCTCTATCTCGGCATTATGAACATCGAAGGCGAGCCGATCCTTATCGAATACAACGTGCGGCTCGGCGACCCCGAGACGCAAGCCGTGCTCCCGCGCCTTGACAGCGATTTTGTAGAAGTGCTCGAAGGGATCGCCGACAGCACTATAGGCATCAAACGCATTGAGGTCTCCCCCATGGCCTCGGCCGCTGTGGTCGTCATGCGCGACGGCCGGCGCGTCACGACAATCTGCGGCATGGCCCCCGATGTGGCGCAAGCCGCCGACCGCGCCTATGCCGATATCCGCGCGGCCCTCATGTCGGGCGCCGAAAGAGCTGTCGGGATCGAATTCCGCAGCGATATCGGCCGGACCGCCCCCGACTCCGACCGCCAATAACCCACGATCGCCAACTTCACCCGCGACCCCACATCCAGAATGAACCGACGTATACTCTATCCATCCGGAATGACGGGCATCCTGCTCGTGTGCGCCCTAATGGCTCTGCTCGGAGTCTGGCTGCCGCTCCCGATCTACGCCCCCGGAAATTGCGGAATAGCTCTCCCCTCGCCGAATCTTTGGCCGATCCTCCCCCTTTGGGGCGAAATCATCAATGTCGCCCTGACATTCATATGCGGCGGATTCGTCTATTTCATCAATAAGCAATTCAGCCTAATCCGCACCGGCCAGCCCCTCGGAGCCGCCTTTTTCCTCCCCCTGTCGTTCGCCTCGCTCCCGACCGGAAGCCACTTCGTCGGCACGCCGATTGTGCTGCTGCTCGTGCTGACATCCCTGGCGACGGTGTTCAACACATTCCGCTCGCGCAACGCCACACGCCCAGTATTCTTCGCGGCCACATGCCTATCGGTCGGATCGATGTTTGAATACGCATTCATCCCTCTCGCCCTGGCGCTTTTCCTGAGCTGCTTCGTCATGGAGATCATGCGCCCCAAGGAATTCATAGCCTTCGGACTGGGAATCATCTCCCCTTACTGGGTAGGCATCGGACTGGGACTGATCGATCCACTCGCCATGCGGCTCCCAATGCCCCACATGATATTCTCCGGCGGGATCGCTCCCGCGATGCTCCCGCCGATAATCATCATCGGAGTGATCGCGTTCCTCGGCTGGATGCTGAGCCTCTACAACCGCATGATCATCTACTCGGGCAATACGCGTGTGCGCCGCTCAATAATGGTCATCAACATATTCGGCACAATCTCCGCTCTGGCCATGGCCTTCGACATCGACAACATCCCGGCCTATCTCGGAGTGATGAATGTCTGGATAGCCATACAGCTCGCCAATCTCTTCACTCTCCGCGACATACGCCGCGTCGGACTGACATTCTGGCTTATCCAGCTCGCCATTGTGCTTCTTTCGCTCTCCTTCGTCTATTACTCCTACGTCGGCTGAAGTGTGGGCGACGCCCTCTCACGGCGCCGAACGCATCCGGATCCCGACATTTTTCCGAAATCACGTGAAATCCAATATTCTTCCCCTTATAGTCGCCGACAAGGCGATCCCATTCCTTGACCATCGATTCGATGGAGTGTGCGATCTCCGCCGGCTCGCCCCGGCCGATATCGACGCTCAAGCCGTCGGCGATGCCGATGCACTCCTTGTCAGGACGCGCACCCGCTGCGACGCCCGACTCCTCGACGGCTCCAAAGTGGAATATCTCGCAACTGCCACAATCGGCACCGACCATTTCGACATCCCGTATCTCGACGCCAAAGGGATCGACTGGCGCAACGCGCCGGGTTGCAACGCTCCGGCAGTGGCCCAATACGTGTGGCGCGCGCTCTATGAACTCGGTTTTGACCCGAAGACTCAGACCCTCGGTCTTGTCGGCAAAGGCAACATCGGAAGCGTTGTGGCCGAATGGGGCCGACGTCTCGGATGCCGCGTGATCGTCAGCGACCCGCCGCGCCAAGAGCAGGGACTGACCGACGAAGACTACCTTCCGCTCGACCGACTCATGGCCGAAGCCGACGCCGTCACGTTTCACACTCCGCTGACACGCCCCGAGTCGGGCGTGGATCATCCGACATTCCATCTCGCATCCGAAGAGGCTCTCGGCAAGCTTCGCGACGGCGCCATACTGATCAACGCCGCTCGCGGCGGAGTGGTCGACGAAGCCGCGCTGCGCCGACTGAAAGGGGAGAAGTCGCTCCGCGTCGCCCTCGACACATGGGAAGGCGAGCCGGCCATATCGCCCGAATCTCTCCAAATGGCCGATATCGCGACCTTCCACATCGCCGGCTACTCCCGACAAGGGAAAGAGCGCGCCACCTACGCATGTCTCGAAGGCCTCGAACGCCACTTCAATATCGAGCTTCCCAAATCCGATCTGACCGGACCCTATACACCCCCCGCACGGCTCGACCGCGAGACAATCATCGAATCCTACGACATCATGGCCGACGACGCCATGATGCGCGCCGAGCCGGAAGCCTTCGAACGCCTCCGCGACACATATCATCTGCGTGAAGAGATCATCTGACGCTATCTAATCCCGACACCCCCCCGACATTTCAAAATCTCTATGGGCAAATTCTATGTGGTCTGGGCCGGACATCATCCCGGCGTCTACGACAATTGGGACGACTGCAAGCTGCAGATCACCAACTTTCCCAACGCGATCTACAAAAGCTACAATTCCCCTCAGGCCGCCGCCGACGCCTATCGCAAAGGGGCGGCCGCCAAAGACTCCTCCGAACTCTTCAACCTCATCACCGAAGCCGGCCACAGCCGCGACCGCAAGTCGAAACGGGCCGGGCGCGGTGAGCACGCGCATTATATGGACAATCCCGAGGTCGATCTCCGCGCATGGGCCGTCGACGCGGCCTGCGCCGGCAATCCGGGCCCGGTGGAATATCGCGGCGTCGAACTGATGTCGGGACGCGAACTTTTCCGCATCGGCCCGCTCCAGGGGGGCACCAACAATCTCGGTGAATTCCTGGCCATTGTCCACGCACTCGCGCTCCAGAAACAGATGGGGGTCAGCCTGCCTATATACTCCGACTCCGTGTCGGGCATGGCGTGGGTCAGACGGCGCCAAATAAAGACCACTCTGACCCCCAACGCCTCCAACACCAAGCTCTTCGAACTGCTTCACCGCGCCATGCAATGGCTCAACACGAATTCATATTCCCAGCCGATCCTTAAATGGGATACTCCCCGCTGGGGGGAAATCCCGGCCGATTTCGGCAGGAAATAAGGCTCGTCGCGCACGCACACACATCACATCTCCCTATGCTTGAAATCTTCCTTTCCGAACCCGTCGGGGCGACGGCCGCCGGAATGGCTTCGATCGCTCCGACTCCTCCGGCTTTGATGGATTCCTATGCCGCATGGCTCGCTGAAGGGAACGCGGCGGGAATGAATTATCTCCACAATCATCAGCCGATACGCCGCGATCCGAGCCTGCTTCTCGACGGCGCGAAGTCGATTGTCAGCATAGCTTTCAACTATACGCCTCCGGAAAATCCCGAAAATTTGCGATCTAAGCTCGCGGATTATTCTTTGGGAAGCGACTATCACGACGTGGTCAAGAAGCGGCTCAGAGAGGCCGTAGAGGCCTTGCAGAGCCATACCGGCGGGGAATATCGAATCTGCGTCGACTCCGCACCGATTTTCGAGCGCCTCTGGGCCGAACGCTGCGGCATCGGCCGCCGATGCGACAACGGGCTGATCAGTGTGCCCGGATGCGGCACACGCGTATTCCTTGCCGAAGTGCTGTCGACGGTGGAATTTCCCGCCGAGCCGGCGCTACGGAATATCGACGGCAGGGTAGAGGCTATCACACCGCGGATGCTCGCCGAATATGAATGCACGCATTGCGGGCGATGTCGGCGCAGCTGCCCCGGGGGCGCGTTGCAATCGGACGGCACGGTCGACGCACGCCGCTGCATCAGTTATCTGACGATCGAACATCGTGGCGAATGGGATCCGACAGGGAGCGACGTCATGCGCCTTCCCGCCGGACGCGATTCCCTCTACGGCTGCGACCGCTGTCAGCACTGCTGTCCGCTCAACGCCGGAGCCGCAGCCACAACCGTCGCCGAATTCCTGCCGCGTCCCGAAGTCGCACGTCTGACCGCCACCGACATTCTCGCTCTCGACCAACCCTCCTTCTCATGCCTCTTCAAAGGGAGCGCCATCAAACGCGCCAAGCTCGACGGACTCCGCCGCAACGCCTTGAATGCCCGGCCCTCACAAAGCTCCCATCCCTCCCAAAGCTCTCAGTCCTCACAGTGCTCCCAGTGCTCACAGTGCTCCCAGTGCTCACAGTCCTCACAGTGCTCACAGTCCTCACAAAGCTCCCATAATCCGAATACTTAGCGATCGGCTCAAAGCCGATCCAAACGCAGACGCGCCCCGCAGCCGATCGGCTGCGGGGCGCGTCGCATTAATTTCAGTTGATTCCACTCGACTCACGCGCCGCAAGAGGAATCACGTAGGATAGCTTCTGATCAACGAGTCTTCAGATACTCAAGCGAGTTGGCCGCAAGGCGAAGCACATTGTCCTGATACTCATTGTTGGAGGGATGGGCACTGATATCAGGAGTGCCGTCGGCATTCTTGAGCGAGAACTCGCAGCCACCGTTACCGATGCAAAGGATTGTGCCTTGGAACTCAGTGTTGCCCGGCTGGGCCTCCCAGACATTGAGCTGCGATACGTAATCGATCTGAGAATCCCATGTGCCGAGAGGATAGATGCCGTAGACCTGAGTCAGAGCATTATAGCAAGCTTCCGACTGATTGCCAAGGCCGGTCAGTGCGGCGGGGATGTTGAAGAAGAGACAGTTGTGGTCTTCAGTCCAACCCGGACCCTTGAATGGGATGAGCTTGCAGCGATCGTTGGAGATCGTTGTCATGCCGCGATATATGGGGTGCATGGAATGATCTTTGGTAAAGGCGCCTCCGGGATTGAGCGAAACGGCCATATTCCAAGTGTCGCCGTTAAAGCCTCCGGCAGATGTGCCGATAGTGCGATCGTTGGTTCGGAGCATCTCCGTATCGAGGCGTCCGAGAGTGCCGACATATACAGTCGCATGGCTCCAGAGCAAGAGGCTGCCTCCATCGGCATACCACTGACGCACGTAGGGAGTCGCATTCTCTACCACGGCCGGCATTGTGAACACTTCCTCCTCGCTGACTTCCTCAAGGTCACGCATCCAGAAAAGCACGCGATAAGACTCGAGATCGGCAGTCGAAGCGATATCGCCGAAATAGACGTAGCTTGCTGTGGGATACGTCTCATGGAGCCAAAGCCATGCGCAAGCCTCATCGTCATCGCCGTTGGCAATAAGATCGGCAGGAGTGGGGTAGACGCTAAGGAAGCCGATGGCAGTTTTGCCGATGCGCAGCGAAGTGCTGACGGGGAGAGATTCACCCTCGGCATTGACGGCGGTCAGAGTGACCGTCCATTCCTCGCCATACACTACGTTCTCGATCAGATATTCGGTCTGAGACGGAGCTAAAGTCTCCGAGATAGTGCGTGTAGAGCCGTTGGTGGCGGTCATGCTGACCGAAGTTGCCGTCTCGTTGACATCCCAGCTGACGGAAGCGTCATAGCCACCCGCCTTCTCGATCTGCGCCATTGACAGGCCGGTCATTTTGGCAGCTCCCGGACGTGTGTAAGTCTTCACGATTCCGGACGAGATGTTGGTGCCGTCAGTCAGTTTGAACACATATGTGTAGTCGATATTGGTGTCGACATCCTTCTGGACAAACGAATCACCGGCCACGACCTCGCTCATCACGAGAGTTGTGCCATTATAGACATTGACGAGCATATCAAGGCCTTCGGGAGCGGTCCATGTCCACACATAATTGTCGCCGTCGAGATGGCCGGTGATAGCCGAAGCCTCAATTGGAGCGATCTTCGGGGGAGCTATCTCATAGTCCTTGTCCTGGCAGGCTGTAGCGGCGAAGATCAATCCGGCGCAGATGGCTGCCTCATATATTCTTTTCATGATGGATTATGCGGTTAAGATAATTAGAAATGTCGAGGAGAGAGGTGCGAGGAGAGAGTCGAGAGAGGAAAGGGGATTAGTTATACCCGCGATTCTGGACATACAATCCGGGCACATAGTAGAGCTGGTTGTAGGGGATGGGGTAGAACTCGTTCTTGCCGGGAGTGTAGTGGGCGTCTTTGTAATACTGACCATACTGCACTCCGTTGTAGCTCGACTCGTATTCATACTGGAAATACTGATTGAGCGTCTTCGAGGCGATACCCCAGCGGCGAAGGTCGAAATAGCGGCTGCTCTCCATTGCCATTTCGAGGCGGCGCTCCCAACGCAAACACTCGCGAGCTTTATCCTTGCTTGCGAAGTAAGAAGAGGGGTAGAGGGCGATCTCGCAGAAATCGGCGGCATAGGAGATATGCTTATCGATCGAATTGGCGGCGCGCTGACGGATATCGTTGATGATCGAGCGGGCTTCTTCGAGACGGTCGAGCTCAATGAGAGCTTCAGCACGCATGAGCATGACGTCGGTGAAGCGGAACACGTAGTCGTTGGTTGCGAAAGCCTGCCATGATCCTTCGAATGTTTCGCCCTGGCTGCGCTGAGGCACTTCCTTGAGCGAAGTAAAGTAGCCGTAGGTGTTGGGGGTTCGGGAGTTGTCGGTGGTCATCATGTATTCCTCTTCGTATTTGTAGGGGAACGACGGCATACCGACAGTGTGGAAGAGACGCGGATCCCATTTTTGGGCGGTAGCGACGCCGGCTACGGGATATTCATCAGCTGCGGCATAGTCGTCAAACATCGGCAGACCGTTTTGAGTCTTGAAGGCATTGACGAGGTTCTGCGAGGGCTTGTGGAAGTCCCAACCGCACGACCACATGCCCCAGCAGCCGTTGAGCATGATCGACCAGTTGGCGCGACCATATTTGGTGTTGTCTTCAGTGTATTGCGAGGTCTGGACTGCAAACACCGACTCCTTGCTGTTTTTGTATTCGGGGAGGAAGATATCGCCGTAGTCTTCGAGATAGCCGTATTGCGAGTTTTTGACCACATCGGTGTATTCAACGACTTTCTTCATATAGTCGGTGTTGATGAAGTCGACGCCGTTGGTGGCTTCATATCCGTCGCCCCAGGCGAGAGTGAGGTAGCATTTTGCGAGATATGCCGCAGCCACGACCTTGTTGGTGCGTCCGCCGCCGTCGGGGGCTTCCATGGGAAGGCCGTTGTAGGCAAGTTCGAACTCATTGATCACCTTTCCGAAGAGTTCTTCGTATGTGAACTCGTTGTTACGAGTGCTTTCCTGGAGATTGTTGGAGAAGACTTTCTCGTCGATCCAGGGAATTTGGCGGAACATTGTCAGCAGTTTGAAATAGCTGTGTCCGCGGAGGAAATGGACTTCGGCGCGACGGCGGGCTGCAGTCTCGCTGCCAAGCACTTCATCGCCGTATTGGTCGAGCGATACGAGGGCACGGTTGCAACGCGAGATATTGCAGTAGAGACGATACCAAAGCTCGTCGAGTTCGCCGGGGGTAGAGGTCAGCGTCGACCAGATTTCCATCGGGTGATAGCCGGTGTCGGTTGTTCCGCTGCCGCCTTTAAGGCAGTCGTCGGATCCGAGGTCTCCATAGGGCCAGAGGTTGAAGGGATAGCTATACCAGCAGTCGCCGAGAGAGGCATAGGCTGAGGTGACCATTTTTTCAGGCTGAGAGTAGGCGAGTTCGCCGTCAACAACACCTGTCGGGGGCACGTCGATGAAGTCGTTGCAGGAAGTCATAAGCGCTGTGGCAGCGACTGCGACGAAAGATATTTTGAGTGATTTCATTGTGGTAGATGTGATTAAGATAGATTAGAAATCAACCTGCAGGCCAAAGGAGATCGAAGTGGGGATAGGATAGGCCCATGCGGGGTTCTCAGGGTCGGTGCAGGTAAGGCTCTTACTCTTGATTGTCAGCAGATTCTGACCGGATACATATACTCTTGCACGCGACATGCGGAGTTTCTCGAGGATGCGAGCCGGGAGCGAGTAGCCGATCTGGAGAGTACGGAGCTTGGCGTAGGAGCCGTTTTCCACGAAGTAGGAGGAGGTGCGGCCTTCGTCGCCGGTGTTGTTGGTTGTCAGCATGGGGATTGTGGATTCGGTGTTGACCACGGGGAGCCATGCGTCGAGCACACGCACACCCTTGTTGCTGCCGGCGTCGGTGACGCTCCAGAAATCGTTTTGGAATTTCTGGTTGTTGTAGACATCCTGACCGAGCATGCCCTGCCAGAACATCTGGAAGTCGAAGTTCTTGTAGGCGAGTTCGACGTTAAGACCGAACGAGAGGTCGGGCACGGGGCTGAAGATCCAAGTCTGGTCGGCCGATGTGATGCGGCCGTCGCCGTCGAGGTCGGCATATTTCATGCCGCCAACGCGTGCGTTGTCCTGTCCGGAAGCGAGCACTTCTTCAGTCGACTGGAAGAGTCCGTCGAACACATAGCCGACGATCGAGCCGTAAGGCTTGCGGGCTTCGACGAGGTTCTGAGTCGTAGTGTGGGGATAGGAGCCTGTGGTGGTTGTCGGGAGGTAGGTGACACGGTTGCGGAAGAAGTCGAAGTTGAGACCGACCTTATAGTCGAGACCGCAGGCGAGGTTGTCGCGCCAACCGATCTGGAATTCCATACCCCAGTTGCGGAGCGAGGGGCCGTTGAGCCAGGAAGCGCCGCCTTCACCGACCGCACCGAGATAAGCCGGACTGATGAGCATGTCTTTGACATCCTTGATGTAGGCGTCGATTGTGCCGTAGAGTCGGCTTGCGAACATGCTGTAGTCGACGCCGGCGTTATACTGGATTGTAGTCTCCCATTTCAGATTGGGGTTGGCTGTCTGGCTTGCATAGTAGCCGGAGGGGAAGATACCGCTCTGCTGCAGCAGGAGGTCGTAGGCAGTGGAAGTGACGCGGTCGCTGCCGTAGTCGGCGATATAGAGGGCATAGCGGGCGGTGTTGGAGATCGCCTGGTTGCCGGTCTTACCCCAAGAGAGGCGCAACTTAAGGTCGTTGAGCCAGGTTTTGTTGATGTTTTCGGAGATGCGGTAGCCGAGAGTCGCAGCGGGGAAAGTGCCGTAGCGGTGGTTTTGGCCGAATCTTGAAGAGCCGTCGCGACGGATTGTGAACGATGCGAGGATGAGGTCGCGCCAGTTATAGTCGGCTTT
>CAMWNT010000061.1 GCA_947175695.1 uncultured Porphyromonadaceae bacterium
AACGCCCTTGACGGCCCCTCGGGTCTGCCGCCGCCGACTCGAATGCGGCGCAAGGGGGGGGTCGACATCCAAAAGGCTCATCAAGCGTGACTGAAAAACTCATGGAGCGGCGAAAGCCGTCAACGAGGATCGGCTCAAAACGCCCCTCAAGGTTTCATAGACTCGACATTCAAATCGACGAAAACGAAATAAACTAAATAAATTTGTTTAACCAATAATCTATTTCAAAATGATGAAATTTTTCGCTTTTGCTGCTGCCGCTCTCGTAGCCGTTTCAGCTAACGCACAGGCCCTCTACATGACAGGTGCCTCCACAGTAGGTGCTGAAGAAGGTGGTCTTCCCGCTCAGTGGGCGCCCGAGACTCCCGCAGAGTTCGCTATTGTTGATGGCAACTTCGAGCTCGAAGTTAAGGGCCTCCAGCAGTTCAAAATCTCCACTGTAGCCGGCGACTGGGACACTTTCAACGGTGCGGCCCTCACTTGCGAATACGGTGAAGAGCAGGGTGTGACTGTTGACCTCGTAGCAGGCGACGCCAACATCCTCTGCCCCTGGGAAGGCGACTGGAAAGTCGTTGTAGCAGGCGACCTCTCCACTATCACAATGACTACTGACACTCCCAAACCCGAGGGTGGCATCAAGCTCTATCTCCGCGGCGACATGAACAGCTGGGGCGCTCCCGAAGAGTGGATGTTCGAGCAGGTTGCTGATAACTACTTCAAGCTCGTTTGCGGCGAAGGCATGGCCATCGCTCCCGGCGATGCTTTCAAACTTGCAGACGGCGGCTGGACTAAATACAACTTCGGCTATCCCGAGGCTCTTCTTCTCGAAGTTGAGACTGAGCTCGACGGCGGCAACGACCCCAAAAACATGACTCTCGAAGAGGGATGGAACGGTGTTTGCTGGTTCTCGCTCGACGGCAACTGGATCGCTTTCTCCAACGACGTCAACTACGTGCCCGACTTCATCGACCTCAGCGGCGTTGCTGACGTTGAAGTAAGCGAAGACGCAGCTCCCGTATACTACAACCTCCAGGGTGTACGCGTAGCTAACCCCGCCAACGGCATCTACGTTGTTGTTAAGGGTGGCAAGTCTTACAAGGCTGTTGTTAAATAATCCATAAGAGATTAATCTTATCAACAATCATAACCGGATCCCCCCGATTCCAATTACGGAATCGGGGGGATCCTTCGTTTTTTCACCACGTTTATACTCAGTTTCAAAACATTTTGCGTAACTTTGCGTAATACTTTATATGGAAATGCAAAGTCAGAATGATTCGGCTTCGTCGAAACATGTGATCGACAACGCCACTAACTCGGATTATAAATACGGTTTTACATCCGATATCGCTACAGATATCGTCGCCCCCGGCCTCTCGGAAGAGACCGTCAGACTCATCTCGCGCCTCAAAGAAGAGCCCGAATGGCTCCTGCAATTCCGACTCGACGCCTTCCGCTATTGGCAGACGCTCACCCCTCCGGAATGGGCGCATCTCAATATCCCGGAGATCGACTTCCAGGCGATTTCCTATTATGCCGCGCCCAAGAAAAAAGAAGCTAAGAAAAGCCTCGATGAAGTCGATCCGGAACTCATCGAGACATTCAATAAACTCGGCATCTCACTCCAGGAGCAGAAGCAGCTCGCCGGAGTGGCCGTCGACGCCGTCATGGACTCCGTCAGCGTGAAGACCACCCATCGCGAAAAGCTCGCCGAACTCGGAGTGATCTTCTGCTCCTTCTCCGAGGCGGTCAAAGACTATCCCGATCTGGTCAGAAAATATCTCGGATCTGTGGTCGGGTATCGCGACAACTTCTACGCCGCCCTCAACTCGGCTGTGTTCTCCGACGGCTCTTTCGTCTACATCCCCAAAGGGGTCAGATGCCCGATGGAGCTCTCCACCTACTTCCGCATCAACGCCGCCGGAACCGGACAGTTCGAGCGCACGCTCATTGTGGCCGACGACGATGCCTATGTCAGCTATCTCGAAGGTTGCACGGCCCCGATGCGCGACGAAAACCAGCTTCATGCCGCAATCGTCGAGATCATTGCCGAAGAGCGCGCCGAAGTGAAATATTCGACCGTACAGAACTGGTATGCCGGCGACCGCGAAGGACGAGGCGGAATCTACAACTTCGTCACAAAACGCGGACTCTGCCGCGGCCACCGCTCCAAAATCTCATGGACGCAGGTCGAGACCGGATCGGCCATCACATGGAAATATCCCTCCTGCATCCTCAAAGGGGATGAATCAATCGGCGAATTCTATAGCGTCGCAGTCACCAACAATCATCAGCAGGCCGACACCGGCACAAAGATGATCCATATCGGACGCAACACACGCTCCACTATCGTCAGCAAAGGCATTTCGGCCGGCGAGTCGCAGAACGCTTATCGCGGCCTCGTCAGAATCGACCGCAACGCCTCCGGAGCGCGCAACTTCACACAATGCGACTCCCTGCTGATGGGATCGCGATGCGGAGCCCATACATTCCCCTATATCGATATCCGCAACCGCGAGTCGGTGGCCGAACACGAAGCCACGACTTCCAAAATCAACGAAGAGCAACTCTTCTACTGCATGCAGCGCGGCATACCGATGGAAGAAGCCGTAGGGCTCATCGTCAACGGCTATGCAAAGGAGGTCATGAACAAACTTCCGATGGAATTCGCCGTCGAAGCCCAGAAGCTCCTCCAGATCACTCTCGAAGGATCTGTAGGCTGAGTCGCGACGCCACAATCAAAACACCCACCGACAAATCCAAATGATCGAAAGAACTGTCATCGTTGACGGCATCGACCCTCAGACCTTCTATGGCGTCAACAACTCAAATATCAATCTCATCCGCAATCTCTTCCCGAAATTGCGAATGGCCGCGCGTGGCAGCGTCATCAAAGTGATCGGCGAAGATTCGGAGACCGCCGAATTCGAACGCAAGATCAAAGCGATCGAGGCCTATGCTGCAAAATATAATAAGCTGACCGACGAAGTCATCATCGACATCGTCAAAGGGCAGCCACCGAAAGCTGTCAATGCCGAAGGAGTCATCATCTTCGGACAAAACGGACGTCCCATCGCTCCTCGCAATCCGAATCAGGCACGGATGGTCAAATCATTCGAGCAAAACGATCTCACATTCGCCCTCGGACCCGCCGGAACCGGCAAAACCTATATTGCGATCGCCCTGGCTGTGGCCGCCCTTAAAAACCGCGCCTGCAAAAAGATCATCCTCTCCCGCCCCGCTGTCGAAGCCGGCGAGAAACTCGGTTTCCTTCCGGGCGACATGAAAGACAAGATCGACCCCTATCTGCGCCCCCTCTACGACGCGCTCGAGGATATGCTCCCCGCCGTCAAGCTCAAGGAATATATGGAGGCCGACACTATCCAGATCGCTCCCCTCGCATTCATGCGCGGCCGGACTCTCAACGACGCCATCATCATCCTCGACGAGGCTCAGAACACTACGAAGCATCAGATGAAGATGTTTCTGACCCGCCTCGGAGTCAACGCCAAGATGATCATCACCGGCGACGCCACTCAGATCGACCTCCCGCGCACCGTACAGTCAGGACTGATGCAGGCCCTGAGGATCCTGCGCGGAGTCAAAGGGATCGGTATCATCGAATACGAAAAGAAAGACATTGTGCGCCATCCTCTCGTGCAGCGCATCGTCGATGCCTACGAAGCCCGCGAAGAAAGCGTCGACAAGGAATTCAACGACAGGATCGCGTCGCAGACCGCCGAACCCGACGGCGACGGCCGCCAATCCTCTAAGAAATAAGCGCCCCTTATTTCTAATAAACGGGTTAAATTTAACACGATTAAATAGAGGCCGTTCTTGAGAGAAGATCTCAATTCTTATCTCTTATCATTCTAATCTCCATTTTAAAAGCAGCCAGTTTTAACGATGATCAAGCCAGGCGATACTGTCAGATATCTCAATTCCGTCGGAGGGGGCAAAGTGACCCGCGTCGACGGCAAAATAGCATATGTCGATGACAATGGGTTCGAGACGCCGTTTCAGACGAAGGAACTCGTAGTCGTGCTCCCGGCCGGCGCCGAACCTCCCGCCGGCGGTGCGAAGCTGATGTTCAATCAGAAAGCATTCGACGAAGGGAAAAAGAAGCGCGACACCCCGACCCTCCCCGACAAAGACACCACTCCCGCGCCGGCTCCGGCCCCTCTTCCTCCGCAACCCGAGACCGCTCACGGCAACCGACTGACAATATCGCTTGCATTCGAGCCCTCAGATATCAAAAAGCTCTCCGAAGCGACTTTCAACTGTGTGCTCGTCAACGACTCCAACTATACCCTCCAATTCTTCCTCGCCGCACGCGCCCCCGAGGCTTCAGAATGGAGCGTCATATATCAGGGCGACGTGCAGCCCAACGAGCTCATCGACCTCGCCCGCTTCGACCACTCCTCGATCGGCCGCATCGAAAGAGTCGTATTCCAGGCCATAGCATTCAAGACAGGCAAGGAATTTGAGATCAAAGACCCTGTGGCGGTCATGCGCAAGCTCGATCTGACGAAGTTTTTCAAAGTGCATTGCTTCCGCCCCGGACGCTTCTTCGATTCGCCTGTGCTCGAATTCCCGCTTCTGACCGACGACCGATTCCAGCGCCAAAGCTGATTCGATCCAATTTCTTTTCACCGGGATTCAGCTCCCGGCTCACCACCAAAAAAACTTTCAATCAAACATCATTTATGGCAAAGCCATCCGAAATATTCTGGACTTATCCCGCCGAATCCGAATCGGGCAACACGATCATCGTCACAGGTCGCGATGATGTCGACAAATTCCGGACTTCCGGCAAATACCCCTTCCGGGTCACCCTCTCATGGCACTACGATGCCGACGCAAACGGAATGCCCGACGACACCGACGCCCGACTCATGGAAGAGGCCACCGACCTCATCCTCAAAACCACAGCCACCGACACGGCCGCCATTCTGACCGGAATCTACACCGGCGACGGATGTCGCGACTGGGTCATCTATACCCGCTCGCTCCATATCTTCCGCAATATCATCAACCGCGCTCTCGAACCCCTCCCCCAGCTCCCGCTGAAGATCGAAGCCGCCGAAGACCCCCTCTGGAACGAATATCTCGAAATGCGCGAAGCAACCTACATCGCCCCCGACGACGACTGAACCACTCTGCTCTCTCCACGTCGCACTCCGGCTCCTCCGGACCCACCGGCCGACTTGCCGAACAACCGCACGGTACACATTGAAAATCCCGGAAGCGAAAATCCCGGAAGCCAACAACCCCGGAAGCGGCTGAAATCACTTCCGCTCCATAGACGCCAAAAATACTTTCCGAAACGAAATCAAATAAATTCATAACTATGCTAAAACTCAAACTGACCGCCCTACTGGCCCTTCTGGCAATTGCCATCCCCGGCCTGAAGGCACAGGTGACCTCCGAACCGTCGCCTCTCTACGACAACAGCGAAAATGTCGTTGTCTACTTCCACGCCGACCAGGGCAACAAAGCCCTCGCCAACCTTCCGGAATCGACCGCAGTGTATGTCCACACCGGAGTCGTCACATCGGCCTCTGCCAACGACTCCGACTGGAAATATGCCACTAAATGGCTCGACAACTCGGCTAAATACAAACTGACCTACGTCAGCCCCAACCTCTATTCACTCAACATCGGCGACATCAAGACATTCTACGGAATCAAAAACGCCAATGAAGTGATCGAAAAGCTCGTGTTCGTGTTCCGCAACTCCACCGGCTCGAAAGAGGGAAAGACCGCCTCGGGAGGCGATATCACCCTCGACGTGATCTCCACTGCCCTCACAATGGACTTCACCAAAAGCGTCGAAGGCACTGCCGTCACCACGGCCAACCCCACTGTCGACTTCAAAGTCACTACCAACCAGCCCGCCGACCGCATCTGGATCACTATCAACCTTGAGACTGTAGCCGAAGTGTCGGACGCTTCCGAACTCGACTTCACCTACACATTCACCAAACTCGGACGCTACAACATCTACGCCAACGCAGAAAAAGATGGCAACAAGGTTTCTCAGAATGTGATGATGACTCTCGTCGACGGCTCCGAAGAGCAAGACTATCCCGGCGGAGTGCCGCAGATGGGTTGTGTGCGCCGGGCCGACGGCAGCGTCAACTTCTGTATCGCAGCCCCGACTAAAGCTTCCGTGGATCTCGTAGGCTCATGGTTTGACTACGACGAATCGCAGGCCATCAAGCTCCACTATCAGGACTACGACGGCCAGCGCTACTTCTGGACCAACGTCGAAGGACTCGACGCCGACAAGATGTATTTCTACTACTTCCTCATCGACGGAATGACCAAAGTCGGCGACCCCTACGCACGCCTCATCCTCGACCCCTCCAACGACAAATACATCCCCGCCGATGTATATCCCGATCTGCCGGCTTTCCCCACTCAGATAGGCAACGTTTCGCTCGCCGTCTATCAAGAGAACATCAATGACTTCGACTGGACCGACTCCGACTTCATTGCCCCCGACAAGAAAGATCTCGTCATCTACGAGCTCCTCTTCCGCGACTTCACCGGCACCGAAGGCAAAGCCAACGGCAACGGCACAGTGCGCCAGGCCATCGAGAAAATCCCCTATCTCAAAGAACTCGGCATCAACGCCATCGAGCTTCTCCCCATCAACGAATTCAACGGCAATATCTCCTGGGGCTACAACCCCAACTTCTACTTCGCCCCCGACAAAGCCTACGGCACTCCCGACGACTACAAGGAATTCATCAATACATGCCACGAAAACGGCATCGCCGTGATCCTCGACATGGTGTTCAACCAGACCGACTGGCAGCACCCCTGGTATCAGATGTTCTCCGTCGGCAGCAACCCGATGTATAACGCCGACGCCCCCCACGCCTACAGTGTGCTCAACGACTGGAACCAGGGTCATCCCCTTGTGCGCCAGCAATGGAAAGACGTCGTCAAATACTGGATGGAGGAATACCACGTCGACGGATATCGCTTTGACCTCGTCAAAGGCCTCGGCGACAACGACTCCTACGCCAACAACGGCGAAGCCGCCACAAACGCCTACAACGCTTCCCGCGTGGCCAACATGCGCGCAATCCAGGACGCCATGAACGAAATCAACCCCGACGCCTACTTCATCAACGAAAACCTCGCCGGCGCTAAGGAAGAGAACGAAATGGCCGAGACCGGAATGCTCAACTGGGCTAACGTAAATACCGAAGGCTGCCAGTATGCTATGGGCTACGCCTCCAACTCCAGCCTCGCCCGCATGTGGGCCAACAAGAACAGCCGCACCCCCTACTCCACTGTGGCCTATCTCGAATCCCACGACGAAGAGCGCCTCGCCTATAAGCAGATCAAATACGGCATCTCGACTGTCAAAAACAACCACCAGGTGGCTTGTCAGCGTCTCGGAAGCGCGGCGGCTCAGATGATCCTCGTGCCCGGCGCCCACATGATCTGGATGTTCTCCGAAATGGGCAACGCCCAGACCACCAAAGGCACCGACGGCTCCAACAACACCGATCCCAAGATCGTCAACTGGGCTCTCCTCGACGATCCCGACAACTACGGCCTCTACAAGAGCTATAGCGAGCTGATCGCCCTCCGCACCCTCAACCCCGAACTCTTCTCCGACGACAGCAGCTACACTTCGTTTGTATCCGCAGCGTCGCTGACAACTCCCCGCACAATCTTCACGACAGCCGGAAGCAAAGAGCTCTACTGCGTCATTAACCCCAGCCTGACCGCAACCACCACTGTCGATGTGCCCTTCGCCATGACATCCGACTCCGATTATGCCATCGCGTCGAAATCCTACGGCTCCTACCCGACATTCAGTGTCGCCGAAGGAACTATTACCGTGCCGGCCAACTCCTATGTGGTAGTCAGCAACTACTCTGTGCTTGACGTCAACGAGATCGAGATGCCGGAAGAAGCCGACGATGTGCTCTTCGCATTCGGAGCAAAAGGTTCGATCGTCGTGACCAACGCTCCCGCCGGAGTGGAAGTCTACTCTCTCGACGGCGCACGCCGATATGCCGACGCTGCGCTCCGCACGGGCGAAATCGCCATCGAAGCCGGCCTCTACGTGGTCCGTTCGGGCGACAAGGCTGTCAAAGTGCTCGTCACAAAATAATCCCGCGCAAACTCTCCGGGCCCTCCCCCTGCGGGGAGCGTCCCGACGCCTGTCGGCTCCCGTCTCTGCTGAGGCGGGAGCCGCTTTTTTTCCTCCCCATCGTCGCCGACGGGGCAGACATAGCTCCCGCCCCACACGATGATCAACAACCATATTTAACTTTCATATACCAATATTTAGGCTAACACCCACGTTTCTAACATACTCAGCCAAAAGAGGGCGTCGGAACCAACCGCTCCCCGCCCTCACTTCAACCAGCTTAATTTTGATACCCGGATTCGAGTCAAGGCGGCCGCGACGGCCCCCGAATCTCATGGAGAACCTCTCGCCACCGCGATTCGCTCGCTATCAAAGCCGACATCCTCCGATCCGGAAAGAAAAACATGAATTGTCTAAATTTTGGGTTATATACATTAGTAATTTCTATCATGCGTGGAGACTTGCCTTTAAAAGGCTTCTCTCCGCCGGGAAAGCCGGACGTCGCGACGACGCCCGGCTTTTTTTGCTTCCCCGCGCAGCCGCGCCACCCCCTCAAAATATCCAACCACTATTTTGACGTTCCGCTTTTTATTGCTAAATTTGTTGTTGAGAACATCATACTCCTATTTTTTGTGAATCCCGACTCTGAAATACTCCCCTTGACCGCTCTTCCCGAAGAGGATAAGGAAGACATCGCCGTCAACGAAGCCTTCCGCGACTTAATGGATTGCTATCTCGCAAGTTGCCACCGCCGTCGCACAGAAATCATCCACAAGGCATTCCGCTTCGCAAGAATGGCCCATAAGGGGGTCAAGCGCCGCAGTGGCGAGCCATATATCCTTCATCCCATCGCTGTCGCGAAGATTGTAGTCGCCGAGCTCGGGCTCGGGTCGACATCCATATGTGCCGCCCTACTCCATGATGTCATCGAAGACACCGACTTCACCTACGAAGACATTCTCGCGGCTTTCGGCCCCAAAATAGCGTCGATCGTAGAGGGACTGACCAAAATCTCCGGAGGCATACTCGGCCGCGAACCTTCGCAACAGGCCGAAAACTTCCGTAAACTGCTCCTCTCGATGTCGACCGACGTCAGAGTCATGATCGTCAAAATGGCCGATCGACTCCACAACATGCGCACCCTCGACGCCCTCAGCACCGAAAAGCAGATGGCGATCGCCAACGAAACTCTTTACGTCTACGCTCCGCTCGCCCACCGACTCGGACTTTTCAAAATCAAGACCGAGCTCGAAGACCTCGCGTTCAGATACCAACACCCCGCGATATGGCGCGAAATCCACTCCAAAGTCAATGAAAGCGAGGCCGAACGACGCAGAATCGTCGAAGAATTCGTAGGGCCCGTCAGAAAAAAACTCGATGCCGCCGGATATAAATACGAAATCAAGGCCAGAGTCAAGAGCGCTTACAGCATTTTCAACAAAATGCAGAAGAAGGGTGTTCCTTTCGAAGAGGTGTTTGATATCTACGCCGTCAGAGTGATTTTCGAAAACGACGACGACCAACTCGAAAAAATCCGATGCTGGGAAATCTACACTTTCTTCACCGACGACCATCCGACTCATCCCGACCGGCTACGCGACTGGACCTCAACCCCGAAAGCCAACGGCTACCGGGCCCTCCATCTGACTGCAATGGGCCCCGAAGGAAAATGGATCGAAGTGCAGATCAGATCGCGCAAAATGGACGAAATCGCCGAACTCGGCTATGCTGCCCACTGGAAATATAAATCCGGAGAGCAATCATCCGAAAGCGAGCTCGATTCGTGGATGAACACGATCAAAGATATCCTCGCCCATCCCGAACCCAACGCCGTCGATTTCTTCGACACGATCAAACTCTCCCTCTACTCCCACGAAATATATGTCTTCACCCCCGCCGGCGACCTGATGACACTCCCCTCCGGATCGACTGTGCTCGACCTCGCATTCGAAATCCACAGCCATCTCGGACTCCACTGCGTCGCAGGGAAGATCAATCATCGGCTCATGCCGCTGAGTCATCCCCTCGAATCGGGCGACCAGGTGGAGATCATCACATCCCATACGCAGACTCCCCGGCCGGGATGGCTCGACTATTGCCACACCGCTAAAGCGCAAAACCGCCTGCGGGCCTGGCTTCGACGCAACGCCCCGACCGACAATGCCCCTGCGGATACGATTCAACGGCCTGAAATCACGGCCACAATCACCATCGAAGGTCGCGACCGCCATTCAATGCTGCTCGATATCGTGGGAGCCGCCACTCGAAATTCCAGAATCACGATCCGCTCCATGACGGTCGATTCACACGACGACACATTTGAATGCCGACTGACTGTCAGTGCACTATCGGCCCATCCGCTGCGCAGATTATGCCAGGCGCTCCGAAAAATTCCCGACATAACAAAAGCTACAAAATTACTCAACGCCAATCGCTGAAATGAAGATATTCTCACGACTCAACCTCCTCCGCGTCGCATTGCTCATAGCCGCCACGACGATTGTGTTGCTGCTCGTGCCGCGCGCCGACCATCAAAGCTATACCTACGAATTGAATCAGCCCTGGAAATATCCCCTCCTCACGGCTGACTTCGATACTCCCATCCTGCGCGACTCGACTTCGGCTCGCATCATCAAAGACAGCATCGCCGACAATTTCATTCCCTTCGCAAAGAAGCTCGACGGCGTGGCCTCCAACTACACCCAGCTCTTCTCGCGACATATCGCCGAAGAGACATCTCCGACCGATGCCCGCATCCTCACCCGGCTCCTCGCCGAAGTGTATGCCGAAGGGATCGTCTCACCCGATCTTTACAACTACATCTCCCGCGGCAACAACCGGAAATACCGCGCGCTGCGACAAAGCTCGGAGAGTGATCAGGTGGTCAACACCCTCGACGGCGACGACCTCCTGACCCAAAAGCAGGCATTCGACCGCATCGACTCGCTCTACGCACTGGCCACCAACACAAGCCGCCATCAACTCCCGGCCGGAGTGGCCAGGGCGATCAACGCAGCCCTTGTGCCCGACATCGTGCTTGATACCGTCACTGACGAGAAATACCGCAATCAGGAATATCTCAACGCTACGGGTGCGCTAGGCGTGATCAAAAAAGGGCAACGCATCGTCGACCGCGGCGAAATCATCACAAGCCAGATCTTCACCAACCTCAACACCTATCAGGAGATGATGATCTCGCGGCAAAGCAACACATCGTCGCACACCTACTACTATATCGGCCAGGCCCTCTATATCCTCCTCTGCTGGGTGCTCCTCTATCTCTTCCTATGGCTCTACCGCAGCACATTCTACAACAACCTGCGCCACATGACATTCCTGATCACATTCATCACGCTATTCACGGCCATCGCCACACTTGTGCTCGAATACAATCCGGTGATGCTGTATGTGGTGCCATTCTCGGCCATACCCGTGATTGTCATGGTGTTTTTCGATTCGCGCACAGCTATTTTCTCCCTCATCACGACTGTGCTGCTCATGGCGCTGATCGCCACATATCAGTTTGAATTCATTGTGCTCGAACTGACAGCCGGCATGTGCGCCACATTCAGCATCCGTCATCTCTCCAAGCGCAGCCAGCTGCTGCGCACCGCCGCCATCACATTCCTGGCCTACTCATTTGCCTACTTCACCCTGACTCTGGCCACCAACGGCAATCTCTCACACTTCACTCCCCGCCTGCTGCTGATATTCCTCTTCAACTCGCTCATACTTTCCTTTGCCTATGTGCTCATCCTCGTGATCGAGAAGGTGTTTGGCTTCACTTCGATGGTGACACTCGTCGAGCTCTCCGACATCAACAATCCTCTGCTGCGCAGGCTCGCCGAAGAGGCTCCCGGCACATTCCAGCATTCGATGCAGGTCAGCACCATCGCCTCCGAAGCCGCCCGCGCCATCGGCGCCAACACGCAGCTCGTCAGAACCGGCGCCCTCTACCACGACATCGGCAAGATGGAAAGTCCGGTGTTCTTCACCGAGAACCAGCATGGCGTCAACCCTCACGCCGGCCTTGCCCCCGAAACCTCGGCCCGCAAGATCATATCCCACGTCACCTACGGCCTGACCCTCGCCTCCAAAGCAAAACTCCCGCAAGTGATCAAAGATTTCATTGCCGAACACCATGGCAAAGGGATCACCAAATACTTCTACAACACAGCCGTCAACGAGAGCAACGGACGGCCGGTCGACCGCTCCCTCTTCCAATATCCCGGTCCCAATCCCCGCTCACGCGAGACAGCCATTCTGATGATGGCCGACAGCGTCGAGGCCGCCTCCAGGAGCCTCAGCGACTACTCGCAGCAGAACATCGACAATCTGGTTGATAAAATCATCGACGGCCAGATCGCCGACGGCCTGCTGAAAGAATCCCCCCTCTCATTTGCCGATGTGGAGACTATCAAAAATACGTTTAAAAAGCGTCTCGCCACAATCTATCATACACGTGTGGCATATCCGGAGCTGAAGAAAGACGCTTCCCCGACTTAACAAAATTTAGTCATCCGGGGCAAATATTCCCGCCGTCGGGCGCGTTATAAGTACGGAATGGCTTCCGCCGTTCCGTACACCCGGCTCCGGAGCTACCTCCGCGACGCCGATCAACCCAAAATTTCTGAATCGTTTTTTTAACTGAGCATGATGATCCCTTTGATTATATTGAGTTGCCTCTTATGGGTGGCTGCCTTTCTGGCTCTGCCGAAGCGCATCATCATCGCTCCGGCTCTCTCATATTGCGCTTTGCTCGTCGTGAGCTTCGCGCGATTGAACGGCTATACGATTGTGCCGCTCGGCACGCCAATGACTATCTCCTGGCTCTGCATCACTCTTGTCATGACGCTGATCCTCATAGTGCAGAATCCGGCCATGCGCCAGCAAAGCCGCGGCGTCGGCTACATGACTCTCGGATCGCTTGCCGGAATGGCTGTCGGGCTAATGGCCTTTACATTCTCTGCGAGCCTCAACGCGCTGTATGCCATAATGCTCGGAGCGACTGTCGTCGGCACATTCCTCGGCCTTTTCCTCTTCTCCAACACCCCCGACGGCTCGGAAATCCGCCTCCCTTCCCATCGATTTTTCCGCTATCTCCTCGCCAAGGGCTTCCCTGTGGTGATCACGACAGCGCAGCTCGGAATAGCCGCTGTCATCCTCATCGCCCTTCTCAATTCCTTTTAACCAACTTATATGAATCCGATGATTGGATATATAAAGAAAAATATAACCCGCATTTGTGGCGTCGCGGCCATCGCGACGCTTCTTCTCTGCGGCGCATCGGCAGCCATGGCCGAGCCGGCAAAAAAGACGACAACCACAAAGAAAGTGACGGTCACGAAACCGGATTTCGAGACTATCGCGCGAGTCACGCGCGATCCCAAAAGCGAAATGTATTTCCCCAAGCTCATGAATATCTACAATCGCAACGACACATCCATGACTCAGGAGCAATATCGCAATCTATATCTCGGCTATCTCTTTCAGGAAGACTACGACCCCTATCGCACGTCGCCCTATAACGACACGACCGATTCGCTGCTGACCATTGTCAACGCCCAGAAAGCACGGCTGACCGCCGTCACCGACTCGCTCAACAAGCTTGTCAAGGCCAACAGCATCTCGGGCCATGAGGCCGAAAAGCAGAAGGAGCGCGTAGCCACAGCCTATAAGCGCCAGCTTCGCGAATTGGCTCTTGCAGCCGAGCTCTCGCTCAAAGACAATCCTTTCGATCTGCGTCAGATGTCGGTGCTCGTGCATGCCTCGCAGGAGATGGGCAACGCCATGAAAGCTAAAATCTGGGAATATCGTCTGGAAAACATTCTCGGCGCCATCAAATCCACAGGCAATGGCGAAGACATGGAGAATGCTTTCTATGTCATCTATCCGATGCATGAATACAATATGATCCAGTTGCTCGGCTATGAGCCGGTGTCGGTAGATTTCCCCTCCGACGGATTCGACTATATCACGGTTCGGCCGGATGCCGACTCCAAGCGACGCATATCGAAGCCTGTCAAAGGTTTCTATTTCAATGTCATGCCGCTGACCGAGCAATATGAGCTGAAGCATCCCGACGCCGATGAAGAGTCTGACGGCTCGGTCGGCGACGACAGCTATTCCGATGAGGAAGACAACATGCCGGCAGAAGAGGAATCGACCACGATCCTTAGTCCCGACGAGACTCCCGCCGAATAAGACCCCGCGGCGTCCGGCCGCGCGCCGCCAAACCAAAAGATAAAAACAAATAAAAACACTATAATTAAACATATGAGCAATACTCAGAAAATAGGCCCCCGAAAAAATGTCAAATATTA
>CAMWNT010000062.1 GCA_947175695.1 uncultured Porphyromonadaceae bacterium
TTCTTTCATCGTCACTTGAGTGACAAGCATCGGGTTGTTGCGGCGGAAGATCTTGACATAATTTTCCATCGCTTCGATATATATGATATCGTCGAGATTGATGATCTGTGTCTTGTGGTCGGCCTTGACGTGGAGTGTGCCGGCTGCCCGACCGCGAGCCGGATCGGCGACGGCAGCGCATTCCCGATTCTCTCCGCGAATCAACCGCACCCACTTCTCGCATTTGCGCATTGCCTGAACAAAACGCGGATAGAAGATTGGTTTATGAAGGAAATCAACCGCATTGACGTTGAAGCCCTCGACGGCATAATCGGAATAAGCCGTTGTGAATACCAGACACGTGTCTTTCGGCAACTCGCGGGCCAATTCGATGCCATTGTGGGAATTCATCTCAATATCGAGAAACACTATGTCAGGCCGCGACGCTTCTATACATCGCATCCCCTCTACTGGCGAAGTGAATGTATGCAGATCGCAATCGCCATACTGATTGCAATATTCCTGAATTATGCTCAGGGCTATGGGTTCGTCGTCAATAGCAACAGCTGTCATTCTCATTTTGTCGGTAGTTTTTTAGAAACGGGTTATGTGGAACCATGACAGATTCTCACTGAAGAAACAGCTTTTCTTTAATCGTGTTAAATTTAAACCGTTTCTTATCTGCTATGAGGAGCGTGACACCCGATGGCTCTCGCCGGAGTGCATATCACTCTGACTCATATACGGGCCAAAGGTTTATAGTCATAACCGCAAAAAATGTAAAAATGACAATTTTTAAGGAGAAATGTTAAAGCGGCAGGGGAGTGGGCACCCCCCGACACTTTAAAAAGCGTGAAGAGTTCGAGCCGATTGAGCCGTCAGGAAACTGCCTGATCGGCTTCGATCGAGAGTTCTACGGTGAAATATTCCCCGTCGTCGGTGATATCGAGCGAATGTCGTCCGGGATACATGATCCCCAGACGCTTTCTGCAGTTGGCTATTCCCATATGCTCGCCGATGCGCTTCACCGGGAAAATGCGGTTGCGCGTAAAAAACCGGATATTATTACCCTCCTGCGTCAAGCTGATCTCAATGCCACTCTCCTCGACGGTCGACACGCCATGCTTGAAGCAATTCTCGACAAACGTCACAAGCAGCATCGGAGGCACCTCCGGCGCCCGACCGCGAAGCGAAATGTCAAGATCAACGGTAGTCATCCTCGTCAGACGCAACCCCATGATCTCGACATAGCGGCGGATGTAGTCGGCCTCGTCTTGAAGAGGTATGAAATCACGCTGCGAACTGACATGGATATATCTGATCATCGATATAAACTTCTCAAACGACTCAAGCGCCTTGGGGCTATGCGTCAGAAACAGGCCATATAGCGAATTGAGAATATTAAACATAAAATGAGGCTTGATCTGCGCCTTGTAGAGCTCGATCTCGGCCCGGTCGCGCTCAGCTTCGACAACGCGCCGATGCTGCCTCTGCTGATTGACTTGTGTCAGCAATCCGACGGCAAAGCTGAACGCCGTCACAAGCATAAAGGATGTCCAAAGGGCCTGCTGGTAGGGTTGCAGCGAGGGAATGCGACGCACAAGGCCGAAGTCAAACCGACTGGGAGAGGGGGTGTAAAGTGAAATCTTCGAAAGCAGAAACGTGACTCCGATACTCGCCACGATGATACCCAACGCCAACAATTGCTGACGCCGCCCCCGAAAGAGCATTGGCACTGTGACGACCCGATTGACCACATAGGATATATAAAGCCACGCGGCCGACAAAGCCACATACCAACCGAAATGATACACCCACCTCTCAATCGGGAAAATCAAAGCCATCAATGGCAATACGATCAGACAAAACACCAGATCAATATAAATCGCTATATTCTTCATATATTCTTCATATATTCGCCATATCCGCTTCTTGCGGCAATCTCCACCGCGCATGCGATAACACTGCAAAATTACGAAATTGAAGCGGATCGACAAAACTCCCTCCCGGCGTCACCCGCTCCCGGCCTGCACCGCCGACATATAAAAATGCTCCCGGAATTCGATATTAACCTCCCCAAGCTGCCCTTTTCAGGCCTTATCCGACCCAAAGCGCAATCATTCGTCAGTCATTATGCCACATTCGTCAGAACGAAGTTACGGAAACTTTGTCGTTACAAACAAAGCTTTTATCTTTGCGTTGAAGTTACGAACTCAAGCAGAAAAACTCTAAGTTAATGGAGTTTCTACAGGTGAAAATTCAGATTCCTTAGGGGATCTGGAAGGGTACGATTCTTCAGAGGGGCTATTTTAAAGTATGCGAATACGCAAGGATTAGGTTAGTACATTTACCCTCTGTTGAATCGTGCTTTTTTAGAGTGCCTGCCGCTCGAGTTCGACAATATCTTCTATGAAAAATGCAAAAGCGGGGAGTCAGCTTCACTTGGACTCAAATTCATCTGAGACAGGCTTCGCTTTATGCGATCTTTTCAATCTCGCTCCTATGGGAGGTATATCGACTTATCAACCAAAAAAATTTGTCTCGGATCAATGACTGTAAAGACTTTTATCGACCGTCCTATTCTCGCCGGAGTGATCTCTGTGCTGATTCTGACAATAGGCATCATAGGATTGCTCAATCTCCCGATCGAGCAGTTCCCCGACATTGCACCCCCGACAGTCAGAGTTTCGGCAACATACACCGGCGCCAACGCCGAGACAGTACAGAAGAGTGTCATCGTGCCCCTAGAGGAGTCGATTAATGGCGTCGAGGATATGATGTATATGACTTCGACCGCCACCAACACCGGAGCCGCAACAGTCACTGTCTACTTCAAACAAGGCACCGACGGCGACATGGCGATGGTCAATGTGCAGAATCGTGTCGCTTCGGCTCAGGGCCTTTTGCCCGCCGAGGTGGTCAAGAGCGGTGTGACGGTCAGAAAGCGCCAGAACTCCACTCTAAAGACAATCACTCTCTATAGCCCCGATGGAAGCTACGACTCCAACTTCCTCACCAACTACATGAAAATCAACATCGAGCCGCAGATCTCGAGAATTGTCGGCGTCGGAGAAGTCAATATTTTCGGCGCTGACTATGCAATGCGTATCTGGCTCGATCCGGCTAAAATGGCCATGTACGGACTCGTGCCCGCCGACATCGACAAGGTGCTGGCCGGGCAGAACGTAGAGTCGCCGACAGGCACTCTCGGCAGCGAATCGACCAATAATTTCCAGTATGTGCTCAAATACCGCGGCCGATATGAAGATGCCAAGGATTATGAAAACATGGTCATAAAGGCCCTTCCCGACGGCAATGTGCTTCGTCTGCGCGACGTGGCGACAGTGGAACTCGGCGCACTCAACTACGCGATGCTCAGCTCCACATCCGGACATCCCGGCGCCAACGCCATGATCGCCCAGACCGCCGGCTCCAACGCCAACGAAGTCATCGTCAACATCGACGCACTCCTCGATGATATCCGCGCCAAGCTCCCCAAAGGGATGGTGCTAGAAGACATTTCAAGCACCAAAGACTTCCTTGACGCATCGATCGACAAAGTGGTGGAAACTCTCGTCATCGCCCTCGTGCTGGTGGTGTTCGTGGTCTATCTTTTCCTCCATGATCTTAAGACAACGCTTATCCCGACGATATCCATCATCGTGTCGCTCGTCGGCACCTTCGCCTTCATCTATGCCGTAGGGTTCACCCTCAATATGCTGACGCTCTTCGCCATCGTGCTCGTCATAGGCACAGTCGTCGACGACTCCGTCGTGGTGGTCGAAGCCGTCGAAGCGAAGTTCGAGGAAGGAGTGAAAGATCCCTACGAAGCATCCGTCAAGGCGATGGGCGGACTTTCGGCCGCACTGATCACCACGACCATCGTGTTTATGGCAGTATTTATCCCGGTCTGCTTCATGGGGGGAACATCGGGAGTGTTCTATCGACAGTTCGGACTGACAATGGCTGTGGCCGTCGGCATATCGCTGATCAATGCCATGACTCTCTGCCCTGCGCTGAGCGCTATCATGATGCGCCCCAACAAATCGGTCGAAGGGAAAAAGGCCAACTACGTCAGACGTTTCCACTATGCGTTCGACCGTTCGCTCCAGAACATTGTCGAGTCGTATCAGGGTGGCATTCGCTTCCTGTTCCGCGTCAAGTGGGTTGTGGTCGTTTTGATCGCCCTCGCGATCGGCGGACTCTGGTGGCTGATGTCGACCGCCAAGACAGGCCTTGTGCCGCAAGAGGATATGGGCACAATCAGCCTGAATGTGCAGGTCGCTCCCGGCACCAACCTCGCCGCTACCGACTCAATCATGAATCGCATTGAGGACGCAATCAAGGATATCCCCGAAATCTACATCTATTCGAGAGTGAGCGGCAAAAGCGCGCGCCACGACCAGTCGGCTTCCGCCGGATCTTTCAATATCCGACTGCGCGACTGGAGCGAGCGCGGCGGCAAAGGGGAGGACATCAATTCCGTCATCAAGAAAATCTACGCGGCTACAGCCGGAATCGCCGACGCCCAGATCCGCGCCTCGCAATCTCCCATGATCTCAGGCTACGGCACCGGCTCGGGACTCGAACTTTACGTCCAAGACCGTGAGGGCCGATCTATCGACGAGCTCTTGCAAGTGACCCGCACATTCATCGATTCGCTCAACAACCGCCCTGAAATTTCCCGCGCCTACACTACCTTCGACACTAAATATCCCCAGTATATGGTCGATGTCGATGCCGTCAGATGCATGCGCGACGGCGTTGATCCGGCCGATGTGCTGTCGGCTCTCTCGGGATATGTCGGCGGAAGCTATTCGTCGAATCTCAACCGCTTCACCAAGATGTATCGCGTCATGGTGCAGGCCAATCCCGACTCCCGACTCGACACGGAATCGCTGAAACGCATGTATGTGCGCACATCCTCAGGCTCAATGAGCTCGCTCGATAATTATCTGCAGCTCGAGCGCGTCTACGGTTCGGAATCGCTCACACGCTTCAATCTTTTCCCGGCAATCGCCGTCTATGCCGAACAGGGCGACGGCTACAGCTCCGGCGAAGCCATCAATGCAGTCAAATCCACCGCCGCTGCCTATCTCCCCTCCGGATTCGACTATGAATTCGGAGGCATGAGCCGTGAGGAAGCCGGAAGCGGCAACACAACCATAATAGTATTCTCAATCTGCATAGCCTTCATCTATCTCATCCTGAGCGCCCTCTATGAGAGCCTGACTGTGCCGTTGGCTATCATCGCGGCTGTGCCGTTCGGCCTAGCCGGATGCTTCCTCTTCGCAAGATGGTGGGGGCTGGAGAATAATATCTATATGCAGATCGGACTCATCATGCTCATCGGACTCCTGGCCAAGACTGCGATCCTGATGACTGAATATGCCACCGCCCGCCGAAAGGAGGGAATGGGAATATTCGAAGCCGCAATCGAAGCCGCGAAAGCACGATTCCGTCCGATCATAATGACATCGGCCACTATGGTGATCGGAATGCTCCCGCTGATGTTTGCCCATGGCGTCGGAGCCAACGGCAATATATCCGTCGGAGTCAGCGCAGTCGGAGGCTTGCTCTTCGGCACGCTCGCACTGCTCCTTATCCTCCCGATCCTCTTCGTGTTCTTCCAGACGCTTCATGAACGCATCATGCCTAAGCGAGTGAAGAAGAACCTCCCGGCCGACGCCACCTCCAACTGAACCGAATCCGAGCAAAATATAACCCAATTTCAGAACCAAATTATAACCAACCAAACTAAAACATAACTTAATCCCAACAGCCGCTCCCTGCCTGGAGCGACAACATCGAATGAAAAGTATCGCATTTCTGCTTTGTCTCGTCCTCACCGCCTCACAGTCGCCGGCAGCTTCCCGTCCTCCGGAGAAGCAAGCCGCCCACCGTTCCGACAATGGTCGCGACTCGAATCCGCGACATGATTCGCGAGGCCATCGTCAGACCTCGACCGCTGTAGCCGGCACCGTAACTGCCGACGACGGCACTCCTGTCGATTACGCCACCGTCTATCTCAAAGGCACAAGCCACGCATGCTATTCAGACGAGAAAGGACACTTCCGTCTGCAGGCCCCCGCGGGCAAATATAAACTTGTGGTCAGCTCGGTCGGATATAAAAAAGGTGAGTATGAAATCACTCTCCGTCGAGGCGAAACAACCGATATCAACATCCGGCTAAAATCCGACCACGACCTTGATGAAGTGGTGGTCACAGGCAATCAGCTCAGCAAAGTCAACAATTCCGCTTTCAATGCGACAGCCCTCGACACCGAAGGATTGGCCAACACCACCAAAAACCTCTCCGATGCCCTCTCGAAAGCTCCGGGCATGAAGATTCGTGAGAGCGGTGGCGTCGGATCCGACATGTCGGTCACAATGGACGGCTTCAGCGGCAAGCATGTCAAGGTGTTTATCGACGGCGTGCCTCAGGAGGGAGCCGGAAGCTCGTTCGGACTCAACAATATCCCGGTCAATTTCGCCGAGCGCATCGAAGTCTATCGCGGCGTTGTGCCCGTCGGCTTCGGATCCGACGCCATCGGCGGAGTGATCAACATCGTCACTCCGAAACGTCAGCGCAGCTGGTTTCTCGATGCCTCTTACAGCTATGGATCGTTCAATACCCATAAGTCATACATCAATTTCGGACAAACGCTTTCATGCGGGTTCAAATACGAAATCAATCTCTTTCAGAACTACTCCGACAATAACTATTGGGTTGATTCGCCCGTAGAGGATTTCGCCACCGGCGCCTACAACCGACGCAAGCTCGAACACGTCAGACGCTTCAACGACACGTATCACAACGAGGCGGTTGTGGCCAAAGTGGGGTTCGTCAACAAAAGCTGGGCCGACCGACTGCTCTTCGGGTTCACCTATTCCCATATGTATAAGGAAGTGCAGACCGGCGTTCGCCAGGAGATCGTCTACGGTCAGAAACACCGTCACGGCCATTCGCTGAATCCTTCGCTTGAATACACCAAGCGAAATCTATTCATTCCCGGCCTCGACATCGCCTTATCTGCCAACTACAACCGCAACGCCACTGTCAATGTCGACACAGTGTCGGTCAGATATAACTGGCTTGGCCAGACCGACAAACTCAATTCCCCCGGCGAGCAGTCATATCAGCTTTCACGCGCCGACAACAACAACTGGAGCGGTACGCTGACTTCCAATTATCGCCTCGGCGAGAAGCACCTCTTCACAATAAACGATGTGCTGAATTCATTCAATCGTTCGAATGTCAATCTTTTGACAACGCCTCCTTCGGAGGATGAGTTCACAAAGGTCACGAGCAAAAACATCTTCGGACTCTCATATCGCTTTCAGCCCGTGCAGTCGGTCAATATCTCCGTCTTCGGCAAGGAATACCATCAATATGTATCGGGCCCTATCGCATCGGGATCCGCGCAAGACACGTATGAACTCCTGTCACGCTCCGACGATTATTTAGGCTATGGAGCCGCCGCTTCATGGATGCTCCCTTACGGCTTCCTCCTCAAGGGATCGTATGAAAAAGCCTATCGTCTGCCGACGATCGAGGAGATGTTTGGCGATGAAGACCTTGAGGTCGGAGATATCTCTCTCCGCCCGGAATCGAGCCACAACATCAATCTCAACCTCAGCTATAACGGCGCATTCCCCGGCGGACACTCGCTTTTCGCAGAAGCCGGATTCATCTTCCGCGACACCCGCGACTATATTCAGCGAAATATTCTCGCGCTGACCGGAGGCAAATCGGCCGCGACCTACATCAACTATGGAAAAGTGATGACCAAAGGACTCTCGGCTTCGCTGCGCTACGGATTCCAAAAATGGGTCAGCGCCGGAGGCAGCTTCACTCTGATGAATGTGCGCGACAACATGAAGACCGCCATGGGCGCTTCCGTTGCCAACATCGCCTATGGCGAGCGAATGCCGAATCTCCCTTACATGTTTGCCGATATGGATGCGAATTTCTATTGGCATGATCTCTTCGCAAAAGGGAATATGCTGACTCTGACCTACGACAATCAGTTCACGCATTCGTTTTGCTACTACACGGCAGCCCTCGGCTCCAACGCGGAGGATTTCATGGTGCCCAATCAGTTTGCCCACAATCTGACGCTCAGCTATTCAATCGCCAACGGCCGCTACAGCTTCAGCTTTGAATGTCGCAACTTCACCGACACCAAACTCTACGACAACTTCTCTCTTCAGAAGCCGGGGCGCGCTTTCTTCGGCAAGATCCGAGTCTACTTCGGCAATTAAAATCGATTTTCATCCGCAGCCGGAGTCATGCTGCTATCCGCGAGGTAAGTAGTGGTGACAATAGCTGCAATCAAGTTAATAATCTTTTAAATTTTTATGAAACTTTCAAATTCTATCTTTCTGAGAGGCCTTGGCCTCCTGACTGTGCCGGCTCTGCTGCTGGCTTCATGCTCTGACGACAACTCCGAGCCCAACAACGGCGGCAACGAAAACGACGCTCCCGCAGTTGAAGCCGCCGGCAAATTCGTCATCGCAACTTCGCAGACCGCATCCGGCAACACCACCTACGCTCTTCTGACAGCCGAATCGCTCGACGAAGGCCGCATCGCTCCTCCCGGACTCCTCAACGAGGGCGCGACCCAGTGGGTCTACTTCGGCAATGACTATCTCTATGCCCTGACCTACAACCAGGGCAACGACGGCGCCACCCGCAGCTATCTGCTCAACTCGGACGGCAATGTCGAAGAGCGCGACATGCGCTACTCTGTCAGCCGCTTCTCTTCATATGGCGTGCTCGACAACGGAATCATCACAATGTCGACCGGCGACGGCCCGACAACTCTCGCCGATTCCCACGGCTATCTTCCCCAGACTCTTCTCTTCACATTCATCGACGTCAACAACGAGACTTCGCGTCCCAACGACACCTCCACAGGCAGCTACTCGATGGAGAATCTCCTCGGCAACGGCGAGTATGTCACTCTCTCCGGCGCCGAACCCAGCAACGGCCACATCTTCTGCGGCGCGATCCCCATGGGCCTCTCGCAGTATGGCTACTCCGACGGCAACGGCAAGTGGCTCCGCGGCCCCGAATACCAGCGCCTCGTACACACCTCCGACGGCGGATCGGGTGGCGGCAGCTACAAGGCCAACACTCTCGTAGGCACTCAGTATCCCGACGATTGCTGGGTGGCAATCTACTCCGACGAGACAATGACCAACCCCGTCATCGCCCACACCGACAAGATCTCAACTCCCTGCGGACGCTTCCGCTCGCAGTATTATCAGACTGTCTGGGCTGCTGAAAACGGCGACATCTATGTCTTCTCTTCCTCTTACGCCAAGACTATGACCGATCCCCTGCAGCAGACAAAACTCCCCGCCGGTGTCGCACGCATCCCCGCCGGAAAAACCGAATTCGACAACTACTATGTCAACATCGAAGCGCAGGCCAACGGCCGCTCGTTCATGCGTTGCTGGCCCGCTACCGGCAATTACTTCCTCATGGTCATGTACGACCGTCCGCTGACCGAAAGCGGTTTCGCCGCAACCGACCTCGCCATCTTCGATGCGAATTCCGGCACTCTGACTTATGTCGACGGCCTTCCCGCCGATGTCACTTCCATCGGTAAGACTGTCTACACCCAAAACGGCTGCGTCTATATCCCCATCAACTGCGACAGCGATTATCCCGCTATCTATCGCATCGACCCGACTACAGCCAAAGCCACCAAGGGTCTGACAATCGAAGCTACCGAAGTGACAGGCTTCGGATTCATGAAATCGAAAAACTAATTGATCCTCAAAATGACAATTCATGCCGGACGGAAATCATCCGGCATGAATTCATTTTTTTGCATGTGGCTAACATTTTTCCTATAGGCCCACCTCATTTTCAACTTATCCCAAAATTCAGAAATGAAATTTTTCCGTAAAATCCACCTCTGGCTGAGCGTTCCCTTCGGAATCATCATAACGCTCGTCTGCTTCTCTGGGGCAATGCTCGTGTTTGAACAGGAAATCACCCGAGCTGCCCGCCACGATGTCTATTATGTAGCCGCGACAGGCACTCCCATTCCGCTCCCTCAGCTCATGGAAACCGTCAAGGCTCAGCTCCCCGACAGCGTCGCTATCACCGGCGTCAATATCAGCAACGACCCGGAGCGAACCTATCAGGTCAGTCTCTCAAAGCCACGCCGCGCTTCTGTATTCATCGACCAATACAGCGGACAAATCACCGGGAAATACGAACGCCTCGGTTTTTTCTCGACAATGTTCGGCCTGCACCGCTGGCTGCTTGATTCGGCCAATCCCCACGGCGACGGCATGAAAGTCGGCAAGCTCCTTGTCGGCATATCGACCCTTGTTTTCGTCATTGCACTCCTGACAGGCATCATCATCTGGATTCCGCGCGTCAGAAAAGTCGGCTTTTGGAAATCGCTCGGCATTTCGACTAAAAAAGGCTGGCCCGGCATTTGGAAAGGATTGCACGTGGCAGGCGGAATGTGGGCCGTGGTCATCATTCTTGCTATGGCTCTCACCGGCCTTACATGGTCGTTCGCTTGGTATCGCTCGGCGTTCTACGCCGTGTGCGGAGTCGAACATACACCCCGCAGTTTCACAGCCATGGCTGCAGAAGCACCCGCCCCGGCTATCATGACCCGGTCGGAATCGACCGGCGCCACTGAAGGCAACACCGAGTCGAGAGGCGAAGGCCGACGCGGGGGTGGGGGACGTCATGGCCACGACGAAGATCGCAGACGTCGCGGTGCAGGTCGCGGTGAAGGTCGCGGAGAAGATCGTCCGATCGACTTCACCAACTGGCAGAAGATTCTCGACAATCTTCGCGCGCAATATCCCGACGCACCGCAGATCAACATCAGCGGTAAAAAAGCAAGCGTCACCCTCTCCAACTACGGCAACACTCGCGCCTCCGACACATTCTCATATAACGAAACCGACGGTATGCCCGTATTGACAAAGCCCTACAGCAGCGTTGTCGGAGCCGACCGTCTGCGCGGCTGGATCTACACGATCCACACCGGCGGCCTCGGAGGCATCTGCACCCGCATCCTTTGGATGCTCGCCGCTCTGCTCGGCGCGTCGCTCCCCCTGACAGGCTACTACATCTGGATATTCCGCCTCGTCAAGAAGCGTCAGGCAAAACTTGCAGCCGCCCAAAACCATTGATCTATCCGACACTTTTCAAAAACGAAATGCCCCGCAATCTCTCGCGGGGCATTTCTTTTTTACCCATACCTCAACATCGGGTGCCACAACCATCACTCACTGAAAAATAAATCCCGCAAACCTGCGTTAAAAAAATGTGTCAACCATTAACTTTCATTCACTCAAAGATTGTCTGCGCGACGCCCGACCGGGAGCCGTGTCGAAATACATCACCCCGATAGCACTCTCGCTATTGCCATTCTCGATGGCAATGGCGCAGTCGGCATCGCCCGCACAATCCGCCGAGGGGGAGGAAGAACCGGAAGACTGGGAAATGCTCGATGAAGTCGTAGTGGCCGCCTACAACGACAGCCGGCGCAAACTTCGAGGGGGAGCGATGAACTCCGAACTCATGACATCGGCCGAACTCAAACGCGCAGCCTGCTGCAATCTTGGCGAAAGCTTCACGACCAACCCTTCGGTCGACGTCAATTATTCCGACGCCGCCACCGGCGCGCGTCAGATCAAGCTCCTCGGCCTGTCGGGCCAATACGTGCAGATGCTGGCCGAGAACATCCCCAATCTCCGTGGAGCGGCCGCCCCTTACGGCCTAAGCTACATTCCGGGGCCCTGGATGCAGTCGATCCAAGTGTCGAAAGGGGCGAGCTCCGTCAAAAACGGATATGAATCCACCACCGGCCAGATCAATATCGAATTCCTCAAGCCGCAGTCCTACCCCTCGCTTCAGCTTAACGCATATGCCGATCAATTCGGCAAGGTCGAGGCCAACGCGTCGGGAAATATTCATCTCGGGAATGGTTGGAGCTCCGGGCTACTCTTGCACGGCGAAAACGCTTTCGCATCCCACGACATGAACCGTGACGGATTCGTCGACATGCCCAAGACATCGCAACTGACTCTCCTCAACCGCTGGGCCTACTTTTCCGACTCCTATATATTCCAGGCCGGAGGAAGATTCCTCTTCGAAAAACGCCGCAGCGGCCAGATCGGCCATCACGCCCACGACAACGCCTCGGATGAACCCTCTCCGGAGGACGCTTCTTCACATGACGATCCCTATCTGATCAATATCCTCACGCGCAGATGGGAGGCCTTCGCCAAGCAGGCATATATCTTCGATCCCGACAACGACGGCAATGTCGCCCTCATGCTCTCCGGCACTTTCCACGATCAAGACTCGCGCTACGGACTAAAACTCTACGACGTCGAGCAAACCAATCTCTACGCCTCGCTGATGTATGAGCGGAAATGGCGCGAAGGGCTCCATGCCCTCTCGGCCGGACTCAGCTTCAACTACGACAATTATCACCAGCGTCTGCGCCTGAGCCACGACGCGTTGCTGACACCCGCACGCATCAACTCCCACGAAGCGACTCCGGGAGCCTACGCCCAGTATACACTCAATCTCGATTCCAAGCTGATCGCCATGGCGGGAGTCCGACTCGACCACAGCAATCTCTACGGCACGATGTTCACGCCACGATGCCATATCCGCTACACGCCCTCGGAATATGTGTCGCTGCATGCATCGGCCGGAAAAGGATATCGCTCGCCCCAGCCGCTTGCCGACTTCGCCACATATCTCGCATCTTCGCGAAATATTGTGATCGACGAGAATCTCCATCAGGAGGAGGCCTGGAATTTCGGTGGGGGAGCGGGAGGTGATTTCCGCCTGTTCGGCAGAAAATCAAGCTGGAGCGTGGAATACTACTTCACCAACTTCCTGCATCAGACGATCGCCGATATCGACGCCGATCCCCATGCCCTCCTGCTTCGCGATCTCAACGGGAAATCCTACTCCCATTCTCTGCAGGCCGAAGTCACCATCGGAATACTCGACGATCTCACACTGACCGGCGCCTACAGATTCAACGATGTCAGAGTCGACTATGGCCGCGGACTCGTGCTCAAACCGCTGACCTCAAGATCCAAAGGTCTGATTTCAATCGAATACGCCCCGATGATGGGAATTTGGCAGTTTGACGCCACTCTCAATATCACCGGAGGCGGACGACTCCCGACACCCTTCACCCTCGCCGACGGCCGACAGTCATGGAATCCCGAGTTCAAGACATATCCGACACTCAATTTCCAGGCTACGCGCAACTTCCGCCATTTCAGCATCTATATCGGCGGCGAGAATCTGACCAATTATCGTCAGAAAGCGCCTGTGGTCGGTGCGGCCAATCCCTGGGGACCCGACTTCGACGCCACTGTGGTCTACGCGCCGCTCGACGGCGTGATGGCCTATATCGGCTTCCGATATACATTCACCAAATATTGAATTATTCATCAGGGAGGTGGCTCGGAATCGACTTGAATTCGACCGCTTCTTAACCACCGCCCGTCATAAATCATCGACTATCATATGAAACGTATCGCTGCAATCTCTCTTCTCTCCCTTATCTCCGTGATGCCCATGCTCGCCGAGCGTGTCAGCGTTGAATATACAGTTAATCCCCCGATGAGCTGCCAGAACTGTGTCGACAAGATAAAGACCAATATGCGCTTCGAAAAGGGAATCAAAAAGGTCAATCCTCAGCTCGAGCTGCAGGTGGTGGAAATCGAATACGACGACACTAAGACCACTCCGGAAGCCATCCGCAATGCCTTCGCCAAAATCGGCTATGAGGCTGTAGTGGCCGGTAGCCCCGAAGCGGAAGCGGCATGCAAACAGGCTGAGGCGGCATGCAAACAAGCCGAAGCCGCTTGCAAACAGAATGAGGCCGC
>CAMWNT010000063.1 GCA_947175695.1 uncultured Porphyromonadaceae bacterium
TGCAAACAAGCCGAAGCCGCTTGCAAACAGAATGAGGCCGCATGCAAACAAGCCGAAGCCGCCTGCCAGAAAGCGGAAGGCGGATGCTGTAAAAAAGCGGCCGCCGGCTCTTGTAATAAAAGCGCCGGCTCATGCCATACCAATAACTGATTTTGATCCATATCCCAACGACCACTAATGAGTTTTAAAATACTACCGGCTCTTGGCATTTCGGCCGTCGCTTTATTCTCGGCGGCCGAAATGAAAGCCGCCGATTTCATCGTTGATGGAATCGCTTACGATATCATCTCATCAATGTCACACGAAGTGGCCGTGGCTCCATTGGGAGATGCCGAAGATCCTGATACTTTCTATAGCGGTGCGATCGTCATACCCGAAAGCGTCGAGTTCGGCTCTACCTTTTTTGTCACGTCAATCGGGCCGCTGGCATTTGCCGATTGCCAACAGCTGACTTCTGTCGAACTCCCCGCCGGAATCTCTTCAATCGGCGATTCCGCATTCGAAGGGTGCTCTTCACTCAAAACTATCACACTCCCCTCAAATGTGACCACCCTCGGACGCGGTGCCTTCCGACAATCCGGCATTGAAAGCCTCATCCTGCCGACCGACATCTCTCGTATACCGGAGTATTGTTTCGCAAATTGCACGGCTCTGATTGAGATATCGCTGCCGATGAATCTGACCCGTATCGATGACTATGCTTTCTATGGCGACTCGTCGCTATACAATGTCAGATGGAATCAACAGCTCGAAGAGATCGGCGACCGTGCATTCGCGATGTGCTCCTCCCTGGCAACGACTCTATGGCCCGCCTCTCTCTCGAAAATTGGCGACGCCGCCTTCGCATACTGCTCATCCATCGTCGACTTCCCGATAGCCCAACTTGAAGAAATCGGCAATAGCGCTTTCACAGGATGCTCCGCGCTGACCACGGTCGACCTCTCCGACTTCCAAGGCACCCTGACCGACTACGCCTTCAGCGAATGTTCAGGCGTCACATCGCTGATTCTCCCCCCGGGGATTGAATCCGTTCCGGAGGCCTGCTTCCGAAACATGTCGTCGCTCGAAGATATCGAATTCCCCGAATCGCTCCGACTGATCGGCAAAAACGCATTCGAAGGATGCCGCCGACTGACATCGCTGACTCTCCCGCCACTGACTGAAATCAAAGAACGCGGATTCGCACTCTGCGATGCAGTGGAAGAGATTGAATTCAACTCCGATAATCTGCGGATATCCGACAGCGGTTTTGAGAATCTCGCATCCCTGAAATGGCTCTACCTTCGAGGGATCGACTACGTCGGACGCCGCGCATTTGCCGGTTGCACATCCATGACATGGATCGAAATTGAAAACGATGTGACCACTCTCGACAGCTATGCCTTCGAAGGATGCTCCTCGCTTAGATCAGTCTATGTGCATGGCCTTGTACCTCCAGTCATCACAATCAATACTTTTGACGACATGACGGAATCGAATGCCGAACTGCTGGTTGAGAGCAACGCACTTCTTATCTATCAGCAAGGCTCCCACTGGAATCGCTTCCGCCATATCGAGACCACAGATGATTTCCCGCTTCGTGTGCCCGATACTATGCTGGTCGACATGATCCGTATCAGCAACAACTGCCTGATGCTCGATCCGTCACACCCGCATGCCGAAGTGTATACATCGGCCGGAGTCAAAGTGGCAGAAATCCCCGAAGGACTATCGACCCCTCTCTATCTCGACAAGGGGCTCTATATCATCCGCATCGGCCACTCATCCACAAAAATCATGATTTGATATAATTGAATCGCGTCGCAACTGCAAATTTGTAGCGACGCGATTCATTTTCATTACCCTCTTGTTATACTAAATATTTAGTATAAACGTTATAATAATGTATCATCCAAACGGATGCCGGACGGCCGCCAATGATCGCCGACGACATTCCGACAAGACAGAAGAAACTTACTTTAAATAATAATTTCTGCAAAGCACAACCTGCCTATGACAAAAGATTCCGCTATTTCCACTATTGCCGTGCAGAAATCCTCGTCGAACAAATCGCCGAGAAATTCTACAGTCAATTTCATCCGTCAATTTTCTCGCTCCTATGTTGTTGTGGCGGGACTCGCGATCAACGGCATGATCTGCAACTGACCCCTTTAAAAGTCTAACCCCCGGGCTTCGGTGAAGTCCGAGGGTTAAAATTTTTGTATCATGGAAATTCCGTCGCTACATCTCGATCTACCCGAAACGTTGCGTCAGACGTGACGACGGCGCGGACAAAAAGGGTAGGAGTGACTTCAGATCGTCAGCACAATATCCTTTTCAGCGGCAATGCGACGCAAATTGATGATTGCATAGCGCATACGCCCTAAAGCGGTGTTGATGCTGACTCCGGTCTTTTCCGCAATTTCCTTGAACGACATGTTCTGATAATACCGCATGTTAAGCACCTCGCGCTGAAGCTCCGGGAGCTCCCGAATAAGAAACTTCACATCGCTGAGAATCTGATCGTTGATGATCAAATCCTCGATGGTGGCTTCACATAGCTCTTTACGATTGAGGACGTTGAGATCCTCAATGTCGGCAGACTGTAGATTCTCCGACTTCTCCTGACGATAATAATCGATTATCAGATTATGCGCTATGCGGGAGATCCAGGCCGGGAAGCGCCCGTTTTCTGTATATCGTCCCTGCTTGATGGTCAGGATGGCTTTGACAAAAGTCTCCTGAAATATATCGTTGGCAAGATCCTCGCTTTTGATGATTCGAAGGATATAGTTGAAGACTCTGTCTTGATGACGCTTCAGAAGCGCATCAAAAGCCTCATTATTGCCCTGCGCATAAGCCTTAACCAATTGCTCGTCGGTCATGCTCAAATATTTTGCCATTCTATTCAGATGTAGGATTGTTGAGTAGAGTAGAATCTATAGGCAAACACGATTTAAGTTATTGATTTAATGTTGTTTTCTCTTTCAGAGGGCATATTCTGCCACCCTGTTTCTATTGCAAAGATACAATAAAACCCGCTTGCATCCAAATTTTTTCGTATGCAAGCGGGGTTAATTTTTGTTAAGCATTGCGGCAATGATGCCGATTGCCCTATCCCTCAACGGGTTTACTTAAGTTGAAACACTACAGAGGCCCATTCGCCGTCATCGGCCGTGCGGCTCGATGTCATGCTCAGTCCGTGGAGGGCGGCGGCCCGTTCGAGCATCGGGATATCTTGAGTGTAGAACCCGCTGAGTATCAATTCCGCGCCCGGATTCATGGCGGCGACATAACGCCCCATGTCGGCAAGTATGACATTGCGGTTGATGTTGGCAAGAAAAACGTCGGCGCCCGGCAACCCGGCAAGCCTCGAGGCGTCTCCTTCGAGTATCTCCACCTTTACTTTCCCCTCATATTGAGGGCGCGAGTTGTTGAGATCCACATTCTCCCGGGCGTTGACGCATGCCGCGGGGTCGATCTCGATGCCATAAGCCGCATCGGCGCCGTGCATCATGGCGAGTATGGCGAGAATCCCAGTGCCTGTCCCCATATCGATCACAGTCTTGCCCGATAGATCACGACTGAGGATATTGCCGACCATCATTGACGTTGTCGCATGATGACCGTGCCGAATGCCATCTTCGGATCTATCACGATGTCGTAGTCGGCCGGGGGGATATCCTTATGGAAGGAGGAGTGGATCGCGCATTTTCCCTCGATCAATATCGGACGAAAATAGTTTTTCTCCCACTCTTCATTCCAGTCGCGCCCCTCCTCGAGTGAGTGACTGACATTGGCCTTGATCGGGATCGGGAAGTCGGCGAGCACACTCTCGACTTCGGCCTGCGAGAACTGACCGGACGGGATGTAGGCCGTCAGGCCCGTCTCGTCGGGCAGAAAGGATTCATAGCCGATGTCGGCAAGATAGGCCGCAAGAAGATCGGTTGTGTCGGATGTGCAAGGGGAGAGGTCGATGCGGACGTTGATATAGTCGTTCATTGATTATTAGGATTTACACGTAAAGACTCCGCCGATATGTCGCGGCAGAGTCTTTTCGGAAGTTGGCAGTCCGCGCGCGATCATTTTTTCGATTTGCGCGGCTTTGCGATTTTTAATATCTTTCTTACATTCGAGAATACACTGAATCCGATCAGCGCATAATCGAGATAACTCATGCCTGCGATAAGCTTGCCGGCGATCGCACCGACGCGTCCAAACGACGAATTGCCGCCATCGTAGTTCTTGCTGAAGGGGGATGAGGTCTTAAGTTTTCTGACGCTGTGGCCGATTTTTTCCTTGCAGAATTCCTTCTGCAATGCCACAAGCGCACGCTGATACCGGATCTCGGAGATTGTCATTCCTTTGACCTCGCCGGGATCGGGAGTGGCAAGATCTGTCGGCACCTGAGGGAGTGTGTTCTTATTTTTGCTCATGGTTGTCGCGGGGTTTTACGTCAAGAATAAGTTTGCTTATCAGTCGGGATATCGGATTTTCCAGTAGCGGGCGACGCAGCAGGAAGAGTATGAGTATCAGCACAACCAATATCCCTGCGCCACACAAGAATGCAAGCGCGGGCGAGAGGAATGTCTGAAGCACATCGACAAGCGAGAACGCGAGCAGAATGAGAATCACCATCCCGAGGAGCATGCATACGGCTCCGAATATTAGGGTCGTGAGCAAGACGGTGATCTTTTCAGCCACGGTCAGCTTGGCGTATTCGATCTCGAGTTTTACCCATTGAATGCCATTGTCGTAGATGCTTTTCAGGCTATCTGAGAATTTCTCTTTCATATGTGTTGTATGTCGGTGGATGCCGAATCACGATCGGCCGATGTCAATCCGCGTCGATCGCCGGCTCCGGTTTTTTACTCACTTGCAGACACAATCATAGAGGGCATGGAAGCCTTGGCGGGAAACATTTCCCCTTGCAACTCTCATGCCCTCTACGTCATTCAGTCAAGGACGATGCCTGCCGCGAACTCAAGCTTCTTCGCCTGAGAGTTCAGCTACAAGGGCATCAACTTCTTCGTCGGTGATGCGGATTCCTTTGCGACGCAATATCTTGACAATGCGTTCGCGGAGTTCAACACCCTTTTCAGGAGCGAAGAGCACTGCAGCTCCGGCACCTACAATTGCACCTCCGAGGAAGGCATAGAGAATATTTAATGCTTTCATTTTCCTTAGATACGATTTAAATTAATTTTACGCGAGGAGAGACGTCGCTCTTCGGCATCTTCGGCGCGTTTGGCCGGCAACCGATCAGATGTGCTGCTCGATCTGGTCTTCGATTTCGTCGACAAGCTCTTCAAGCTGATCTTTCTTGAGAGTGATCCCCTTTTCCTTGAGGATTTTGGCGATCTTGCGGCGAGTGTCGGTTCCTTTGTCGGGAGCCACGAGAAGACCAACTGCCGCGCCTGCGATAGCGCCGCCGATTACTGCAAAAATAACGTGAAGCGGTTTCATAATAGTATATCTGATTTAAAGTAAAGATTTAGCGTTTGGCGCCACCCGGAGCTTTAAAGACACTTAATATCGATCGGATCCCCCGATCGTCAGAGCCTTTCCGAGCGACCGTTTCACTTATATAACGCCTATAATTACAGAATAGTTTTGGAATTTTTAACTATTTTGGAGATTAGGCCCATATTTCTTTTTGACCTTTTGACGCTTTCGGTCTTTCTTTGGGATCAAAGAGCCGCCATCGCGGGCATCATCCCTTCCGATGTCGCCATGACCTCGTGGCTATAGGCAAGCACGCCGGCCTCTGAGATCTCTACGATGCGCATGTCGCCGTCGGGTGAAGCCATCTTCACGTGGGTGTCGTCGATGAAGGTCATCAGCGGATAGCTGACCCCGTCGTATTCCAGATTCCATGTCTGATCGTCTTCTACAAAGTCAAGACGATAGGATTGAGCCGTGGTCTCGTTGGTGATGGTATAGCCTTTGCCGTCGCATTTGACAAGATAACGGCCGTTATCGGTGTCGATCACTTTGACCGAGGCTGTCAGCGGATTGCGCCCGCTCCAGAATTCGATCGAGTTGAGCACAAGAACATCGGCCAACGCCGTCACCTCATACACCGGGAGCACCCAGAATGCAAAAAACACGAGTTCGTTGAGGAATTTCGATCCCACCTGGTTGTTCCATTTGAGCACAGAATTTGTCAGTCGAAACGAACCGATACAGCTCGAAAGGGTCATTGAGGAAAGCACCATGGCGACTACTGCCACCGACAAATATCTTTTCTTCATGCGGTTAAATCAATTAGATTATTACTTTCTTTAGATCGCGTCGGGCGATGCAGTGTCATCCTGCCGACGCCCTTTGCATAACTATTTTTCAAAGATAGTAAGAATTTTTTATATTCCGCATCAAAACCGGTCTATTTTTAGCACTCTTTCCCTCCGGGAGCGGATTTTCCGAAGATTCCCGCGGGGATTTTTCGCATATTCGCAAGAATATCGCTTTGCTTTGAGGCATCGGGCCGACACGCCGGCCGTCCTCCCGGCGGCCCTCAATTTTCCGGCTCCCCTTTGGGCGCCTGGAATGTGGAGGAATAGCCATCGTTATGACCGCGATGACCTTTGACAATCTGCGACGCAAGACCGATCTTTTTGTTGCTGACGGCGCCGTTGATGCTGTCGACGGCTTTCATAAATCGCTTCATGCTTTCGCGCCGCGCGTCGGGAGCATCGAAGAGCGAGCCGACTTCGGGAATATCCTGCGTGATGTCGCCGAGCCATACTCCGGCCCGCTTGAATCCGACCCCTTCGATAAAGATCGAATCGAGAATCGATATGGCGGCTTCCACGATCGCCGGTGTGTCAGATATGCAGCGGTCGAGCCTGACTTTCATCTCGGGACGCAACCGCGGCCCGGGACGAAACGGATTTGTGCGCAGAAATACCCCGACACTACCGCATCTCCCGCCCATGGCGCGGAGCTTACGCGCGCAGTCGGATGCATAGATGACAATGCGCGCCCGGATATAATCGTAGTCGTCGACATCTTCGGGAAATGTCCGGCTCTCGCTGACGCTGTCCTGCAGACGGCGTCCGACATGTTCAAGCTCTATGCATGGCTCGCCATGAAGTTCAAGCCACGACCGCTCGCCATTGACCCCCATCAACTGTCTGACCCATTTCATGTCTTTTCGATAGAAATCGCCGATCGTGTAGACTCCGTTCTGATAAAGCCGCTTGGCAAGTCGCCGACCGATTCCCCACAGCTCGGATATCGCTATCGGATCTATGGCGCGTTCGATTTCTTCACGACTCGCAAGCATCCCCACGCGGCGCCCGGATTTCTTGCACAATTCCGTCGCCACTTTGGCAAGTGTCTTTGTCGAGGCAAAACCGATAGTGACAGGTATGCGCATCTCTTTGAGACACGCCTCATGAATCGCCTCCCCGATCGAGGGGAGCACGCCATGCGGGATGCCGTCGACATCAAGAAACGACTCATCCACCGAATAATCGATTGCCGAGGGCACAAACCGCTTGAATATCGCATGCACCTTCAGGCTTATGTCGCGATAAAGAAGATGATTGCCCGAAAGCGCAATCAATTCGCCACGCGCAATAATGTCGCGCAGTTCAAACGCCGGCTGCCCCATTTTGACACCCATGCGCTTTGACTCATTGCTGCGTGCCACGACACACCCGTCATTATTGCTCAACACCACGACAGCCTTACCTTCAAGAGAAGGATTGACACTGCGTTCACACGACACAAAAAAATTATTACAATCCGCAAGCCCTGTCATCTGTCTATCGTTTCTTTCTGATCATATTCCCCGAATATTCAAGCATCCCCTCATGCAACATCATCTTCAGCAATCCCATGGCTTTCTCCGCTTCATCGCTGAATTCGGCCTCGAAAATCCTCGGATTGACACCTCCGGGATGAGCATCGAAAAAAATTGCTATTCGACGTGCGAGCGTCGACGGTTTATTCGCCGCTTTGCCCGATGCGACACTCGCTTTCCTGCAGACATCGCAACGCCGGCAATCGTGGGGATCGGGCTCGCCGAAATATGCAAGCATACGGCGCACTCTGCATCCCGACGCGTCAGACGCATAGTCGATCATCGCCTCGATCCGCTCTTCAAGTCGCGCGAGGCGCTCTTCGTAGACACTCCGTGGAATCTGAATATATTTCGGTTCCTCGCGCGACGTCGGCATATAGACATAAGGCATTCGACTCCGGGGGACATAATATATCACCTTAAACCGTGAAAGCTCAAGCAAAGCCTTATAGACGACTTCAGTGTCGACCTGCAGCTCCCGGCCGATACGCAACTCGTTGATATAGACATAGTCCATAAACAGCCCCGGATAGAGCCGCAACATCTTGCCGAGCACACGCTCCGCCTCCGCCGAGAGCCCCGCGACGTCGTAAAGCTCTTGGCGGGTCATCCGGATCAGCACGCGACTGCTGTTTTCGCGCTCGTCGATATATTCCATATATCCGGCTCGAGTCAGCAGCCGAAGCGAGGCTACAACCGTGTCATGCGATTCGCGGAATGTCCTGACAAACGCATCTATATCAAAAGGGTAGACCTTTCCATAGCCTTCCCCGATCGCCATCCCCAGGAAATTGGCAACACGCTCATAGATGCGCGCCACAACCTTCTTATCGGGAAATTCCTTCGATATATTGCGGCGGAGTGTGGATTTGTCGCGACGGGTGTAGAGCAATATCGCAAACGAAGGCTCCCCGTCGCGTCCGGCTCGACCCGCCTCTTGATAGTATTCTTCAAGCGACGGGGGCATGTCGTAGTGAACCACAGTGCGCACATCCGGCTTGTCGATGCCCATGCCGAATGCATTCGTGGCCACCATGACGCGTATTCCCCCCGCCTTCCATTCATTCTGGCGCTTCTCCTTCTCTTCATATTCGAGTCCGGCATGATAGAAGGTCGCGCTTATCCCGATCGATAAAAGATATTCGGCTATCTCGCGGGTGCGTTTTCGATTTCTTACGTATACGATCGCCGAGCCCGTCGTGCGATGGAGTATCTTCCCGCAGTCATCGATCTTCACATCGGAGCTTTTCACAAGATAGGAGATATTGTGGCGCGTAAAGCTCATCTGGAAGGTGTTGTTGCCGGCGGCGAAAGCGAGCTGGCGGCGTATGTCGCGGGCCACGTCGGGCGTGGCTGTGGCGGTCAATGCGAGCACATTGACTCCGGGCAGGATCTTACGAAGATTCTTGATGTTGAGAAACGACGGCCGGAAGTCGTAGCCCCATTGCGAGATGCAGTGGGCTTCATCGACCACAAGCAGCGTCGGATGCAACGCCCGCAATTCGCTCAGAAACCTTTCGCTCGAGAGGCGCTCGGGAGCACAATAGAGGAAGCGGGCGCGGCCGTTGACGAGGGTCTCCCACGCGACCCTGTTCTCCACCGGCGTCATGGCCGAGTGGAAATAGACTGCCTTTATGCCGTGGCGCTTGAGGTTGTCGACCTGGTCTTTCATCAGCGAGATCAGAGGCGACACAACCACAGTCAGATTGCCGAGAGCCATACCGGCCACCTGAAACACAATCGACTTGCCGCCACCGGTCGGCATCAGTCCGAGCGTGTCATGGCCGGAGATGACGGAGCGTATAATCTCTTCCTGAAGCGGACGAAACGAATCGTAGCCCCAATGGCGCTTGAGTATTTTGTGAATGTCTTCCATGCGTGAGGTCGGGAGTGTGTGGAATGGGGAAAGAGTGACGTGACGCCGTAAGCCGCGACGACCTCGCGAGGCGTGGAGCGAAGCCGTCATGTCGGCTAATGCATGACAGTTTATCGCGTCCGATTGAATAAAGCTCCCCCTTTGACTACTGCTTCGAGAGGCGGATGTCGCGGATCATGAGCTGGATCGATTCGCCGTTGCTGTTGTGCTTGGCTTGCTCGATAGTGTAGCAGATGTCGATCGGCTTGTGGGCGTGGATATGCTCGAAATATGGAGCCATATTGAACGCTATCGCATTCAGCACACGCGATGTCGAATTGTCTTCAAGCTCGAGTTTGATGTGCTCGAGATTTTTGCCGACGAGCTTGGATGTGCCGAAGTCGAATACATTGCGTGTGCAGAACACCGGCTTCTGATTGCCCGGGCCGTAGGGGTTGAGCTTGCGCAGCGCGCTGACAAGGTCAGGCGTGATATCGGCGAATTCGATCGTGGCGTCGATGTCGAGCTGCGGCGAGAGCTGGTTGGGCTGGATATGTTCGGCCACAAACTCCTCGAAGCGACGGCGGAATTCGGGAATGTTTTCCTCTTTGAGAGTGAGTCCGACGGCATATGTGTGGCCCCCGAAGTTTTCAAGCAGGTCGCGGGTGGAGTTGACAGCCGAGTAGATATCGAATCCCTGTACAGAGCGGGAGCTGCCCGTAGCCATGCCGTTGGAATATGTCAGCACGACGGCCGGCTTGAAGTAGAGCTCGGTCAGTCGCGATGCGACGATGCCGATGATTCCCTTATGCCAGTCTTTATTGTAGATGACGATCGACCGCTTGTCTTGCACGATCTCGACGTTGCGCTCGATGAGGCGGTTGGCCTCGTCGGTCACACGTTTGTCGAGTTCTTTGCGGTCTTTGTTGTATTGGTCGATATCTTTTCCTTTTTCATAGGCGTCGTGGAGATCGCGGCTGACGAGCAGATCGACGGCTTCCATGCCGCTTTGCATACGGCCGGAGGCGTTGATGCGCGGACCGATTTTGAAGATGACGTCGGAGATGGTGATATCTTTGTTGGTCAGTTTGCAGAGGCGGATGATGCTTCTGAGCCCGAGATTCGGATTGGAGTTGAGCCGGCGCAGGCCGTGATACGCCATGACGCGGTTTTCGCCTACGATCGGAACTATATCGGCGGCGATGCTGACGGCGCAGAGGTCGAGGAGAGATTCGAGTTCGTTGTGATTCGACAAGCCGTTGCTCAGAGCGAATGCCTGCATGAATTTGAAGCCGACGCCACACCCTGAGAGATGGCTGCAGGGATAGGTCGAGCCGGGCATTTTCGGATTCAGGATTGCGACGGCATCGGGAAGTTGCTCGTCGGGCACATGATGGTCGCAGATGATGAAGTCGATCCCTTTTTCTTTGGCATAGGCGATTTCTTCGTTGGCCTTGATGCCGCAGTCGAGCACAATGACGAGCTTCACGTCGTTTTCGGCTGCATAGTCGATGCTTTTGCGCGATATGCCGTAGCCCTCTTCATAACGGGTCGGGATGTAGTATTCGATATTGCTGTAGTAGTTCTGCAGATATTTGTAGACGAGCGCGACAGCCGTTGTGCCGTCGACGTCGTAGTCGCCATATATCATGATCCGCTCCTTGGCGCCCATCGCACGGTTGAGCCGATTGACGGCTTTTTCCATATCGGGCATAAGGAACGGATCGTGCAGGTCGGATATCGAGGGGGCGAAGAAGGCTTGCGCTTCGTCGGGCGTACTGACTCCGCGACGCACAAGGATTTCGGCCACAGTCTGATTCTGGCCACAGTGGGGGAGTATGTCGTCAACAAGCTTGCGCTGTTGATTCGTAAGGGGTTGATAGTTCCAATTAGTTGTCATGTCGAATCTCGGTGGGAGTCGGGGGATGGCTCGTGATGACTCTCAATCTACAAAGTTAAGAATTTTTTTTCAACATTCCAATTTTTCAACAACGCGGCGGGCGCAGATTTCAATCGGCGGCTGAGGGACAACGCGCATTGGATCAGAGAGTCATCGGGAGCGACATGACGTTCAGCGCCAGGGAAATTCTTCGGGGAGGGGGCGTTCTTTGACAATTCCGCGCACAGTGGCCAGGAATTGACGGACGACTCGTTTGACCGGCCCGGATTCCATTCCGAGCACTTTGAAGAGGAGTCCAGCGCCGTTGGGGAGGTGGGTGATTCCGGCGGCGAGCCGAGCTTCGCGGTCGATGAAGGGGGTGGTGGCTTCATAGATACGGTCGGCCTTGTCGGGGGGTGTCAGCACGATAACGTTGGCAAACACGTCGTAGCTTCCCATGATCCCGAGGTTGCGCGGACTGACGCGCCGGGGGTCGATGATGAATTTTTCGCGGAAGAGAGGGGTGCCGTCGGGGCGCTCGGCATGACTGCACACCGAGAGGATGTCGTAGTCATAGAGTTCACCCTCTTTATAGTATTTTCTACCGGCCATGTAGATTTCGGAGTAGAAGAGTGTGGCTGTCGGGTCGATCACGATATCCGTGTCGGATATGAAGCGGGTGTGGCGGCAGGGATAGACGGGTTCGGGCATGAATTCGAGATAGCTTCCCGCTTCGAGCCGGATGTTTTGCACAAGCCCGGAGTAGTTGTGTTGCATCTCGGCGAGCTTGGTGGCGGCGCCGGTGGTCACAAACGCGAATGCGTTGGGCTTCATCGTGATATCCTGCTGATAGCGGTCGCCTTCGACATTGGGGCCGCCCGAGGAGAGGATGTAGACACATGGCATGTCGGGCATGCCTTTGTCGAAATATAGAGCCTGCTGCACAATCAGCGGAGCGCGGCGGTCGAGATCGCGGAGTATGGATTTTCCGCGCGGGTCGATCTCGAATCCGAGTCTGAGATAGCCGTGTTTGCCGGGCGCGCCGACATACATCGCCTTTGGCGCGTCGAGATAGGGGGCCATCTCGCGGGCTTCAGAGAAGTCGACCGTCGGCACACCGGCGTTTGAAGTCAGCGGATTAAGTTGATAGTCGAATGCCATAGCTTTAATAGTTATATTTTCGCGACTTTGTCGGGGGGGGACTTTGTCGGCTCATCGCTTTAGGATGCCCCGACTGCGATGCCGCGCTGCAATGTCGCGCGACATTGCAGCATGGCGATCTTCCGGATTCCTGTCTTATTCGGCCTTGTTCTTTTTGTCGAAGAGGGCCATTTTGAATATGAGGTCGACAAGTTCGTCGATCCCTTCGCCGGTCATGCAGTTGGTGAACACGAATGGTTTTCCCGGGCGCATCAGCTTGGCGTCGTGATCCATCACTCCGAGGTCGGCATGGACGTATGGAGCGAGGTCGGTCTTGTTGATGACGAGGATATCGCTTTGCGAGATGCCGGGGCCATCCTTTCGGGGGATTTTGTCGCCGGCGGCGACATCAATGACATAGATGAAGAAGTCGACGAGCGCAGGACTGAATGTCAGCGTAAGGTTGTCGCCTCCGGATTCGATGAGCACGATGTCGGTCTCGGGAAATTTCTCTTCCATCTCTTCGACGGCGGCGATGTTCATCGAGGGATCTTCGCGCACAGCCGTATGCGGGCATGCGCCGGTCTCGACGCCGATGATCTTATCTTCCATGAGGATGCCCTTTAGTGTGCGGCGCACATGCTTGGCGTCTTCGGTCGTCACAATATCGTTGGTGATGATCAGCACATTCTGACCATCTTTGAGGAGTCGGGGAGTGATAGCTTCTATAAGTGCGGTCTTTCCGGAGCCTACGGGGCCTCCGATGCCGATTCTGCAAGTCTGGCTCATAATTTATTTAGGTTTTAGGCCTTAGGTTTTAGGGTATTTTGGGGGATTTAGGGTCCTTAAGGTCTTTAGGGTCTTTAAGGTCTTTAGGGTCTTTAGGG
>CAMWNT010000064.1 GCA_947175695.1 uncultured Porphyromonadaceae bacterium
CCCCCCCCCCCCCCCCCCCCCCCCCCCCCCCCCCCCCCCCCCCCCCCCCCCCGGCTCGAGAGTTTATGTGGTCTGAGATTCGGGGTGATGAATTGAGAATCGAGAGATCCGTGTGTGTCCGGGAGGGTGTAGATGCCGTCGCCGGACAGACGTTGCTTGAGGAGGGCGAGGTGATGGGATGGAGAGAGGTGATGGGATGGAGAGAGAATCGGGTCGGAAAGCCGACTGACGCTTTCTATAAAAGCATGGAAAGAAAAATATTCCGGGGCGCAAGACGCTATGCATGCGCCCCGGAGTATTTATCAGGGTTATGATTATTTCACGAGGATCTTGGCGCTGCGGACATTTCCGGCCGCGTCGGCTGCCTTGACGAGGAGCACGCCCTTATAGCCGTTGAGGCGATAGGAGGCTGTGCCGTTGCCCTTGCCTGCGGCTACTGTCATGCCGGAGAGATCGACAGCCTGGAAGTCGAACTGCGAGCCGCTGACAGTCAGCACATCGCCGCTGACGCTGAACTCGACGTCGGCCACGCCTTCAGCTTCGATTGACTCGATGCCGGAGAAGTCGACGCTATGACCGTTGAGCTTGCAGATATTGGCGTTGACCACACGACCGTTGCCGGCGTTGACCACCATCACGACAACTTCGCAGTTGTCGTAGTTGGAGATTGTCTGCGGAAGCGAGATCGTGAAGTTGGAGCTGTAGATCTGGTCGGCCTTGAGGTCGGAGGGGATCATGCCGGGAGTGCCGTTGAAGGTGTTGCCCCATGTGGTGCGTGCCACATCCATAGCGTAATAGGGATAGACTGTGCCCTGAGCGTAGAGGCCGCCGAAGCCCCAGTCGCCGAGGTCGGGATCCTGGATCATCGAGAAGCCGTTGAGCTGATATGTCTCGAGGTTGTTTTCAACCACTACGGCGAAGATGTTGTAGGAAGTGCGGTCGAGATTGATCGCGCTCTTCACTTCAGCCGCCACGTCGAGAGTGGCATCCTCTTCGTTGAGAGTCGAGCTGATGGCGATGTCGAGGTCGCAGGATTCAGCCACAGCCTGACGGAAATAGTCGAGCCATACGAGGGGTTCGAGGCCGCTCGAATCGATAAGGCCGGCGCCGGAGAACATATAGTCCTGGTTGTTGCTGACCATCGGCATCGAGATGTAGCCGCGGTTGATACGTCCGGAGGGAGCGGCGTTCATGCCGAGGAAGTTGGAGTATGCGGCCACGCCTGTTCCGAGAGGATCGCTGCTGTAGGTGCGGATACAGATCGGGATGAGACGTTCGGGATAGAGTTCCTGGATGTTTTCGACGGCGCGGATGCCGAGCGGACAGTTGGCGCAGTCGCGGCCTGTGAATTCCTCAAGCACGATCTTGCGGCTGGGTGCGAATGTCAGGTTGCGGACTTCGCGGGCGTATTCGGAAGTGAGGTCGTCGAGTGTCACCTTGACGGAGTAGCGGTTGACCACTGCGGGCTCGAGGCTGAGAACCACGGGGAATTCGAAGTTATAGTTGGCGTCTTTCTTGAGATTGAGGCCTGATTCTTCAATTGTCGAAATGGAATTGCGGTCGGCGTCGAGGAGTTCGAGTTTGATCGACTCGAATTCGGCGATGTCGGAAGCGATGAGCACAGTGCCTTTGACAGTTGCGGTCGACTGGTTGATGACACGTTCGGGAGTGTCGAACGAAGTGACGAACGGAGTGTCGTGAACCACCTTGATATTGTCGATGAAGATAGCGCTCTGGTCGAGGTTCTCGTTGAGGAAGCAGATATAGATCGGCTTGCCGGAGTATTCCTCAAGGGTGATGGTGTAGTTGGTCCATTCGCCGGCCATCAGATCCTCGCTGGGTCCGGGATCGAGAAGCTCGTCGAAGACGAGTTTGCCGTTCTGGCGGATGCGGTCGATGATTTCGGAAGTCAGCGTGCTGAACGCGTCTTCAGTCTCGTAAATATAGATTTTCAGACGGTCTTCACAACCGATGAGATAGCTCTGGGCGTCGAAGTTGAGATAGCACTTCTCGTCGGGGATATAGAGCTGGGCTGTGAGCATCCAGTCGTCGGCCTGTCCGCGGGGAGTGTACATGGAGTGCGAGCCGAGAGCCATGTCGGTGGAGTCTTCGTCGCGCACATACGACCAGGGAGTGGTGTCTTTATTGAATCCCCAGCTGACAGCGATCGGGTCGGGCGAGTTGTGGTCGCCTTCATAGAAGAGGAAGTTGTCGGTGGAGTTGCAGTCTTCGTTGAAGAGATAGATGTCGTCGGAGTTGACCTCGGGCACATAGCTGCCGGAGTAGTGGAGGATGATCTCTTCGTTGGGGCCGCCGCCGGCGATATCGGTCAGAGTGCCTGCGGGGATGACCACTGTGTATTCAGAGCCTTCGCTGAGGTTCTGACGCACGGGGGGATAGACGAGAGCCTGCTTGCCGTTGACAAGGACGCTGAGTGTGGCGGTTGCCACTTCGTCGTCGTTGCGATAGAGGTAGGCTACCGCGTTGTCGCCGAGTTTGAGGTCGGTGTCGAATGTCAGAAGGAGGGGGTTGCCTGTAAGGTCGAAGTAAGTGACTACGGATTCATCTGCGGGGAGCGCGCTTTCGAGCTTCACGGGAGTGTTGGCGCGTCCGGAGTAGAGAACCTTGATTTCGTCGTTGGTCACTTCGGCATCACCGGCCATTGTGATTGCGCCGGCGGGCACAGTCAGCACATATTCCTTCTCGGGATTGAGATCGCGCGAGCGGAAAGTGAATGTCACCTTATTGCCTTCGGCCACAAAGCCGTTGCTGGCCACAGGATTGTAGCTTTCGGTGCCGTCGGTGCTGGCGAATGTGATCTGAGTGTAGCGACCCTTCACAGCCACACTGCGCTGGAATGTCAGCGTGATTGTGCTCAGGCGCGAGAGAGCGACGCCGGCCGCGGGCGACACAGTGTAGTCGGCGAGGAGCTTGACGCTGCCGACTGCGTTGGCCAGGGGCTCCTGCAGCTTGAGGATATAGGTCTGATAGAGGTCGGGCATGACAACCAGGGTCTTGCCGTCGGCGCTGGCGGAGATGACCTTACCGCTGTTGTCGAAGCCCGACACGGCGTTATAGTCGACTCCGTAGGCCTGGGCGAGCACCTGCTCGAGGCTGACGAAGTAATTGCCCGAGCGGAGCATCGCAGTCGGATAGGGATTGTCGCTGGGGCCGGCGCCATAGAGGAAGCCGTCGTTGCCGATCGAGAAGCCGCCGATGCTGGCCGCGTCCGACTGAGTGAAGATCTGAATCGTCTTCTCCTTCACATTATATATGAAGGGCTGAGTCGACTCCTGAGGGAAATCGGAGCCTGCGATAGGCTGCACCATATATGCCTGGCCTGTCACCCACTCGCCGTTGGGGCTCATCGCGGGGGCAGAGATCAGATATGTGTAGGGCACCTCCGGAGTCCAGGCCTTGGTGTCGTCGGGAGTGAAGCCGATAAAATCGGCCGATTCTGTCTCGCGATCGTAGACATAACAGCACACCTGAGGAGGAAGCCAGTAGGACATCGACATGTAGCCGAGGAGATAGCGGCCGTCGGCCGAGATCTCGTAGAATACATTCTGGTCGGTCTCGACATGCTGCATGTCGTATTTGGGAACATTGTTAAGCTTGATGACCTCTTTTTTCTGAAGGTCGTAAAGAGCCGGATATGCGCTCCAGCGGTTGGCGTTGGTCGAGAAGTAGCCGGCTGCGTAGTGGCCGTCGGGAGTGACGGAGTTGATCGAGCCGATGTCGAAGCCTTCGGGGATGGGGAGCAGGGTCCATTCGCCTGTTGCGACCTCGAAATAGGCCGGCTTGTCGTTGCAGGAGCCGACCACGATACGGCCGTCGTCGGTCACGTCGGCCACACTTGCTATACCTGTCTCATGAGCGACGGGAATCGCCTCAAATGTCGACATGTTGTAGAGTGTGCCACCGACCGGACGGATATCGCCGTCGTTATCACCGGCCGTCTCGGAGACAGCCCATTCTCCGTTGTCGGAGATCTTGTTGATAAGCACCTGCTTGCCGGGCACGGGCATGACGATCTGGGGGGTCATATCCTGGGCCACGGCTGTAAGACCGGCAAATGCTGCGACTGCAGCAGTAATGTAAAGATGGGTCTTCATTAGATAATGTTGGCAGTTGGTGAATATTAGTTTCAGTTAGTTGCGAGTTGGATTTACACCGGCTCCCACAGCGCGGCTGTCACTGAGCGATCCGGAGATAGGTAGGCAAGCGTTCCGTCGGCGTAATTTGCGGAAAATCAAGTCGTCTATCTTCATTTTATCGCTCTAAATTACTAAAAAATCCGTTACCACAAAAATTTTCCGTGTGTTTTTTTAATTTTTTACACTCATTTTAGGTGAAAATTACAATTTTATATCTTAAATTTGCAATTGATTCCACGAGGGCGACAGCCGCACGGCTCAATTTTGAGTCAAATGTCGGTGCTCAAGGGGCGTGAGCTGTACGGATAAGCAATGGCGCGTCTACGCGACGGTTGCGATTTCCTCTCCGAAATAACGCCCGTGAAAAAAGGAGGGTCACACCGGCAGGCGCTTCCCGACATGTGGCAAGTATCCAACGGGGCATACTTGCAAAAAACTTTAAACTATTCGACAATATTCATCATAAAACAATTATTCATGAAGAAAATCTTTACAGCTTTCGCAGCCATCGCTTGCTGCGCTCTTGCCGCTAACGCAGAAGTCACTATGACACTGGCCGATGGCACCCCCGTCAGCAACGGCGAAACTCTGACCACTACCGAGTTCCACGACCAGAGCATCCCCCAAATCGGAATGATCCGCATCGAGGGCAAGATCCAAGTCAATGTCGACGGCGTCGCTCCCATCAACGTAGCCATTAAGGCTAGCAGCGACGGCTTCTTCTTCTGCCCTGTAGGTCAAAACTGCTATACCTTCCAACCCGAAGGAGATTATTTTGTTGCCGCAGGCTCCCTGACCGACAACTCGAACATTGTTCCCGTCGAAATGGTATATAGCGAGACTCCCGTACCCGCTGAGATCAATTGGCTCGAAGCCACTTTCACCGACGCTACCGGCAGCACATTCGTCGCTACATTCCAGTTTGACTCCAACGAATACGCCGGCATCGAGGAGATCATCGGCGAAGCCGCCAATGTGACCGTCTACGATCTCTCCGGCGTGCAGATCCTCGACAACGCTCCCGCCGAGACGCTCTCCACTCTCCCCGCAGGCCTCTACATCGTCAACGGCAAGAAGGTAGCTCTTAAGTAAGACACCTATCGACAAACCGGCTTCTTCATCAGAGCCGGAACATCATCAGCAATAAAATTGCGGCCGCAGGCCCGCTCCCGACGCGATTCGCGGAGCGCGCCAGCGGCCACTTTTTTTTGCTGAATTGCGGATTTATTGCTATTTTTGCACTCTGATGCATCAATTCGACGAAATATTGAATCGGCTCAAGCCCGAACTCGACGACATGAACTCCCTCATCCGGGAGTCGCTCGCCACCCCCAATCAACTTATGAATCAGGTGGTGACGCAGTATCTCGCCGTCAACGGCAAGCAGATACGCCCGGTGCTCGTCATGCTCTCGGCGAAGTTTTTCGGCGGCGTCGGCATGGAGACTCTTCACGCCGCGGCCGCTCTTGAAATGCTACATAACGCGTCGCTGATACATGACGATGTGGTCGACGAGACAGCCCTGCGCCGCGGAGCCCCCACCGTCAACGCCGTATGGGGCAACCATATGGCGGTGCTCGTCGGCGATTTCTTCGTCAGCAACGCCCTCGCCGCCGGAATACGCACCGGCAATCTGAAAGTGATCTCCGCCCTCTCCGATCTCGGCAAGGAGCTCTCGCTGGGCGAAGTCGACCAGATCTGCAATGTCCGAGAGCACCACCTCGACGAGCAGAGCTATATCGACATGATCCGCAAGAAGACGGCTTCGCTCTTCATGAATTGCGTGAAGATGGGCGCCGAGACTTCGGGCGCTTCGCCCGAGCAGTATGGCCCGCTCGTCAGATATGCCGAGCTCCTCGGACTCTGCTTCCAGATCCGCGACGATATCTTCGATTATTTCGACGATGAATCAATCGGTAAGCCTACCGGCAACGACCTGCGCGAGGGGAAAGTGACCCTCCCGCTGCTTCACGCCCTCGCCGCCGCTCCGGAGGAGTCGGCCGCTCCGATGCGCGCGCTCATAATGCGCGGCGACCTCTCGACCGACGAGATCCGGAGCCTTGTGGACTTCGCCGTTGCCAACGGAGGCATCGATTACGCTTACGCCTATATGCGCCGCCTGCAGAGCGAGGCCGACTCGCTGCTCGACCGCTATCCCGATTCGGAGTGGCGCCGCAGCTTCGCCGACCTCTTCGCTTTCATCATCGACCGCGCGAAATAAGACACATCCGATTATGCTTAGGCCTTACATGAAAAAGGGACTCGTAGAAGCCGGCTGCGATGAAGCCGGCCGAGGATGTCTGTGCGGCCCGGTGGCCTGCGCGGCCGTCATTCTCCCCCCGGAGTTCGACTGCCCGGAGCTCAACGATTCGAAGCAGCTCTCCGAAGCTCAGCGCGACAATCTCCGCGTCTGGATCGAAGATGAGGCCCTGGCCTGGAGCGTCGTGATGGTCGGCCCCGAGGAGATCGACCGCATCAACATCCTCCGCGCTTCGATCGCCGGTATGCAACGCGCCCTCGACCGATTGAAATGGCTACGCATAATCCCGTCGTGCTACGACAATCTCGCCGAAATACCGGCCGGCGAAAAGGCTGTGCCCGAACATATCCTGGTCGACGGCAATAAGTTTTCCAATTATAAGGGAATCCCCTACACCACCGTTGTGCATGGCGACGCCACCTACGCCAGCATCGCCGCCGCCTCGATTCTTGCCAAGACCTATCGCGACGCATTGATGCGCCGTCTGGCCGAAGAATATCCCGATTATGGCTGGGAGCAGAATATGGGCTATCCCACCCGTCAGCACCGCGAGGCGATCATCCGCCTCGGAATCACCCCCCACCATCGCCGGAGCTACAAGCCCTGCCAGCCGACCCTCTTCGACGATCTCTTCTGATCGTCGCCACAACATCACCCCTCCCCTCGCCATAAGAAACACACACACTTACTCATCGCCATGGCTGAAAAACGTCTCTTCCTGCTCGATGCATACGCGCTCATCTTCCGCGCATATTATGCCCTTATCAAAATGCCGCGCATCACTCAAAGCGGCTTCAATACTTCCGCGATCTTCGGTTTTGTCAATACTCTGGAGGAGGTGCTCCGCCGCGAAAATCCGTCGCATATCGCCGTGTGCTTCGACCCCAAGGGGGGCACGTTCCGCTCCGAGGCCTACGCCGAGTATAAGGGGGAGCGCGAGGCCACGCCGGAGGATATCCGCCAGTCGATCCCTTATATCAAAGATATCATACGCGCCTACAACATACCGATTCTCGAGGTCGAGGGCTTCGAGGCCGACGACGTCATCGGCACTATGGCCACTCGCGCCGAACGCGAAGGCTTCACCACCTATATGATGACCCCCGACAAGGATTTCGGTCAGCTGGTCAGTCCTTCGGTGTTGCAGTATAAGCCGGCCTATCGCGGCCAGGATTTCGAGCTGCGCGGCGAGGAGGAGGTGTGCGGTCGCTATGGCCTGCAGTCGACGCGGCAGATGATCGATCTGCTCGCGCTGATGGGCGATAAAGTCGACAATATTCCCGGATGCCCCGGAGTCGGCGAAAAGACCGCCGCAAAACTGATTGCGGAATTCGGCTCGGTGGAGAATCTGCTCGAGTCGACGTCGCAGCTTAAGGGCGCCCTGAAGAAGAAGGTGGAGGAGAACGCCGAGCAGATCCGCTTTTCGAAGTTTCTGGCGACGATCCGCACGGATGTGCCGGTCGATGCCACCCCCGATGATCTTGCGCGTCGCTCGCCCGACACGGCACGCCTGCGCGAGATATTCGATTCGCTGGAGTTTCGCAGTCTCTCCGATCGCGTCATGCGCCGCATAGCCGCCGAGGAGGGCAAGTCGTCAGATGCCGCTTCCCCCTCCGCACCCGCTGCCAAGAGCGAGAAGCCCGCGACAGAGACACCGCTGATGGGATCGCTATTCGATTTCGACAATGAGGCGGATGAGGCGGAGGTCGCAGTCGATGGCGCGACGACGGAATGCGCGAGCGCAACGACGTTTGACCCGACCGACCTCATACGCGTCGCCGACCGCTCCGCGCTCGATGAAATGCAGCGCGAGCTGTCGGCCGCCGCAGAGGTCGGAGTCCATATCGTCACTTCCGGCGACAACGACATGACCTGCGATTGGATCGCGACAGCTCTGGCCGATGCCGATTCGAAGCGTGTATGGCTGATCGGCCGGGAGTTTGAGGAGGGGGTCGACGCTTTGCTCGATCTCTTCGCCCGCGAGGATATCATGAAGACCACCGACGCCGCGAAGCTCATCTACGTCGTGGCCGGTCGGCGCCGCAACGACGACGCCACCCCTCTGCGCAATTTCTACGACATCTCACTCGCCCATTATCTCCTGCAGCCCGACATGCGCCATGGCCTGGAGGATATCTATCCCGCCGTCTGCGGCGGCCGACTCCCGGAAATGCCTGATCTGAGGCCGGCGAAGAGCCGGAGTTCGCGCCGCGCGGCGGCCGACACCGACAGCGACGGACTCGCCACAGTCGCCGCGGCACGCGCCCGCGCCGCGCTCACGCTCCGCCCGATCCTCGCCAAGATGCTCGTGGAGGAGGAGCTCGACCGACTCTATACCGACATCGAAGCACCATTGGTCGACGTGCTCGCCGATATGGAACTGACGGGAGTCAGCATCGACACCGACGCACTCAATCTCGCGGCATCACACATGGAGGTGCGTCTCGACGCGCTCGAGAAGGAAATCCACCAACTGGCCGGCATGGAGTTCAACGTCGGCTCGCCGTCGAAGGTCGGTGAGGTGCTCTTCGATCATCTCAAGCTCAGCGATAAAGCCAAAAAGACCAAAAGCGGACAGTATTCCACATCCGAGGATGTGCTCGAAAAAATCGCGCATAAGAATCCGATTGTCGGCAAAATTCTCGAATACCGCCAGCTGAAAAAGCTGCTCTCGACATATCTGACCGCCCTCCCGGCGGCGATCAACCCGCTGACGGGGAAGGTGCACACCAACTATAATCAGACCGTCACGGCCACCGGTCGCATATCCTCGTCGAATCCCAATCTGCAGAACATCCCCGTGCGCGAAGACCAGGGGCGCGAGATCCGGCGCGCCTTTATCCCTTCGCCGGGCAATCTCTTCCTCTCGGCCGACTATTCGCAGATCGAGCTGCGCCTCGTGGCCGATTTCGCCGACGACGAGACGATGCTCCGCGCTTTCGCCGAGGGGGAGGATATCCACGCCATCACAGCCGCCCGCATATATCATAAGGAGAATCCGGCCGATGTCACCCCCGACGAGCGCCGCCACGCGAAGACCGCCAATTTCGGCATCCTCTACGGCATCTCGGCTTTCGGTCTGGCATCACGCCTCGGCATCCCACGCGCCGAAGCGAAAGAATTGATCGACAATTATTTCCACGAATTTCATACGATCCGCAAATACATGTCGGATTCGGTGGAGTATGCCCGTGAGCACGGCTACGTAGTCACACGTATGGGTCGCAAGCGCCGCCTCCCCGACATCAATTCGAAGAATCCTGTTGTGCGCGGATATGCTGAGCGCAACGCCGTCAACGCCCCGGTGCAGGGATCGGCCGCCGACATCATCAAGCGCGCCATGATCGACATCCACGCCGAGATGAAGCGTCGCGGGATGCGCTCGAAGATGATCATGCAGGTGCACGACGAACTCAACTTCGACGTCGTGCCCGCCGAGCTCCCCGAACTGCAGGAGCTCGTGGAGCGACTGATGGAGAGCGCCTACAGCGGCCGAGTGCGACTGACCGCCTCGGCCGGCGTCGCCACCAACTGGCTCGACGCCCACTAAGAGAACACCCGGGGATCTCGGGAATCTCGGGAATCTCAGGGATCCCGGGGATCTAAAAATTCTTAAGAAAATCTCAGCATTCTTGATGATTTTGCAAATTTATTTCTTAAATTTGTAAAATCTATAACCCGGTTGCCACCCCGGACGCGCCCGCGCCGTCCGCACCACGGCGACATCCCAAACCCACCTACCACTATGGATGCCAAAGACATTAATATCCTCGATCCGGAACTTAAAGTGATCAGCGACCTCGCCTCGGGCGGTGGTCTGACGATCGGACTCCCGGCCAATTATGCCGACGACGAGGAGACCCGCTTCCTGCTGACCCCCGAGGCATGTGGACTCATCACCTCCGCAGGACTGAAAATAAAAATGGAACCTGACGCTGGCATCGACATCAGTTTCCCCGATGAGGCCTACGCCGAATTCGGCGTCGAGATCGCCGAGCGCGACGCTGTGCTCAAATCGGATCTCGTGCTCTCGTTCGCACCCATTAAAGCCGAAGATGTCAGAAAAATGCGCAAAGGCGCAAGCCTGCTCTGCATGATGGGGTCGGAGCTCTTCAAGATCCCGACGATCGAGGCGCTCCTGGAGATGAATATCACCTGCGGCGTGCTCGACAACATGTATTCCTTCAACGACGACCCCGTATTCGCCAATATTCTCAATGAGATCGATGGCCGCGCGGCCATCCTCTATGCGCAGGAGCATCTGTCGTATCTCGGCGGCGGCAAGGGCGTGCTCTTGGCCGGAGTGGCCGGCATCAACCCCTGCGAGGTGCTGCTGATCGGCGAGGGAATGGATATCTGCCACGCCGCCAAGGCGGCTTTGGCCGCCGGAGCAAGCGTGACGCTGGTCAACAACGATGTGTCGGCTCTCCAGACCGCCCGCCAGTTCTGCGGCGACAGTCTGACGACGCTCGCCATCCATCCGCGCGTGCTCTACAATAAGTGCAAGACTGCCGATGTGCTCATCATGGGCGACACGACGCGCCCCTTCAAATTCCCCAACAAGCTCAACCGCATCATGAAGGATACGGCGTTTGTGCTCAATCTCAACGAGACCCACCCCTCGGCGGCTGTGCCCCGCACGGTCGCCATGGCCATCAGCAACGTGCTGGTCAATTTCTTCGACGAGATGATCATCAAGTCGGGCCTCGAGGGAATGATCATGAGCTCGGAGGGTGTGCAATGCGGCATCGTCACCTACCACGGCAAGCTTGTCGACAAACTCATCGCGTCATATCTCTCGATGCCCGGAGTCGACATCAAAATGATGCTCACCGCGAAAAACTGATCCGGTCTTGAAGATTTTTCATATAGTGGCGGGCAACGTCATGGGCGAGGCACAGCGCTATGCCCTCGATATCTGTCGCCATTATGCCGCGCGGAGCGAGGAGGTGTGCGCGCTGACTCGCGACGCCAAGGCCGTCGACCGCCATTTCATCGAGGCGGGAGTGCCGCTGGAGCATGCGCCTCTGCGCAATTATCCCGATTTCTTCTCGTCGATGATTCTGGGGCGCCTGCTGCGCCGCGAATCGCCGAAGGAGCCGATCGTTGTCCATGTGCATCGCTATCGCGACGCACTGACGGCCATCGCCGCCCGACACTTCGCGAAGCGACCCGACACACGCATCGTCGTCACCCGCCACGGCGGAGGGCGCCCACCGGTCAATTGGTTGCGGCGTTTCATCTATCGGCAGGTCGACGCCCATATCTTCCTATCCGACGACGCGCGCCGACATTTCCTTTCGGCGTGGCCTCACGGCCGCTATCCGTTTGACACGGCCCGGCTGCATGTCGAGCACACGAGCCGGAATCTTTCCGGCGAGCCGTCGCCGATGCCCGACAAGGGGCCTTTCACGGCGATGTGGCACGGGTCGATCCGCCCCGGCAAAGGTCTGATGACACTGCTCGAAGCGATGGCGAAGCTGCGCGACACCCGCATGCGCCTCAAAATCGTCGGAATCGGTGAGCCCGATTATCTCGACTCGCTGAGGGCTCGCGCGATATCTTTGGGGGTCATGGAGCGCATCGATTGGATCCGGCGCGCCGACGATCCGGCCGCTATAATCGGCCAATGCCATTTCGGGGTGTTGCCGGCCGAAGATCCCGACGATGTCTGCATCCCCAATATCGAATACATGGCCGCCGGGCGCGCCCAGATCGCGACCTTCAACGGTGCGCAACGCGAGTTTCTGACTCCCGGCGTCGAAGCACTGGAAGTGGCCCCGGCCGACGTCGATGCACTCGCCTCCGCGATGCGCCGCCTCCACGACGACCGCGAGCTCTGCGCCAGCCTCGGCGTTGCCGCGGCCGCCGGCTATGCCGCCCGCCTCTCCTGGCCCCGCTTCATCGCGCGCCTCGACCGCATCTACCGCGCCCGCTGACCCGATCCGACCCGTCTGACCTGTCCGACTCCAACCCACCTCATAACCTTTTGACTTAAAATCGTGTTACGCCCCGTCACCAAAGTCGCCATTTCCGGCAATCGCCGGCAGCAAGGCTATCTCCCCGAGATCGACCGCCTTCTCAGGCTCCTGCGCGAAGCCGGTATCGCCATCGCCATCGAACGACGATTCGCCGACTATCTCGCCGATGAAGGGATCGCCGTCGACGCCTGCGAAATCGTCGACTCGCCACCGGCCGACGCCGGGGCCGCCATCAGCATCGGTGGCGACGGCACATTCCTACGCACAGCCCGCTGGATCGGCCGACTCGAAACGCCCGTGCTCGGTATCAACACCGGTCATCTCGGCTTCCTCGCCAGCTATACACCCGCCGAATCGGCCGAGCTGGTCGATATGCTGCGCCTCGGTCGCGCCACCGTAGAGCGGCGCACCGCCCTGCGCGTCGACGTCGGCGACATCCCCGACGCTCCGACACTCCCTTACGCACTCAATGAAGTCGCCATACTCAAAGACGACTCCTCGGCCATGATCAACGTCAGCGTCAACATCGACGGCGCCCACCTCGCCGACTATCTCGCCGACGGTTTGCTCGTCAGTACGCCGACCGGCAGCACCGGCTACAGTCTATCCGTCGGTGGACCGATCCTCTTCCCGACGCTCGACGCCATCTGCCTCTCCCCCATCGCCCCCCACACACTGACGTTGCGCCCGTGCGTCGTCGGCGGCGACGCCGAGATCACCGCCGTCACCACTGCCCGCACCTCCCACTACCGCGTCAGCCTCGACGGCGTCTCCTTCCGCATGCAAGCCGGCAGCGCCATCAGCATCCGCCGCGCCGACTTCACCCCCCGCGTCATCCGTCGCCTCGACGACACCTTCGCCGCCACCCTCCGCCACAAACTCCTCTGGGGCGTCCGCTGATCTCCCGCCAAGAGGCAAAATGGCTGCGCGCGCGAATGAATCTCCCGCAAAGCTGCAAAGTGGCAAAGTTTTTTTTCGCTCCCAACCATCCTGCGGGAGAGTCAAATTGCGCGCCGGATGGTCCTTTGCCC
>CAMWNT010000065.1 GCA_947175695.1 uncultured Porphyromonadaceae bacterium
AAAATGAGAATGAAAGTAAAATCAGACTGAAAAAATTCGCAAAATATCTTTAAGAGAGTGTTTGAATTTACCCCGTTACTTAGGCTTGCTTGGGGAAAGCTATGAATGGGATATATATTGAGAAAACATCGTCTGCTGTGAAGAAGATTGTTGTGAAGTAAATATTGTTGAGCGTATCAAATATAAAGGCGCTTCTTGTCTGCCAAGAAGCGCCTTTTGCTTAATAGTGTAAAATCAGATGTTGCGGATGTTGATGGCTGAGCCCAGCGTTTCGCCGTCGTAGATTATGGTTGAGGACAGCACGTTGCTGAGTGTCCGTTTGAGAACATTGATATTATCGTAGGCTTCAGGACGGATGGTTTTCCCGGATTTTACCTCGTAGAGATGCAGACCTCCCCCTTCTTCAGAAACTGCATCAACCTCAACCCCCGATTTTTCGCGGTAGAAGAATAATCGCGGATCGTTACCTTCATTATAGCTTTTCTTAAGGAGTTCGCAAATAGCGAGATTCTCGAATAAGGGTCCTCGCATCTGGTGAGTCTTAAGCATTTCCGCATTTTTGATGCCCAAAAGGAAGCAGGCTAATCCGGTATCATAAAAATATATTTTTGGCATCTTGGTAAGACGTTTTGAAATATTTTTATAATAAGGCATGAGTGGGAATGCGATATATGAGGTCATCAGTATTGACATCCATTCCTTGATGGTCACGGATGAAACTCCGGCTTCTCGTGCAATGGCTGAAGCATTGAACTCCGAACCGATGCGGGCGGCCAGCAGGCGGATAAAAGTATCAAACGCCATCAGATTCTTTATTTTCAGCAAATCCCGGAGATCTCTTTCCACGTATGTGTTATAATATCCGCTGTAATATAATTCTATAGGAGCATCCCGTGCAATTACCCGAGGATAAAGGCCATCCAATATTATATTGTCAACGCTTTTATCGGTCATGATTCTCTTTGTCTCAATAAGAGAAAATGGAAGCAACGTAAATATTGCTGCCCTGCCGGCAAGGGATTGAGATTTCGTTCGGAGTAAAGAGAAATTACTGCTCCCTGTGATAATGTATTTTCTGTTTTTATATTCGTCCACTCTCACCTGAATCATTGATAAAATATCCGGAACATTCTGAACTTCATCAATGATTGCATTCTCTCCTAACGAATCAAGGAATCCCACGGGGTTTCTCATAGCTTCGGTTCGAATTGAGATATCCTCAAGATTCGTATAAGTATAATCCGGGAATAAATGCCTGCAAAGAGTGCTTTTACCGGACTGGCGAGGACCGGTAACTTCAATTACAGGGAAATAGCGTTGAGCCTCCAAGATGCTCGGTGCAACTAATCTATCAATATATTCTCTCATGTCCGATCTTCAATAAATGTTGTGCTTTAAATTATTTATAATACTACTTTGAAATATTTAAAGCAACACTTTAATATTGACTAAGTGTATAAAAAAGAGAGGAATAAATCCTCTCTAAAGCGGAGTGACCGAGATTCGAACTCGGGATACCCTTTTGGGGTATACACGCTTTCCAGGCGTGCCTCTTCAGCCACTCGAGCACCACTCCTTGTTGATTCGATTGCAAAGTTAATACTTTTATTTGGAATGACAATGATTTTGCAGAAAATTTTTATTAATTTTGTAAAGATTTCTCTTCCGGGAGAGTCGTCGGGCTAAGGAAGGCTGTCCGGCCCCGGGCGCACCGCGCGGAAGAGATCATATGGAAATTGAAGTTAACGTTATGATTTCTAATGTGCAGACACGCCGACGCGGGTCGTCGGTGTTGATGATGGCCGGATTGCTGGCGATAGCCTCTACGCTTTCGGCCTGTGGCGGCGATAAGGAAGCCGGCGAGTATCCGGCCGATTTCAACCGAATGTCGGATGCCGCAAAAGTGGCCTATATGATGGAGCATGCCTCGCCCGATTCAGTAGCAAGGTTTATATGTCTGGCCTCGATAGGCGATGTGGATGGAGTCAGGATCGACACTCTCGCCAATGCCACGCTCTACGCCTATGAGAATTATAAGGATGGCGAATTGCAGGATTTTGTACGCGCCTACGACGAATGCTCCGCACGCCTGCCGCTCAGCAAGCGCATGGCGCTCGGCAAGCGTTCGGTAGAGCAGGATCCGATGGGCCTCGGCTATGAGCTCGGCTTGACTTATGTCAATGAGATTCGCGAGCAGCATCTTGACGCCGCGCGGGTGGAAAAAGAGATCCGCGACCTGCAAGAAGCCTGCATGCGCAATCCCGAAGATTCCGCCACTTTCCGGCGCTTCATGACCGGTTTTAAGGTGGCTCTGGAGCGCGACGGTAGCTCGGATGTGCCGGAAGAGATATTCCGCAAATACGCGCAACTTTGAATCCGGCCGTTACGCCCGACGCCCGCCTGCGGCCATCGAACGCGCTCAACGGCGGGATAGGATAAGTTTCTATGGGGAGAAAAAAAGATTTATATTTTGAAAATCAGGCACAATAGAAATGAAAAGAATATCAGATTATGCTGTGATGGTAGAGGAGGCGCTCCGCGGACTTGAGCTCGCTCAGATGAAGCCGGAGTCGCTCTATGCACCTGTGGCATATGCTATGGAAGCCGGTGGCAAACGTCTGCGTCCGGCTCTGACACTGATGACCGCCGAAGCTTTCGGCGTCGACAACTCCGTGGCAATGCCGGCGGCATTGGCTCTCGAACTTTTCCACAACTTTACGCTCCTTCACGACGATGTGATGGACAATTCCGATGTGCGGCGCAACCGTCCGACAGTGGTAAAGCGCTTCGGCGCCGACGCCGCGATCCTCTCGGGCGATGCGATGCTCGGACTTGCCGAAGCACAACTCCTTGCACTCGACGACAAATGCTATCGTCGTGTGGCCGAGGTGTTTGTGCGTATGGCGCGCGACGTTTACGCCGGCCAGGCGCTCGATATGGAATTCGAGTCGCGCAATGACGTCACAGTAGAAGAATATGTGGAAATGATTCGCCTGAAGACAGGTGCGCTTCTTGGCGCATGTGTGGAAATCGGCGGACTCCTTGCCGGCGTCGATGCCAAAGTGGCCTCGAAGCTGCGTGAATATGGCGAGAACCTCGGCATCTCCTTCCAGATCGAAGACGATTGGCTTGACACATTCGGCGATGCGACCACCTTCGGCAAACCCATCGGTGGCGACATCAACAATAATAAAAAGACATTCCTTCTGATCAGCGGACTGACTGCAGGCGGCGAAGAGTCGAAAGCTCTCGAAGTGGCCATGCAGCTGCCGGCGGGCGATACTAAAGTGCGCGCTGTCACACGCATCTATGAGAAGATGCAGCTTGATGAGAAGGTGCATAAAGAGGCCCTTCGATATAGCGCGAAAGCCATGAAGGCTGCAAAAGCCACCGGTCTTTCCGACGCCAAACTTGAAGGATTCAAATATGTGGTCGACCGCCTATCGGGCCGTAAGAAATGATTGATACCCACACGCATCTATATTTCCGCGAGACATATCCCGACGGCGGACTTGAAGCTGTCGAGCGTGCCCGGCAGGCCGGTGTGGAGCTGATGGTGCTCCCGTCGGTAGGGCTTGATACGGCCGACGATCTGCTCGCTCTGTATCATGCGGCGCCGGAGGGATCGACGGCGACGGCTGTCGGCATTCATCCCGAAAACGTCGATGCCGACTGGCGAGCCGTGACAGATGCCATCTTCGACCGCTTTGCCGACGAATCGCCGGTGGCGGTAGGAGAGGTCGGAGTCGATCTCTATCACGACGCGACATGGCGCCTGCAGCAGATGGATTGCTTCGGCTATCAGCTTGAGCGGGCGCGGGAGATGAACCTCCCGGTTGTCATCCACTGTCGTGAGGCCCTTGACGAAGTGCTTGAGATTATCGGCAGCTTCAGTGGCTCCGACCGTCCGCGGCTGCTATTCCACAGCTTCACTCAGGATGCCGAAGCCGCGCGGAGGATAATCGACGCTGTGCCCGACGCACTGTTCGGAATCAATGGCGTTGTGACCTTCAAGAACGCCCCGGCGCTTCAAGCGGCAGTGGCCGAAATCGGCATGCCGCGCATAGTGTTTGAAACCGACGCTCCCTATCTGGCTCCCGTGCCACTTCGCGGGCGCGTCAATGAAAGCTCCTATCTATGTCATATCCGCGATAAAGTCGCGGCTCTGACAGGTGTCTCTCCCGAAGAAGCGGAACGCGTCTCCACCGACTCGGCCCGCGCCCTATTCCGGCTCTGAACGCCCTCGGCGCTGATGCAGTCCCCCCCGGCCGGGGTGCCTGCGGAGGGCGCGAAGCCACGCCGATACAACGAAAAACTCGCCGGGAATCCGGCGCCTACAGAATGAACACCCCGGATTCGATTCTTAGTTTTCCGCTGCACCAGCCTGTTGTGATCTTCATGCTCGTCATGTTGATCATACTCTTCGCGCCGTTGATATTCAGACGGTTGAAAATCCCGAATATCGTAGGACTTATACTTGCCGGAGTGGCCGTCGGGCCCTACGGATTCAATCTGCTTGCACGCGATGCGAGCTTCGAGATTTTCGGCCAGGTGGGCATTCTCTACCTCATGTTTCTCGCAGCGGTAGAGATCGACATGTATCACCTCCGGAAGAATTATCGCCGCGGCACACTCTTCGGGCTGCTGACATTCTGCCTGCCGATGGCTGTCGGCATTCCGCTGACCCGCTATGCGCTCGACACAAGCTGGACCACGAGTGTGCTCATTTCGTCGATGTATGCCTCGCATACACTTGTGTCGTATCCGGTTGTCAGCCGCTTCGGACTGAGCAACAACCGCGGGGCCGTCATCGGAGTCTGCGCCACGATTGTGGCCGTATTTCTGGCTCTTGTGGCCCTGGCAGAGGTCGTGGCGGTCAGAATCTCAGGCAGTTTCAATGTCGGCGCGCTCATGCAATTGCTGCTCCTGACGGGAGGCTACTCGCTTGTGATCGGCTTCTCGTTTCCGTCGGCCACACGATGGTTTTTCCGAAAGGTCAGCGACCCGGTCGGGCAGTATATCTTCATTCTGACCCTCGTCTGCATCGCATCGGTGCTTGCTAAAGTGATCGGTCTTGAGCCGATTCTCGGAGCCTTCTATGCCGGACTTGTGCTCAACCGGTTTGTGCCGGTGCGCAGCCAGCTGATGAAGCACATCACCTTTGTCGGCAACGCAATCTTCATCCCTTACTTCCTTATAGGCGTCGGCATGCTGATCAATGTCGGTGTAGTTGTGCGCGGATGGGGAGTGGTGACTGCCGCGCTGTTGATGACGGCCACTGCGATGGGCACAAAATATATCGCCGCCTACATCGCCCGCCGGATCTTCCGGCTCGCTCCGGATGAAGGCGCGCTGATGTTTGGCCTGACGTCGGGCAAAGCGGCCGCAACGATCGCCGCGACAATGATCGGCTATCAATACGGCCTGCTGACAGAAGACATGATGAACGGCGCCGTAGTCATGATCCTGATCTGCTGCATCGTGGCGTCGGTAGCCACCGAACGCGCGGCCAAGCGTATCCGCATACGCCTGACAGCGTCCGAACTCGACAGCGAAGGCCCGGGCAAAGCCGGCTTCGCCCGCCAGATCGTGGCTGTAAGCAATCCGTTGACAGCCGAGGGAATCATGCGCATGGCGGTGTTCATGCGCTCCCCGCGCAACGACGAAGAGATGACAGCCTTGTATGTGCGCAACAACGACAACCGGGCGATGATGCGCATGGGACGCGAGGCTCTTGCCGCCGCTACCGGCGTCGCCGAATCAATGGATGTCATATGTCGGGAAGTGGAACGTTTCGACCTTAACGTTGTCGCCGGAGTGTCGAATGTCATTCATGAGCACAACGCTTCTGAAGTGATCATCGGCCTTCACCGCCGCAGCAAAATAGGCGACACTTTCTACGGCTCTATGATCGAATCCCTCATGGAAGCCACCGACAAGATGATCGTCATGTCGAGATGCTTCATCCCGCTCGACACTATCCGCCGCATTTTCGTATATGTGCCCAAAAACGCCCAATACGAAACGGGATTCCCGGCCTGGGGGGCGCGCATATCCAATCTCGCCGCGCAGCTCAGCCGCACAGTCGAATACTTCTGTCGCGAAGACGCCGTGCAGCATATCGAAGCCTTCGCCACCGAGGGAGGCTATCCCTACACCCGCCGCTACTCCACCATGGAATCATGGGACGACTTTATAATCCTCTCATCTCAGATAGCCGATGAAGATCTCTTGATCGTCATTGGCGCCCGTCGAGGATCGGTCAGCCATTCCGGCGACTCCGATCTGATGGCGTCATATTTGGGCAAACACTTTGTGCGACATAATATTGCGATGATCATCCCCTCGCAATTCGGCAGCTGACCGCAGTCGAGGCCGCCGCGCGGAATGAACCCAAAACCCCTTGTCAATGTTAAGTAAATGTTAAATTATATTGACTTTGATATTGACAATAAAAAACCACTATAGACAAAAATATACTGTCTGCCGATAACTCCCGCCGGAAATGTCGAGAGATTTGACTGCCGGGCGCTATGAGAGCGGAATGAAAACTAACAACAAAATGAAAATGCTATCCATGACAAAACATAATATCCTGGCGATAATGATGTTCGGTCTGCTGATGTCGCAATTCGCGGCCTGCTCGTCGGGAGAAAGCGAGAAAATCCGGAAAGACACTGTCACAATCGCTCCCGATCCGACCCCTCCGATGCCCGAGCATGCAATTTCCGATGTGGCGATATCTCCTCGCGGAGTCGGGCCGATCCGCACAGGAATGCGCATCAGTGAAATAAAGCCGAGTGTCGAGAATCTCTACGACACAATTGTGCGCGAAAGCGGCTATGATTCAAATTCATATTATTTTATACTCGATGGCGAGACGCGATTCAGCGTCTATGAATTCGAATCGGGAATAGTCAATGTCGTGGCGGCCGACAATCCGACCGTCGTTGTCAACGGCCCCGACGGATGCAAGTTGCGTATCGGAGATTCATTCAATCGCATTGTCGAGATCAAAGACTCCAATGCCGTATGGCAGAGCGTCGACGGCGACGGAATGTGGTGTTGGAACTGGCAGGGACTCTGGTTTGTTCCCGAGCAGGATAAGCTCGACGACCGCCTCGCCCACAAGCTCTACAACCAGACCTGCTCGCCGCAGCGCTCCGACTTCCCCGACGATGTCAAGATCGGATATATCGGCACCGGACTGCCGTGGTGACGGCGGCTCCCGACGGCCGGTGGCGCATCCGATCCGAATCCGACCCTGACGGGATATTTTTTCACACCTAATCCTTGCAATCATGTTACCCTACCTGACCGACCAACTGACATCGCTCGATGTCAACCTTACCAACTCATTGTTCAGAATGGTGCTGAGCATGATGCTCGGCGTAGTGATCGGCGCCGAGCGAAAGCGCAAGGGACAGATCGCGGGAATCCGCACATTCGCCCTCATCACGATGGGCTCATGTCTGGCGATGCTTCTTTCGATCTATGTGCCCCAGGAATATCTCGGACTCAAGAACGGCGACCCCGGACGCATAGCGGCTCAGGTGATCACCGGCATCGGCTTCCTCGGCGGCGGCGCGATGATTCGGGCCAAAGGATCGGTCAAAGGGCTGACGACGGCCGCGGGAATATGGATATCGGCGATCATCGGAATGGCCGTCGGCATCGGAATGTATGTCGTCTCGATCGGATCGACGCTGCTGATCCTTGTCGTGCTCGTCATGTTCGACTGGTATGAACACTGGCAGAGCGTAGGCCAGGAAAGCAAAGCGATCAATATCAGGCTCGGAGTGATTCTCGCCGATCTCGCCCCCTATCGGAAAGTGCTCGCCGAATATGGAGTGCATCTGAGCACATTCTTCATCGAATACGACTACGCCTCGCAGCGCACAGAGCTCAATATGATGGTGCTCGTCCACTCTCATGCAGATCTTCTCCCGCTGCTTGCGGCCTTGGAAAAAATTTCTCCCACCGAATCAATCACACTAACCTCACAGGCAGAAATATGAACCTCATGTCATCCCCCCGAATCCTGACGACTCTTCCAATCGCCATCGCCTTCGAAGGAATGGCGCAAGAGACGATTGTCGACGTCACGGAAAAAGTATCGACCGAAATCAATCCCACGACCGACTCGACGTCGTCAGGCGCCCACGACAACACCAACGGCCTGATCGCCGACCTCGCATGGGTGCTTCTCCTCGGAGCCGTCGTCACGCTTCTCTTCAAGCGACTGAAGCAGCCGGTCGTGCTCGGCTATATCCTCGCCGGCTTTCTTGCCAGTCCGAAATTCGTGTATCTTCCCTCGATCTCAAATCTCGGCAACATCGAATTCTGGGCCGAGATCGGCATTGTGGTGCTGATGTTCTGTCTCGGATTGGAATTCAGTTTCAAAAAGCTGTTGAATTCCGGAAGCTCCGCAATAGTCACGGCGCTGATCATCATCACCGGCATGACGATGGCTGGATTCGGAGTCGGGTGTCTGCTGCGGCTCAACACAATCAACTGTATATTCCTTGGCGGCATGATCTCGATGTCGTCGACCACAATAATCCTCAAATCACTGACAGATCTCGGATTGCGACAACATAAATTCGCGACGCTGGTGCTGTCGGTGCTGATAATCGAGGATCTCTTTGCTGTGCTTATGCTTGTGCTGCTCTCATCGATGGCGATGGGAAATGTCGAAGGCACCGAGCTCCTCTACAGCGTAGGCAAACTCCTGTTCTTCCTTATAATATGGTTTGTAGTCGGAGTCTATGTCCTTCCCTCGCTGCTCAATCGACTGCGTGCGTATCTCAACGATGAGACGATGCTGATCGTAGCGATGGGACTCTGCTTCTCAATGGCGGTGTTCAGTGTGGCATGCGGCTTCTCGCTCGAACTGGGAGCTTTCGTCATGGGATCGATTCTTGCCGGAACGATGGCGGCTGAAAAGATGGAACACGTCGTCAAGCCGGTCAAAGACCTCTTCGGCGCGGTGTTCTTCATATCGGTCGGCATGATGGTCGATCCGGGAGTCATAATGAGCTATAAAGGCGAGATACTGCTTCTGGCTGTAGTGGTCATCATCGGCATGATCATATTCGGCACCCTCGGAATGCTTGTGACCGGCCAGACGCTCAAAGTGGCCCTTGAAAGCGGATTTACGCTGACCCAGATCGGCGAGTTCTCCTTCATCATCGCCTCTCTCGGCATGAGCCTGGGAGTGCTTGAACCGAGCCTATACCCGATCATAGTGGCTGTGTCGGTCATCACGATATTCACCACTCCATATTTTATCAAGCTTGCCCTTCCGGCCTATCGCCGGGTTGAAAAGCTGCTCCCTCCGGGGCTGCAATTCCTTATCGAACGATATTCCAAGCAGACATCCGACACATCCGATACACGCCGCCTCTGGCGCGACATACTGAGCCGCTACGTATGGCGGATGGTGCTTTATTCGGTGGTTATCCTCGCGATTATTCTCATCAGCCGTCAGTTTGTCTATCCTCTGCTTGAAGGTATGTTTGCCGAATGGGGCCATCTGATCGCGACGCTTGTCACTCTGGCCGCGATGTCGCCCTTTCTTGTGGCGCTGTCGTTCAGCAGCACCAAGCCCGACGAACGGATGGAACTCCACAGCTCCGCGTCGTTCTACGACGTTCCGCTTGTGGCGATGCGCATCATCCGCTATCTTGTGGCGCTCTTCTTTGTGGTGTATCTCGTCACTCTGGCCTACAACGGAGTGAAAGGATGGATCGTCGGAGTCGGCTTCTTTATAATGATCATAGCCTTCGCCTCGACGCGTGTGATGGGACGCTATCGGAAGATGGAGCAAAAATTCATGAATAATCTCAATATACGTGAAAACACCCGGCTGGGTCGCAATAATAACCTTGTCGACGATCTCCATCAGGCTTATATCCAGGTCGGTCCCGGCTCGCTCTTTGTCGGCGACCGCCTCAAAGATTCCGGTCTGCGCCAGGACTACGGAGTCAGCATCTCAAGCATCCAGCGCGGACATCTCTCGATACCATTGCCCGACGGCGAAAGCCGCATCTTCCCCGGCGACGTGCTCGGCGTCATCGGCACCGATGACCAGATCAAGGCGCTCAACGACGCTATCGAACGCGACGAGCAACTCGTCAGCCGTCATGCCGAGCCGCAGTCGAAGGTCGAGTTGCGCAGCATCCGCTTGACGCGCACATCGCCGATCATCGGAGTGCCGTTGGCGGCTACGCGCATCCGCGAGGATTTCGACAGTATGCTGGTCAAAATCAATCGCAACGGCGAATACTTCGCGCCCGAGCCGGGCACAGTGCTCGAAGCCGGTGATGTGGTTTGGGTTGTAGGCGATCCCGACCGCATGGAGCTGATGAAGGCGTGAATCGGCGCCGATTGACCGAACGGTCCGGTCATCGGTTATAGCGATCGATATAGCTGAGAAGGAGAGTGGTCAGCGGCAGAGCGATGATGAGGCCGATGAAGCCGAGCAGCACGCCCCAGATCGAAAGCGAAAGGAGAATGATGGCCGGATTGAGCCCCATGGCTTTGCCCATGATCTTCGGCGTCAATATCAGATCCTGTATGGCCTGCACGATGATATAGACAGCCATCGACTCCCCGAGCATCCACCAGAAATCGCAACCGCCCGATATATAGGCCACTACGCAGAGCAACACTGTGATCGGAAGCGACACAAGCTGAAGATAGGGCACAAGATTGAGCAACCCGATGAACAGCCCCAGCACGACTCCCATCGGCAACCCGATGATAAGAAAGCCCGTCGCAAACAGTATGCCGACAATCAGTGCGATCAGGCATTGGCCGCGGAAATAGCGGTTCATCGCCATCTTCACATCATCGAGCACTCCCAGCGTTATCCGGCGATGGCGCTTGGGAATCAGTCCGCGAAACAATCGGCCCAGTTTGTCGTAATCAAGCATGATGAACACAAGATAGAGCAACACGATAAGCCAACCTATCAGGCTGATTACAAAGCCTATCGACGAACTGACGATGCTCCACGAAGAATTGAGCGTCGATTTGGCCAGCTTCATCCACTCCTCATGGCTCATCCACTTCGATATCTCATTGAAATTGACGTTGTCGCGCACAAAATCATGGATCTGCTGCGACACGTAGGGGATATGGATCTGGGTCGTGGCATACTTGTGGAGCGCCTCTGCCATGCGCGTGCACTCCCCGACAAGATACGGCACAAAAATCCAGCAGAACAGGGCCGCGAGAGCCGCCACTTCGAGCAGCGTCATCATCACCGGCAAAAAGCGTCGGCGAGTGTGGAGCACCTTCCCGTTGAACTTCACCATCGGCTCCAGAATATATGCCAGCAGACATGCAACCATAAAGGGGAGAAGAACGTTTTTCAGAATGTTGACGATATACAGAATGCCGATCGCTATCGCTATGCCGAAAATGATTCTGACAACGCGATCGAATGTGTATGGGTTTCGCTGAGTGTTAAATGATTCCATAGGCGAGATCAAAAAAGTTAATGCAAATGTAACTCTTATTGTCTGAATCTGCAATTTTTTCCCTATTTTTGCACTATGAATGATAGAAAGCGACATGAAATGACAAATTCCCGATTTGCGGGCTTATCTTTGTGCCCCGGCCATCGTCGCGGCTCCCTCCGCGCCATGCTGACGCTGACGGCGATTGTGTGGACTCTCATTCTGCAGGCGATGAGTCCGCAGGAAGCCGTCAATAAATTTGTCGACACCCCCCGACTCCCCAAAGGCTCGATGGCTGTGCTGGTCACAGAACTCCCCTCCGGGAAAGCGCTCGCCTCATATAACACCGACATGCCGCTGACTCCCGCCTCCATCATGAAGAGCGTCACGATAGCCTCGGCTTCCGACGTGATGAAAATCGATCACGAGATGGTAACACCCGTCTATATCGACGGCAAAGTGGATCACGACGGTGTCCTCGCCGGGAATCTCATCATCGAAGGATGCGGCGACCCCTCGGTCAATACCAAAAAATGGCCTGCAAGCGAGGATATCGTCGCTGAAATCGTCGACGCCCTCCGCAAGGAAGGTATCAAGGAAATAAAGGGGAATGTCATTATCGATGAATCCGCTCTCGCCGGTGCATCCACCCCTCCGGGATGGGCATCGGGAGATCTCGCCACATATTACGGCACAGGCAACCACGCCTTCAATTACTCCGACAACGCATCCGGGAAAAAGAGCGTCCACAACCCCGACGCCGTATTTGTCCGCGATCTTAAGACAGCGATGGAAAAACAGGGGATCACCCTCGGGGGCGTACGCATGGAAGGGGGTAAACGCAAAGTGATACTCCGTCATAAATCGGCCCCGGTCAAGGAAATAATGCGCTCTTGCATGCAGCGAAGCGACAACATGTTTGCCGAGTCGTTGCTCCGCCAGTTTGGCAAGCACGAAGGGCTCGACGGAAGCACTCCCGCAGCCGCCTCTCACGAAATGGAATATTGGCGTCAGCGTCGGGTGCCGATGGATGGCGTGAAGATCGTCGACGGCTCCGGACTCAGCCGCGCCAATAAAGTGACAGCCGACTTCATGGAGGGTGTACTGCGCTCGAAGCAGGATGATGTGGAATATGTCAGCTTCTTCCCCCTCGTCGGACAAGAAGGGACCGTCCGCAGCTTCCTGAGCGAAACGCCCCTCGACTCCTACATAGCCGTCAAGACCGGCTCTATGAACGGCATACAATGCTACGCGGGATATAAACTCGACGACGACTTCGCCCCGACCCACTGCGTCGTGGTCATTGTCAACAACTTCAGTTGCGATCGTGCCTATCTCCGCAAAGCCATCGCGCAAATGCTCCTCGATATTTTCCCCGAGCCGTAAACACAGTGATCACCTCAGGCTTCGGCGCGTGGATTTATTTCAATGTTGAAACGACATTAGTCTGACTATTAAAATATAACCCTATATGGAAATACCTCATACAGCGGATGCGATTCCGGTGAAGAACGCCTATCGCCGCCGTCTCTCCGAAATGCTCGACCTCACCTACGAACTTGAAGGACTGCTTCAGATGGGAGCGACGCGCCCGGCCGTTCCGGCACGTCTGAATCAGTTGATTGTCAATAAAATCAACGCGATTGTCGCCCTCGCCGACGCTCCGGCCACTCCCGAAGAGACAGCCGAAATCGGCGCTTCAGCAACAGCTCCTGTTGCTGAAGCCGCTCCCGCTCCCGAAGAGACTCCCGTTCCCGAAGAGACTTCCGAAGCTACTTCCGAAGCCGCTCCCGCTCAAGAAGATGAATCCGAAG
>CAMWNT010000066.1 GCA_947175695.1 uncultured Porphyromonadaceae bacterium
CGAACCAGTAGTCGTAGAGCTGACGCGCCATCGCCTCTAAATTGCGATTTATCTCGCGGTTAAGAGCAATCTTACGGTCGATTGTGAGAAGTAATTCTCCAATGTTATTTTGACATTCTGAATTTGGCAGTTTTATTTGGATATTAGATAGAGTTTCTACCGACAATCCTGGTTGGGCAGATTGACCCTGAAACCGCGATAAATCTATTAGAGAAAGTAATTCGGATAAATATATCGGATTAACCCCATTAATCGGTTTTGCAACAATGGCATGTTCGGAAAGATAAGACTTTCCAATGTGATACCTCGTATTCCCACAATATGCGCCTTGTCTACCAATAATAACATAAGAGCCGTCTTGATTCCAATTGTTAGTATATCCTCGTTGTCCATTTCCTCCGAAAACAGGATAATCACCCTCTGTATATATATCCTTGGCAGAGATAGTGTCTCCGCTATGTAATTCGGAGGTGACCTCTTTGAGTTTATATTTCTTCAGTTCCATAGCGTTTAGTCTTTATCGAGCATACCCCGGATTTCTTTGTCGAAATCGGAGTCTATTTGCTGGGCTGGGTTGAAAAGGTCGTATTCGGCTTCTGCCTTGGCTTTGGCTTGCGCAGCCGAGATACTACCCTTGTTGGGAAGAATCTTATAGTCGTTGAAGGTCAGGAATTTGTTGACGCTTGCAGCGAATTGTTCCATGTTGAATATATTGCCACGCTCAATCTGTCCTTCTATATAGTCGAAGTAAGAAGTCACCGTTCGTTCGAGCGAGCGGATTTCTTTCTCCGTCAGATAATTCTTGGCGATGGAGACATCCGATTTCAGTATGCGTCCTTCAGGCGCATACTTCCATGTGGTCAGTCCCATGTGCGGCTTTGTATGGTCCGCTCCGGTATGGATGATTTCTGCGGCTGTATGCCCCGTTATGGCATAGTGAAAGCGGTTCTGCACCATTGCGTAGAAATCTTTGGTAGTCGGCGCCAAGCGGTCGTAGTCAATACTACATTCGGCGTAGATGTCGGTTATCTGTTGCCAGATGCGACGCTCGCTGGCACGGATAGAGCGTACCCGCTCCAAGAGTTCGCGGAAGTAATCGTGCCCGAACACGGCATTTCCTTGCTTCAGTCGGTCGTCATCAAGCACAAACCCCTTGCGGATAAATTCGTTAATCACCCGGGTAGACCACACACGAAACTTAGTGGCTTTCCGGCTGTTAACGCGATATCCGACGCTGATGATCGCGTCAAGGTTATAAAAGGTCTGTTCACGTTTGACTTGACGATTCCCTTCCTGTTGAACTATTTCCATTTTGGAAATAGTTGACTCTTGGTGAAGCTCTCCCTCTTGATATATATTGGTCAGATGTTTATTTATCGCGGGAATACCAACATCAAATAATTGAGCCATTGCTTTTTGAGTGAGCCAAAGCGTCTCATTCTCCACATAAGCCTGCACAGTCCCGGAATTGTCGGGCAGGTTATATAGAATAAATTGTATTTCCTTTGCCATGATTTCAGCTGTTGAATTTAAGGGATTTCAGTTGCGCCAAAATCTCAGTCTCCAGACGATGGCTTTCGGCAAACATTTCCGTTAGCTTAGACTCGTAATCGGCCATGCGCTTATTGAACTCTTCCTCGGTGATGTCAACATATTCAATTTTGATGTCGAAATATTGACCGGCAGACAGCGAGTAGCCTTTCTCCTTGATTTCATCGTAGGTCACTGCTACAGAAAGTCCGTCAACAGCTTCCTTATTTCGGAATATATTGACAATCAGTTCGACCTCTTTGTCAAGCAGACGATGCTTCTTATTGTTGTTCGCATCCTGATAGTCTTCCCCAAGTTTGCTTGCATCTACAAGAATTACTTTATCGGAATCTGTAGATTTATCAAAGAATACCACCGACACATTCGTACCCGTATCGGCGAAAACGTTTGAGGGCATGGAGATAACTCCATACACCCATTTCTTATCCACGATGCTGTGAAGAATCCTATTCTCAATTCCGGATTTAGCCGTGATAAATCCTGTCGGAACAACAATCGCACCTTTTCCTTTAGATGAAAGCGAATTGAGCACATGCTGAATAAAGCATGTATAGATTGCCATTGTCGGCTTAGGCTTAATCTGTTTTACAGCATTAGGCACACCGGCCCAAAAACGGGAACTGTCGGAGGCGAGAGTGTCGCGATACTCAGGAAAGTCAAGCTTAAACGGAGGATTCGACACCACATAATCAAACTTCTTGATTGTGCCGTTCGCCTCCTTGTGTGCGGGTTCGAGAAGTGTGTTACCCTGACGAATATTAGGCAAACTCTCCGACAGTCCGTTGAGGATAAGATTCAGACGGAGCATCTCCGATGACTTTTCCGATATATCCTGACTGTAAATGGAGCAACGATCCTCACCTATCTGATGAGCAAGTGCAAGCAAAAGTGTGCCTGTTCCTGCTGACGGGTCGTAACAAGAAACTCCCCGCAGCTGAGCATCATCTCCGACAAGGAGACGAGCCATAACCGTCGCTATCTCTCGGGGAGTATAGTATTCTGCATACTTTCCGCCTCCGGCATTGTTGTAGTCCTTGATGAGGTATTGGAAGATTCGCGAAAAGAAGTCATATTTTTCAGCAAAGACATCCTCGAAATTAAAGGATGCAAGATTCTTCATCATAGCGATGGCAAACTGATCACGTTTGTGAACATCGGTAATGAAGTTGGTCACACCATTGAATATCTTCACCTTGCTATTCCCGGATGTCAACACTGAGAATGTATCTTCATTGAGACTCGCAATCTCTACTAATGTGGCATCAAGAAGGGTTGAAAAATCGCCTTGCATAGACGCATTATAGAGATGCGACAGAGTGTGATGGGGAGCCATCTTGGGAACAGAACCCGGCATATAGCTAAAGAGGTCTTCAACCTCTTCTTCATCAAATTTATCGTATTCTGCATCCCATTTCTCTGCTTTTGATAAACGTTCACCATATATGGGCATTCGTTTTGCCTCATATCCAAACTTATCATTGAAGAACTTGTACAAGAACATCTCAGTGATAATCTTGTATTCACTGCCCCCTCCGGCTAAACCATACTCGCCACAAGTGGTGCGGAGTGAATCAATAAGTCCTATTGTCTTGGCTTCTATAGCCTGTGTATCTTGTTTCATTATACTCGTGCGTATGAAATTGTCGGCTCAGACATGAGCTGATATTGGTTAATGTATTCGTCGGAAATCAACGTACGGATAAACTTGCGTTCTTCAAGCGTTGCATGGACTGACAGGTTTATAAGGGTAGTCCCGACAAGAGCCAACACGTCCTGACGGAACTTGTCGGAATTGTTGAGAGAATTTATGTTGAGGAATAGTTTGTCATCAATAGCCTTCTTCATCTGCATAAGGCGCTCGGCGATCTCAAACTCATGTTTGGAAATGATCGACTTCTCTCGCTTCTCGTTCTCTTCCTCAATACGTTTGTGGATGCGTACAAAGCGCTCATCGCCTTTATATTTATTTCGAAGCGCATTATTGCGACGATTGATTTCACGAATCTTCTTCATAACGGAGTCCATATACTCGATGGCCTCTTTCGCCTCTTGAGTACTTTTAGGAGAGAATCCATGTTCTCGGAAATATTTACGGAATTCTTCTGCAAGAAGAACATACTTGTCTTCTTTATGGTCGAAGTTGGATTCAAACTCACGCTGCACATTCTCGGCACGCTCACGCAAATCGTTTACGACGATGCGCAACTCTTCCGACATACCCTTTTTGAACTCGAACTCCAAAGCATCAAGCGCAACATTGATAATCCCGGAAACGTCAGCCGTATGATCTGTATTGTTGAGAAGATTGATTCTATCTATACGATGCGACACCTCGGAGATAAGAGTCGGAATAGAACCCGGCGTGAGTTGTCCAATCTTCTCCTTCAGCTCCTCATCACCGAATGCACGAACCTGATTGATGATAGCCTTTGCATTGGCAAGGATATTTTTAAGTTCGTAAAGCTTATCTTTATCTTCGATATCATCAATTTCCTGTCGGAACGCCTCCGGATTATCACAAGTAAAGTTAAAGAGTATATTCTTTATCTCCTTCATATCGGAGATTATCTTCTCCTTATCCTCGATAACAACCTCGCCGGGAGTCTTCGAATCACCAGAATCGAGTATCACATCTGTAGTTCTGTTCAACTCCCGAAGATAGCGATCGTTGGTGGAATCAAAATTCTCTTTTATATCAACGAAATCGACAACATACCCGTATTTAAAATCCTTATACGGCCGATTTACGCGAGTCAATGCCTGTAAAAGGTCGTGACCGTCGAGCACTCGTCCGAGATAAAGTTTCTTCAATCGCGGTGCATCAAAACCTGTGAGAAGCATCTGATTGACAATCAGCACATCAATATTTTCAGTTTTCTTAAAATCATCGATGTATGCTTTTCTCTCCAGTTTATCTCCTTCATCGTGGAGTATAAGAGCCGCTGTCAACGGTGCGGTCTTGGAATATGGTACCATCAGTTCGGCTGCCGACAGAATTTTCTCTTCTTTCTTTTCCAGCAACTTTATTGCATGATTATAGCGTTCCATCCAAAGCTCGTATAATTTACGTGCCTGCGGATTGGTTCTACATACAATCATAGCAGCAACGGAAGGCTCATTTTGCTCGGTTCGGAATCGGCGGATATCTGCAATGATATAATCGATGAGAGCATTGAGATAACTCGGATGCTCTACAATCTTGTTGCGGTCAATATCGCTGCGTTTTACTTCAACCGCTCCTGTAAGTTGATCCAGAATGTTTTCTAATTTCTCCTTATAGACAGTCTCCACCGGTTCGCGCATAAGTTTCAGCGTGTATCCGTCGGCTATCGACTTATCGTAATAGTAGGTATCAATGTAATCACCGAACACACGCCAAGACTCTCGTTCTTCTTTCAATAGAGGCGTACCTGTCAAGGCTATCTTGATTGAGTCCTTATCTGCATCGAACAGATTGGCGAGGAAACTGCCTTGTGGACTATAGCCGCGGTGGGCCTCATCAATAAAGAAGATGCGTTGTAGTTTGGTAGAATAGCTATTGTCAATCTTAATTTTAGCGGAATCTTCTTTAAACTTTTGAATATTAACCACCATAATCTCCGGCTTACCTGATGGATTTTCAACCGGGGCATTACTTTGAAAGTCTTCCATCAGCTCTTTGCGTGACTGTGCAGTGCGGACGATTAAGCCTCGAGACGCAAATTCATCAGCTGCCTGCTCCATAAGAGCAATTCGGTCGACAATGAAATAAAATTTTGCCACTGTGCTGCGTTCGGCAAAGAAATCTCTAAGATCCCGAACTGAATAGTAAGCCAATGCCGTCTTGCCACTACCTTGTGTATGCCAGATTATACCGCTTTTTATGCCACGATCGAGTTTCTCTCGGATTGCAAGAGAGGCAAACAGTTGCTGATAGCGCATGACATGCTTTTCCAATTGTTTTGCCTTAGTGCCGTCTTCAAGTTCAATAGTACGATCAACGTAGGCAAAGCCATATCTGAGCAGGAATAGGAAACGCTCGAAACTAAGCATTGATGTAAGAATGCTATTAGTCGGAGTCGTTCTCGCTTGGTTTGTTTCGTATTCGGGAAGTTGCTTGACAGCGATACAGTTTCTATGACGTAATATTCGCTGCTCTACTCCATCTTCAAGTGGATACAAATGAATATCATTGACAAATGTTTTATCCTGTTCACGAAAAACATTAAAGAATGCCTTGTGTTTCGAGGTGCAACTATAAAATGCCCCTTGGATTGGCACTCGATTCTCATTGTCATAGTTCTGATTATTGGAGAATATCATCAATTGAGTGATATTCAAGAATGGGCAGAATGCCTTATTGCGCATCCGACGATTGATGCGTTCACGCTCCGCGAGAATACCTTCCCGATTATTAGGTTTCTTTACCTCTATAAATACGAGAGGCAAACCATTTATGAAGCACGTTATGTCAGGACGGAAATTATCACCTGATTCTTCATCTTCACAAGTAAACTCAGTGGTCACATGCCAACTGTTTTGATATGGATCATTGTAATCAATCAGCTTAACTCCACTATTAGATGAAAGCATTTCATAGAACTCTCTTCCCAAATTGTCATTTTTAGCCTCACTGACAATCCGTTCAAGGAGTTGTGAAATCTCTAGATCTGTCAAATCCGGATTCAGTTTCTTTACTGACTGCTTGAATATTGGAGTTATAATATTAGTACGCTTATCATAATCAGGGATCTCATCCAAATATGTATACCCCAACTTGCATAAATGCAACGTAGCGGGAACCTGTACTCGTGTATTTTCGTTGAAGTTATTTCTCTTCATAGCTTTCATAAGATGTAGAAGGTTCACATGCCATCAAAACATCTTCGGTGGCATTGAGTAAAGTGCGAATGTCTACTTTAAGAGTCTGGGCAATTATATGAAGTGTCTCCAATGAAGGCTGTGCTGTATTAGTACACCATTTGGAAACTGTTGCCGGATCTTTGCCAAGAGTCTTGGCCAACCAAAGATTGGTCTTGTGTTGCTCGGCGAGAACTACTTTTATGCGGTTTATATATTTTGCCATTGCGTCACAATTTGCGGATTGTGCAAATTTAATGCAATTTTCTGAGGTAGCAAAGCTTTTCCGCCAGAACAACAGGTGTGGCGCACGCCGGCATCTCTTAAAATAATGTCAATGGCAAATTCATCTAACGCTGAATCCAAACAGTTTACGTGTTTTTAGAGCTTAAGATCTTGTCGCTCTTAAAAAATGGACACATCGCGGTGAATCATGGAAGCGTATGGAGATTAGTTTCCTTTTAAGCGCCTCCGCGTGAGCTACCGCGCCGAATAGCCTCTGCCGGAGCGCCGCGAAAACGAAAATCCGGCTACGATGGATGATTCATCGTAGCCGGATTGTATTTGTTGGCGGTAGCACGGCCGTCGTCGCGGTGGCGTCATTGTCGTCGCTGCGGTGGCGTCATTGTCGTCGCTGCGGTGGCGTCACGGCCGTCGCTGCGGCAGCGCCGCCGGCGGGCGACTATAGGAAGCAGAGGATGAGCACCTGCGCGACTATGACGCGCATGAACATCGTCAGCGGGTAGACTGTGGAGTAGGCTACGGCCGGCGCGTCGTTGTTGCCGACTTTGTTGGCGTAGGCCAGGGCCGGGGGATCGGTGTAGCTGCCGCTCATCATACCCAGGATCGAAAGATAATTCATCTTATATTTCGCGCGGGCGACTATGCCGACCACAAGCAGCGGAATAAACGTGATCAGGAATCCGTAGCCAACCCAGAGCGCACCACGAAGATTGAGCACCGTAGCCGCGAAATCCTTGCCCGCCGCAATGCCGACCGACGCAAGGAAGAGGCAGATGCCGATCTCGCGAAGCAGCAGATTGGCCGAGGAGTTGGTGTAGGTCACAAGGTGGATCTTCGTGCCGAACGCACTCAGCAGGATCGCCACAACCAGCGGTCCGCCGGCCAGACCCAGCTTCATCGGCACCGACATGCCCGGAAACTGCAACGGTATCGAGCCGACCAGGATGCCGAGGAAGATGCCGATAAACATCGTGATCAGATTCGGCTCGTTGAGTCGCTTCATCGAGTTGCCGAGCTTGGCGGCAACGGAGTTGATATCGTCGAGCTTGCCGACGACTGTGATGCGGTCGCCCATCTGCAGGCGGATGTTGGGCGATGCGAGAAGATCGACGCCGGCGCGGTTGACGCGGGTGACGTTCAGTCCGTAGGCTGTGCGCATATGCAGCGAGCCGAGTTTCGCACCGTTGTATTCCGTCTTTGTCACAATGATGCGGCGCGACACGATCGGGCCCTTGTCCATCTCCCACTTCTTCTCTACCTTCGGACCGATGAAGCGGGTGAACACCTCCTCATCCTTCACCGAGCAGATGATCAGCACGAGTTCATCCTTCTCAAGCACATTGTCGGCCGTCGGGATGATCTCCTTGCCATCTTTGGTCTCGATGCGCGAGAGCACGAAATCGGCCGAGATCAGCGTGTGGAGCTTGCGGATCGTCAGGCCTTCGATCAGCTCGTTGGTGACGCGATACGTCACACGGTGAGGAGCCATCAGCGACGCCTTCTTATCATCTTCGATTTCGGAGATTTCCTTATCGACATCCACGCGGAAGAACTTCTTCACGAGAATCATCACCAGGATGATGCCGATCACACCGAGCGGATAAGCCGCCGCATAGCCCATCGACATCTGCTGCGAAATGTCGTAAGCCTCGGAATTGACCTGAAGCACAGTCTGCTGAGCCGCACCGAGTCCGGGAGTGTTGGTCACGGCGCCGCTCATGATGCCGACCATCTCCTGAATTGTGGTCGTGCCGCCAAGCGCGTTCTGAGTGAAATAGATCGACAGCATGACCACCACATTGAGGCCGATGCCGAGCAGTGCGAGCCCGTTCATGCGGATGCCTCCCTCTTTAAACGATGAGAAAAAGCCGGGGCCGACCTGCATACCGATTGAGAAAATGAAGAGAATCAAGCCGAATTCTCTCAGAAAATGTAGTGTGTCGGGCTGCACCGTATAGCCGAGATGACCCATCAGCAGGCCGACAAACAACACGAACGTCACGCCCAGCGAGACGCCCAGAATCTTGATCTTGCCTAAATATATGCCCGCAAAGATCACGAAGGAATACAACATGATCGTATTGGCGAGCGATATCGTCTTAGGCGACACTAAATCTATTAGCCAATCCATTTATTATTATGATGTTAGATATACTTTCCTAATCTTCTTTACCTGTAGGCCGCCGCGAGGGCGACGTTTGAGACTGCAAAATTACTAATTTTTTTGCATTTTTTCACTCTTATTTCCCCCCTATTCGCTATGCCGCGACTCCTTTTCGCCCCCGCAACTGAAATTTTTTTCGTAACTTCGCGTATTGTTTTTCTCTCCGGCCAATAATACTAATATTTGTGAACTATGAAAAAAATAAGAGCAGCCATAGTCGGCTATGGCAATATCGGAGTCGCCGCACTGGAGGCACTTCTGGAAGCGCCGGATTTCGAAGTGGCCGGCGTTGTGCGCCGCGATCCCTCGCAGCGAGAGAATATCCCCGCTGAGATCCCCGTCGTGGCTTCGATTGCCGACCTCAAGGGCGTCGATGTTGCCATCCTCGCTTCGCCGACACGCCTGATCGAAAAGCAGGCCAAGGAGATCCTCGCCGCCGGCATCAACACTGTCGACAGCTTCGACATCCATTCGCAGATCCCGCAGCTGCGCGCCTCGCTCGGCGAGACGGCACGCGCCCACAACGCCGTCAGCGTCATCTCGGCCGGATGGGATCCGGGCAGCGACTCTGTGGTCAGAACCCTCATGGAGGCAATCGCGCCGAAGGGCGTCACCTACACCAACTTCGGCCCCGGCCGTTCGATGGGCCACACAGTGGCCGTCAAGGCCATCGAGGGGGTCAAAGACGCTTTGTCGATGACCATCCCCGTCGGCACAGGCATCCATCGCCGCATGGTCTATGTCGAGCTTCTCCCCGGCTATGAGCTCGCGAATGTAGCCGCCGCAATCAAGGCCGACCCCTATTTCTCGAGCGACGAGACCCACGTCATCGAGGTCGACAGCGTCGACGCGCTCAACGACGTCGGCCACGGAGTCAATCTCGTGCGCAAAGGGGTCAGCGGCAAGACCCACAATCAGATGCTCGAATTCGACATGAAGATCAACAATCCGGCTCTGACGGGTCAGGTGCTCGTCTGCGTGGCTCGCGCTTCGATGCGACTGCAGCCCGGATGCTACACGATGATCGAGATCCCCGTGGTCGATCTCCTTCCCGGCGACCGCGACTATTGGATCGCACATCTCGTCTGATCCCTTCGCAGCGCACCCTCGCCCGATCACAACGACCGCACGAGCTCTGCACGAGCTCTCTCGCGCTCCCGACTGATCCACTGCATAGAAGAGTCCGTGAATGGCCTGGAATGTGCCATTCACGGACTCTTTGCCGTATATTTCGCGATTCGTCAGAAGCGGGATTTCTCCGCCTGGCCGGCGCCTGTGCCTTTATAGCGGCTGCGCGTGGTGTTGAAGTCGTAGCGGATGGTCAGCTCTACGTTGCGACCGTGGTTGTTGACATTCGACTGCATCTTGACATTGCCGCTGTAGATGTCGGCGTGATAGATCATGCCGTTGAAGATGTCGTTGACCCCGAGGTAGACGGTCAGCGATTTGTCGAAAAACATTTTGTAGACTCGGCAATTGACTGTAGATTGAGTGTGGGTGTAGCTCCAGTTTTTCCAATCGCCGCGACTGCGCCACCAGAACGAAGCTTCGATATACCAGTCGTGGGGCAGCGTGAATGTGTTCTGCATCTGAAGGGTCAGCATCGGATTGCCGAGTTTCAGCGATGCGTCGCGATAATCGATCGCAAACCATTGCTTTTGCATTCCGACCGACAGCGACGGATGATAGACGCCAAACACCGGCGAGGCGTTGACAAACATCGAGAAGATCTTCTGATTCGGCATGTTGGTCAGCGTGAAGACGTTCACTCTGTCGTCTGATCCGTAAGGCTCGTAGATCTGGGTTATGACATCTTTGACATATGAATATTGGGCCGAAAGGGTGAGATATCTCCATGAAGCCTGCGCCGTGAAATCCTGCTGTCGGGCGGGTTGCAAGCCGGGATTGCCGCGGGTGTAGAGGATCGAGCTGATATACGTGTAGTTGCCTGAAAGATTGGCATAGGTCGGGCGTGTGATCCTGCTGCTGTAGGAGAGTGAGAATCTGAAATTGCCCGGCGAGTAGGTGACGCTCGCCGAAGGAAACAGGTTGTCGTAGGTGCGGCTCTGATCGTCGACGCGCACGCGGTCGAGATAGTAGTCGGATTTGACATGCTCGTAGCGCAATCCGGCGGATGCATTGAATCTGCCGAACGACTGATTGATTTCAGCAAAGACGCCGATATTGCTTTCTCTGACATCCGTCAGCTCGGAGCTGAGTATATTCTCCGGATTCCGGAAGTCGTCGCGGCTGCGTGAGTTGGTGTATTCCTCACCGACGAGCACACTTCCGCGGGGCAGATCGTAAGCTACGGTCGCCTTCTCGGCCAGCAGTCGGCTGCGCGTGGTGTTGAAGGTGGTCACAAGACGATTGTCGGAGAATTCATTGCGTTCAAACTGATAAAGCCGGTCGTTATCCTTCTTCTGCATATAGTCGCCGTTGAAGTCTAACGTGAATTTACCGATCCGGCCGTTGTAGTAGACGTTGGCGCTGTTGCATGGCATCGCTTTTGCCCACCCTTTGACATCGGAGACGCTTGATTCGGTCAGTATTCCCGCATCCGTGATTTGGTTGATATATTCGCCATAGCGATGATCGGCGTCGAAGTCAAACTTATAATAGGCGCCGAGGCTATGGTTGTCGTTGATCTGATAGTTGACGCCGATCTTGCCGGTGGCGCTGTTGGAGGTCGTGCCGACTGATTCGTCGGAGGTCATATCGATCTCTGAAGCGCCGTAGGTGGTCGAGAGGATGTGTTCGTCGTCGTAGTTTTTGCCATGGCTGTAATATCCCATGCCGAAGATTTCGAGGCCGCCGGTGCGGTATTTCAGATTAAGCTGCTCGGTGGTGGTAAACCATTTGTTGTAGACGTTATCGGTCGATGCCGACACACTGAAACCCTCGCCCTGCGGCTTCTTGGTGATGATGCGGATCACAGCCTTCACATCGGCGTCGTATTGTGCACCGGGATTGCTGATCACCTGCACCTCCTTGATATCATCCGACGAGAGCTGGCCGATCTCATCGGCGTTTCTGGTCAGTCGGCCGTTGATATAGACGACGGCGTTGCCGCGTCCGAAGACGGTGAAGTTGCCCGCGCCGCCGTTGACCATAGGTATGTTTTTGAGCACATCGTTGGCCGATCCGGTGGTGGCGAGAATACTGTTTTCGATATTAGTCACCATCGCATTGCCTTGGATTCTTGTCGTCGGAAGATTGCCCTTCACCACGACCTCGCCGAGAGTGACGGCCGAAGGCTTAAGCTGAAGAACTCGGCAATCCCCGTCGGCGGGAATCGGGAGCACCAGATCTTCATAGCCCACCATCGAGACCTTGATATTGTTAGCCTCCGGAGCCGCCTCATCGAATACGAATAGACCCGCGTCGTCGGTCACTCGGCCGTCGACGAATGTCGAATCCTGCAAGAGCACCACATTCACAAAAGCCGCCGGGCTGTTGGTCTCATCGACCACCGTACCCGTAACATTTCTTGCCGTACACAAAAGAGCGGAAAGAATGAACATACATAGAATAGGGAATCGCATAGTCATTATATAGTCTATAAAGTGGAATGATTGGAATAAGCCTTACGCGGATCGCATTCCCTCATAAATAGCGCGGAGTCCGCCGTCGCGAGTCAACAGCCAAACGAGATTGCCGATATGACGCAATCATCGGGTTGCGATTTTCATTCTTAACGCCAGGGGGGGGGGGAATTTGTTGCCCTTGGCAACCATTTTCGTTAACAATACCCAA
>CAMWNT010000067.1 GCA_947175695.1 uncultured Porphyromonadaceae bacterium
GAGGTTCCAACCAGATTCGAACTGGTGTAAACGGTTTTGCAGACCGGTACCTAACCACTCGGACATGGAACCCTGTATTTTTGCATCTGAGCTTCAGCCTGACGGGCTTTCCCTCATTTGCGATGCAAAATTACAATTTATTTTTGATTCCTGCAAATTTTCCGCGATAAATTTTTCATCCGTTGGGATGATTTCGCGATTAATTCCCCGATCACCCTATCGCCTTTAACATCAACTTTACGAATCAATAGTTTTATAATCAGCGCATTTAGCCACTGCGAAGTATTCCACCGGACAACTTCGGTGTGATCTGCTTTACAACCACAGATTGACCTGCACCGACGGAATCGCAAACCATGACGACATCGGCTGCCAACCGCCCGACATCAGGCAGATCTCGCCGAAGCGATTGCTTTCGGGATAAATATAGCGCGTATAGTAACGACCGCCATGCATGTAGCCGACCATGTATGTGTAGGGGTCGATCTGCCACACTCTGACATCATGGCACCCGCGTGTGGCCATTCTGACCATACCTCCGAGTCGATCGGGATAGCGATGGTGAGCCGTCGGATGCGCCCCCGGTCTGTGATGAGAGGGAGCTCCGGGTCGATGATGCCCGGGATGGTGCGCCCCCTGATGATGGCCTGTCGACGGCTGTCCCGGCCGCGGCGCGGAGTTGCCTGGGCGCGCAGCCGAGTGTCCGGGACGGCTCGGCTGCGAATGGCCGCCGTTGTTGCCGCCGGGGCGAACGCTTGCGTTGCCATTACCACCCGGCTTCTTCTTATCGTGCTTATCGTGCTTGCCATGCTGACCACGTCCCGCCGATTGCGTGTGGCTCTGAGCGGGACGATGACCCTTCTGTGTCTCGCCTGCATAACCGGAAATTCCACCGGCCATCATTACCATCACCAGCCCCAGAGTAATAAACATTTTTCTCATGACAGCGCATTTTATAAGTTTAACATTTAGGTTAGTCTGACTTCAACTACTTTTTGAAAGCGTTTCAGCCATTCTACATTCATATGACATTCACAGTGCGCGAAGGTTTGATCCGTTAACGTTTTTTGACTTTCGCTATTTTTTTCGTAAATTCGCATTGACAAGGCTTCGCTGACCGCCACATCGGCGTGTCGCCGCATCTAAGCCGAGGTCATAACCTAATCCAATACGCGTCTCTCCTTCTTCCACTACCGACATCAACTGTCAACTAAATAATTCATCATAATTCATCATGAAATTCTCAAAATCAGCGATTTTTGCCGCCGCCGCTCTCATCGCGGCACAGGCATCGCCGGCCGAGGCCGCCAATTATGCCTGGCCGGAAAAGTTTGAGGGCGTCATGCTGCAGGGATTCTATTGGGATTCCTATACCGGCACTGACAACACCAAATGGACAACTCTCACAGCCAATGCTTCCGAACTTTCTTCTTATTTCAAGGTCATTTGGGTGCCCAACAGCGCTAAGGCCGCCTCAAATCCGGGCATGGGATACGACCCGGTCTATTGGTTTTCGAACCATAATTCGTCGTTCGGCACAGAGGCGCAATTGCGCACCATGATCTCTACATTCAAAGGCCTCGGCACAGATATCATCGAGGACGTTGTCATCAACCATCGCAGCGGCGTCAGCAACTGGACCAATTTCCCCGCCGAGACTTGGAACGGCGTCACTTATCAGCTCGGCCCGGAGCATATCTGCTCCACCGATGAAGTGGCCTATGCTTCAGGGCAGGCGAAGCCGACGGGCGCGCCCGACACGGGCGAGGATTTCAACGGCTCGCGCGACCTTGACCACACCAGTCCTGTCGTGCAGAACAATTGCAAGAACTACTGCAAGTTCTTGCTTGAGGATCTCGGATACGCCGGATTCCGCTATGATATGGTGAAGGGTTATAGCGGTGTTTATAACAAGATCTACAATGAATACTCCAAGCCGAAGTATTCGGTCGGTGAATATTGGGACGGCAATTACGATGCCGTAGCCGCATGGATCGAGGCCACAGGCCGCCAGAGCGCCGCTTTCGACTTCCCCGGAAAGTATGCCATCAATGAGGCTTTCGCCTCGGGCGATATGTCGAAACTCGTATGGAAAGCCAACGGCACAACCGATCAGCCAGCCGGCATGATCCATTTCGGCTATGCGCAGTATTCCGTGACTTTCGTCGATAATCACGACACATATCGCGACGGCAGCAAGTTTAACGGCAATGTCGCCGCCGCCAACGCTTTCATTCTCTGCTCACCGGGCACTCCCTGCGTGTTCTGGCCTCATTACACTCAGTATAAGAAGGAGATCCAGGCGCTTATCAATGTGCGTAACGCCTGCGGTATCCATAACACAAGCAAGGTCAATGTGCTCAAGGCGCAGCGAGATTGCTATATGGCGGAAGTGACCGGCACCAAAGGGACTCTCGTAGTCAAGATCGGCTCGTCGTGGGATTCCCCGTCGGGCTATACGACTGCCGACATCAAAGCTTCCGGCACCGACTATTGCGTTTGGTCGAAAACCGGCACCATCGGGGGCGGCGACAATCCTGATCCCGATCCCCTTCCCGTCGATCCCACAGAGGATTTCAAAGTTTATTATAACAATGCGTCGACATCCTGGGCCACCCCCTACATCTATTATTGGCCCGAGTCGTCGCCGGCATGGCCGGGAGTGGCTATGAGCCGCGTCGAGGGTGAAGCTAACGTATGGGTATATACTGTCCCCGCCGGCACAACCGGCATCATCTTCAACGCCGGCGACGGCGACAATACGAAGACTGTGGATTTCGACGCCAAAGCCAACCATATCTATTCGCATTCCGGAGATGAAGGTATATATTCCGGTGGCGGCGGTGGCTCCGCCGGTGATTACCCGGCTACACTCTATCTCGTCGGCACAGTCAACGGCCTTTCATGGGCTACGGCTCACGGCCTGCCGCAGTCGTCGGTCGAAGCCGGCGTCTATGTATGGGACAACGTGATGGTCGACAATTCAGGCGATGGATATGGCTACTTCACATTCCTCACTAAGAGCGATGCCCTTGATGGCGACTGGAATCTTGCCAACCAGGCCGACCGCTATGGCGCTTCGGCGAAAGACGCGACTCTTTCGATCGGAATCCCGTCGACTGTCAGAAAATATGCCTACATGATCGATGCAATGGCCGCAGAGTCGTGGAAGGTCACTCCCGGCAGCTATAATGTGACTGTCGATCTCGACGCAATGACAATCACCCTCTCCACTCCCGCGGGAGTAAGCGAAGTGATCGATCTTTCGACCGCCGAGCCCGTCTACTACAATCTGCAGGGCGAACGCGTCGACAATCCTTCGGCCGGCATCTACATCGTGGTGCGCGGCAACAAAGCTTCGAAAGTCGTAGTTCGCTGAACTTTGAATAGCTGAATTCCATCAATATATCGGTCCGTCGATTTAAATCGACGGGCCGTTTTTTTGTAGACCGACCGAACCCTCACGCGCCCGCGATTGTAAGATATGTATGATTCCACTCTTATTAAGCGGGATCGAACGTCGACTCCACTGACGTGAATCAGCGAATGCCGGCGCCGTCGCGAGTCGGCGACACTGCATCCCCGCATCACTCATCTCTCTCACTTCACACTTAACCACCGATTCCAATGACACTCAATTATCTTCTCCTGTCGGCCACCGAAGCCGCCAAAGCGGTGCCGAAAGTCGAGCTCTCGGCCCACACCGAAGAAAGCTATTACACCGTTGCCCTCTGGATCATGAAGGGGGTCAGCTGGCTCTTGTCGCTCGTCGGATTGGAAAACAATTCTTCGGTGTTCATCACAGTCTACGCGATTTGTGTGTTTCTAATTTCAGCGATGATCGGCTATGCCTTCAAATGGATCATCATCCTTGCCGTCGACAATCTGTCACGGTTTGTCAAATATGATATCTATCAGCGCCTGCGCGAGCTCCATTTCTTTGAAAAGGCCTGCCGCATAGTGCCCCCTATTGTATTTCTGATCTTTATCCAGTTCACTCTCAATCGCCAACAGTCATTGGCATTTTGGCTGACGCGCATCACATGGATCTACATCATCTATCTGCTCGCCATCGCCGTCAACACGTTCACCACCGCCATATGGTCGCATATCGATGATCGCGAGAATAAACGCAAATTGCCGCTGAAGGGACTGGTACAGCTTGTCAACGGCATCGTGTGGATCATCGTGGCTATAATTGCCGTGGGCATCATCGTCAATAAGTCGCCGGGGAGCCTGCTTGCCGGACTGGGTGCGTTTGCCGCCGTTTTGATGTTGGTTTTCAAGGATAGCATTCTGGGTGTCGTGGCCGGCGTGCAGTTGTCGGAGAATGATTCGCTTCATGTCGGCGATTGGATCAAGGTGCCGGGCACAGACGCCAACGGCAATGTGATCGAGGTGACTCTGACATCGGTGAAGGTGCAGAATTTCGACAAGACCGTGACTTGCGTCCCCCCTTACAGTCTGATTTCCGGTTCGTTCACCAATTATCGCGCCATGCAGCAGTCGCAGACGCGTCGCATCTGCCGGAGCTATATGATCGACTCGGATTCGATCGTGCCGACGGATGAGAATATGCTCGCGGCGTTCGCACGCATCCCCTTGATGAAGGATTGGATCGAGAAGAAGATAGCTCAGCGGGCTGCGGGCAAGGTGGAGGATGTGTTCAATAGCGAGGGACTGGTCGATGGCAGCATCGAGACGAATCTCGGTGTGTTCCGCGCCTATGTGAAGCTTTATCTGGATGCCAATCCGGAAGTGAGCCACGCTCCCGCAGATTCTTGCTTCGTGTCGACATTGGCTCAGACAGGTTATGGAGTCCCCTTGCAGATCTATTGTTTTACGGCTACATCTTCGTGGCTCCCGTATGAAGGTATTCAGTCGGTGATTTTCGAGCATCTCGCAATTATGATGGCGCGGTTTCGACTCTATACCAACGAAGGCTGCTCAGGTCGCGACACAATACTCAACGGCATATTGGAAGCTGGCGCCAATCCTCAGAATTTCTTCGGTGTTCCCTACCCCTTCCTGCAGCGGGGAGGCACTCCCGAAGCACCGGCTCAAGGCTATCCCGGCGATTATTCGCCGGAAGCGAATTTCAATGGGGGTCCCTCAACGTCGGTGCCTCAGCCATCATCGACAACAGGCGTATCACCGGCATCTCCGCTGTCCGGGTCATCCGCACCGACCGGGTCTGCACACTCTGCAAGTGCCCCTGCCTCGGATAATCCGTCTTAACCCATTAAATGCGAATAGTCCGCAAAATCGATCGATTTTGCGGACTATTGTTTTGTCATGCTTTTCGGCAAGTAGTATCACCAATATATACGCGGGCCGCGGGATATGTCAAAAGCAACATATTTATAGCCATCTTTGGTATTTGCGCCGATAACAAAATCAGAGTCATCTCCCGCAGTCTCTTCAAAGGAAACTTCATCGAATGTAATCCGGAGCTGATTGCCATTAACGATCTTCACATTGACTGACCCTAATTCGACCTCATCAGGATCATCCAACTCAATCTCCTTATATTCATTCGATTCCTCATCTCTCAATCTCGGAGATTGAATGTAAATTGAACTTGCGTTGTCGCACTCAAGCAAGATTTCATTCTCTTTCGAGGTCGCCGCAATATAATACATTTCAGGCACTCCGCATCCGAGATCCGGAGAGTCATATCTTATATTCACATTCTCGGGATCCTCAATGCTAAGAGTAGAGAACGTCAGTCCGTTGTCCTCTTCCTTGCAACCGACCACTGTCATCGCCATGACAGTTGCCAAAATCATAAATACAATTTTCTTCATTTGTCAATTTTTTAATAATTTTCACAAAGATACATATTTTTTTTACGAAACCACAATATTCATTGACCAATTTTCTTATTTTTTTAAAACTATTCTTTTCCCAATAAAGACAAGCCGGCTACACTTGCTGCCCTACATCCTTAATTATCATCACCTTACTACAATCACATATCCATTTTCAATCATGGTCATAAAAAAAGCAGCCTCTGCAATGATTGCGACGCTGTTGCGATCATTGCAGAGACTGCTTAAATTCAAGTAAATCAGGCGATATGCCTCCGAAATTAATTATGTTGCATCTTCGGATTGTCGTAGCGAGCGTAGATCTCGACACCTAATTTCTTGGCTTTTTCGATATCGACTTTGTTGGTCGGATCGACTCCATATTTCGAGAGCGGCGGTACCACGACACGAGTGCCCGGTTTGATACGGTTGGGATGCCCCAGGAAGGATTCGTTCTCTTTATATATATAGGGCCATAGATTGAAGTTGCCATAGTGCTCTTTGGCTATCGTCGACAGATAGCGTGTGTCGGTCACAGTGTCGTAGACCGGATCTGAATCACTCGGTTTCGTCGGCGCAACCTCCGTTGAATCCTCTTCCACCTTAGCGACCTCGCTACCTCCGAGATCTTCCATCATTCCATCTTGCCCGGCGGAGACGTCGTTGAGATCGTTGGCTTCCCCAAGTATCGCATTGTCGGTCACGGTCGCTTCGACTGCACGGCCACCCATATGACTCTTGCCCCATTCCGAGAAGTCGTCGTTGAGCCACCATAACGCGCATACAACCAGACACAACACAAGCACTCCGCCGGCGACATACCACCGCCAGCGACCGCGCCTGCCGACTGACGCACCGTCATCGGCATCGGTTGTTATCGTCGAATCCTGTTCGTCGTCGGGATGCTCATATTCCGGCAATTCGGCCCGCATAGATTCGCCGCCACCGGCATCCGCATCTTCCGAAGCGGACGGTGATTCGGCCAAAGCCGTCGCATCAGCTGTAGCATTGACACCAAGGTCGCTTTCACGATCCGGATCGGCGTCGACGACAGAAGCTGCGACTTCGTCGGCCGCGGACTCATCGGGATCCTCATCGTCGACCGCATCTTCGGCCACTATCGGATATTTCTCACGTATCTCCTCAACCTCCGCCTGCGCCCTCTGCTCTTCGGCCATGATCTGCTCCTGAATGTCGTTGACAAGAATCTCATTGCCGGCCGCCTCGGCCTGCATCAGCTCTTCATCAAGCACATCCTCGTTGATCACGACTGTCTCAAACATGTCAAACGGCGCGTTGACAGCCTTGGCAAGTTCTTTGGAAGGGATGAAGACAATCCGCTTGTGGGCCGGTATTTCGGTCTCTCTGCCTGTAGCCACGTCGACACTCTTGCGAGCCTCGACATTACTGATCTTAAACGATCCCAGCCCTTTTATCTTTACAGTCTCACCCTCGGCAAGCGCATTGCCCGCGATCTGAAACATCGATCGCAACACAGCCTCGCAATCGCGTGCACGCCGACCGGTCTGTTCTGAAAGTTTCTGCGCAATTCGGGATAATGTTATCTTTCTATTCATTTCATTCGGGTTTGTCGCGATTAAGTGAGTGTTCGAATTTAATCTTTTCTCTTACTATCGTTTAAATTTGAACACTCACTTAACTATGCGGGAATTCAACACTGCCGAGGGGCGGAATTTCATCACAATCTTCGGTGGCACCATCAGTCGCTCGCCGCTCGCGGGATGCACCGTCAGCCGCTCTTTACGCTTGCGCGACTCAAACTGCCCGAAGCCCGACACTATCACCGAGTCCCCCTCCAGACACACATCGGGAAGGAGCTTGCAAAAGGCCGATACGACCTCTTGCACATCCTCGCGAGTCTGCTTGGTGGCTGACACTATATTTTCGATCAAAGTCTTATTGTCCATACATTAATAATTTTGCCAATTTCCACAAATTTACTAATTTTAGCGAAACTTTCAAAATCAATCGGCTGCTTCGGCCGCCGTTTATGTCATAGCTTGACACATTTATCTATTCTAACATTCGCTAAAATGAAAAAGTTATTCTGTAGATTGATTGCTTTCGCAGTCCTGCTTTCGGTAGCGTCTTCGGCATTCGCTCAAATCTTTTATAAAGTGGAAGGCAACGGCGCAAAGGATGCGTCGTATATTTTCGGCACCCACCATCTCGCCCCTCTCTCGATCCTCAACAATTACCCATCGCTGGCCGCGGCTTGCGACAGCGCGGAGGCCGTTGTCGGCGAAATCGACATGACTCAAGGCGAATTGCAAATGATGATGGCAATGCAGCCCTACATGACCGCACCGGCCGACAGCACTCTCTTTTCGCTCCTCTCGCCGGAGGAGTTCAACGATCTCAACCAAAAATTCCTCCCCTATTCCCCGCAGCCAGGAGTCGATCTGAACGTGCTCGGCGGTATGAAGCCGATGGTGATCTCTTCGATTGTGGCTATGGGCGAGATCGCAAAGGATCTCCCGGGGTTCAATCCTTCGGAGCAGCTCGACAAGTATTTCCAGACCAAATTCGCCGCCGAGGGGAAGGAGGTAGTGGCACTCGAAACGCCCGACATGCAGGCCTCCCTGCTCTATGGGTTCTTCCCGATCGCCAAGCAGCTCGCCGACCTCCGCGAACTGCTCGGCAACCCCTCCGAACTGGCAGCTAACGCAACTCGCCTCAACGAAGCTTATCTCAAAGGCGACCTCGAAGCCATGCAGGCTCTGACCGAGCAGGAGGATTCCGACCCGGCTTTCATGAACGCATTGTCGACAATCCGCAACCGCGACTGGCTCCAAAAACTACCGGCTTTGATCAATTCGAAGCATTGCATGATTGTGGTCGGCGCGCTCCATCTTGCCGGCGATGATGGCATTGTCGAAGGTTTGCGCCGGATGGGCTACACTGTCACTCCTATAAACTGACAGCCTACAATCTAACTATCAATACATTATCCATTACACAGCTTCCCTCTGTAAATATTTTTATTATATTTTTTGCATAATGGAAAATTATTGATTAACTTTGTGGCTGAGTGAGGTAAGTCATGGTCGCGACCCCCGTTAGCCACGCCCCGACTCTCGCTCGCCGGGACCATCCGGCAACCCAACAGAATCCGCAGCTAATCATAAATCTAAACTGAAATAACATCATGGAAATTCCCTTTGCAGAATCCTGGAAAATCAAAATGGTGGAGCCGATCCGCAAAAGCACTCGTGAAGAACGCGAACAGTGGCTTAAGGAAGCTCACTATAACGTATTCATGCTGAAGAGCGACTACGTTTATATCGACTGTCTGACCGACTCCGGCACAGGCGCGATGTCCGACCGTCAATGGGCCGCAATGATGACCGGCGATGAGTCTTACGCCGGTGCTCGCTCTTTCTACGAACTGAAAGACACCATCACCCGCATCACCGGCTTCGAACACGTAATCCCGACCCATCAGGGACGCGCAGCCGAGAATGTGCTCTTCTCTCATCTCGTGCATGAAGGCGACATCGTGCCGGGCAACTCCCACTTCGACACCACCAAGGGCCACATCGAGTCGCGCAAGGCTTTCGCAGTCGATTGCACTGTCGATGAAGCAAAAGACACTCAGCTGGAAGTGCCTTTCAAAGGCAACGTCGATCTCGACAAGCTTGAGAAGTGTCTCGCTGAAAACGCGGATAAAGTGCCCTTTATCATCGTGACCATCACCAATAATACCGCAGGCGGCCAGCCCGTCAGCATGGAAAATCTCCGTGGAGTGCGCAAGATCGCCGACAAGTATGGCAAGCGCGTCATCTTCGACTCCGCACGCTTCGCCGAGAACGCTTATTTCATCAAGACCCGCGAGCCCGAGTTCAAGGATGCCACAATCAAGGAGATCTGCCGCGAAATGTTCGCCCTCGCCGACGGCATGACTATGTCGTCGAAGAAGGACGGTCTCGTCAACATGGGCGGCTTCATCGCCACTCGCTGGGAAGACTGGTATGAGGGCGCAAAGAAGTATTGCATCCCCTTCGAAGGCTTCCTGACTTATGGCGGTATGAACGGCCGCGATATGGCAGCTCTCGCTGTCGGTCTTGACGAAAACACTGAGTTCGACATGCTCGAGACCCGCATCCGACAGGTGGAATATCTCGCCAAGAAGCTCGATGAGTATGGCATCCCCTATCAGCGCCCCGTCGGCGGTCACGCCGTGTTCATCGACGCCGATAAGGTGCTCGACCGCGTGCCGAAGGAGGAATTCCCCGCTCAGACCCTCACTATCGAGCTCTATCGCGAAGCCGGTGTCCGCGGTTGCGAAATCGGCTATATCCTCGCCGACCGTGATCCCGTCACTCGCGAAAACCGCTTCGGCGGCAACGACTTCCTCCGCCTCTGCATCTGCCGTCGCACATACACCAACAATCACATGGATGTCATCGCAGCCGCTCTGAAGAACGTCTACGACCGTCGCCATGAGATCACTCGCGGCGTGAAGATCGTATGGGAGACCGAACTCATGCGCCACTTCACAGTGCAGCTCGAACCCCTCCAGTAATCCACTCCCGACTCCACGCAGGCTCCGCGCCTGCACGCCACTCATAATATCGCGAGCCACGACTGCCCACGCGCAGTCATGGCTCGCGATCTCTTTTCAACCCACCGACACGTAACTAAATCACGCTTACGCCATTAATTCCGCGTTAACATTCTTTCACATTTAAAATTACTTAATTCCTGCACATTCGATATTGCCGTGTGCAAGTATTATAAAAATATGCTGTAAAACATAAAAACATTTTTAAGTGTTGATATTCAACATTTTAAAAATTTTATCATCTCCCGACTTAGATTTTTTAACAAAAAATAAGGTGAAATAATTGGGATGGAGTGTTTTTTATTTATACTTTTGAATGTCAGGACTCAGAAATTCTGCTCAATTCTTAAAATTCCTTAAGAGATTGTTAGAGGCTCTTTTCCCCTATTTCTCGTTAGGTGTTCAAATGATTTTTGACTGATTTCTCCCTCCTCTCGTTTTTGACGCGCGGTCATTGCTCGCAAGGTCGCCGTCTGACAATTTTTCATCACATTTGAAATCACGTTAGAAATCATTATGGAGCAAACTCTGGTTATTATCAAGCCTTCGGCCGTAGAACGCCGCCTGATCGGCAAGGTCGTAGGCCGTATCGAAGACAAGGGAATGATCATCTCGGGCATGAAGATGATCCAACTCGATGAGAGAATCCTCCGCGAGCATTACGCCCACCTCGTCGACCGTCCGTTCTTTCCGGATCTCGTCAAGTCGATGACCGCCACGCCCGTCATCGTCATGGTGCTGACCGGCATCGACGTCGTCAATGTCTTCCGCACAATGACCGGCTCCACCAACGGCCGAAAGGCCGCTCCGGGCACTCTCCGCGGCGATTTCTGCATGAGTGGCCAGGCAAATATCGTCCATGCCAGCGATTCGCCTGAAAACGCGAAGATCGAAATCGCAAGATTCTTCAGCCCGAATGAGATCTTCAACTATGCGCCCGTCGACATGAGTTTCTTCTACGCCGACGACGAACTCTAATCCTCTCAATTCGATTTAAACGATTCCGGACCGGCCGACTATAGCCATCCGCTCTCGCTCCTCTACAGAACTTGATCACGTTATGAATTGTAAAAAACTTATTTACGTATTAGCTGCCGTAGCAATCGCCGCGTCACCCGCTTTCGCCCAGAAGAAATCTTCAGCCCATTCAGCGGCACATAAGGATCTCCTCGCCAAAAACGCCTCCGCTAAGGAGCAGATCAAACTCATCGACCAATCGTCGTTTATCGACCTTATCGAGGAAAATGAGCCGGAGATCGACATCTATACCGAGGGGTGGAATTCTCGAAGCGTTAACCCTTTCAAGGAGTCGGATGTGCCAAATTCCGCCGTCATCAACGTGACCGGTTATCACATGCCTCACATGGGCAAGGTCACATCGCCTTATGGCTATCGCGCCCGCTTCGGCAGAATGCATAAGGGTGTCGACATCGGCCTGAAAATGAACGATACCGTCCGCGCCGCTTTCGACGGCAAGATTCGTCTCACCAACTATGAGGCCAAAGGATACGGAAATTACGTGATCATCCGCCATCCTAACGGCCTGGAGACTGTCTATGGACACCTCAACAAGCATCTCGTGAAGCCTGACCAGGTGGTCAAAGCCGGTGATCCCATCGGCCTCGGAGGCAGCACCGGCCGATCCACAGGCCCTCACCTCCATTTCGAAACCCGTTATATGGGATATGCGATCAATCCCTCGGCAATCTTCGATTTCGCCAACCACACTACGCATACCGACACATATACTTTCTCCAAGCAGACTTATCAGCAGCCGCGCAACTACTCTCCCTCGCGCGACCTCGCCAAGAATGAATCGGGCACTAA
>CAMWNT010000068.1 GCA_947175695.1 uncultured Porphyromonadaceae bacterium
ACAGGAGGCATCCAGCCCGGCAACTTCATCGAGACCGACATCGACGAACAGCTCTTCCGATTCAACTCCGACGACACCCCGCTGATGAATCTAATGCTGCGCGCAAAGCGCGTTAAGGTCAATTCGCCCGAAGTCGACCATTTCATGATCGACGAGCCCGCTCCTTATGTGACCACCTCCGAGGTCGTCACGGCCCAGTCGGCATTCCAGTCGACCATCCCTCTTCTTGCCTCCGACCAGAACCTTGTGCGCCCCTACACAACGTTGCTCGCCAACGATGTAGACGGCTACACGCCCGACGGCACCGAAACCACCCCCGGCAAGTCGCTCATGCTCTTCGTCGTAGGCCACGACACCGCCACCAACAACCCTGTGGTCAGAGCCATCAACGGCCGACGCGAAAACCCGGCCGACGAATATTCATCCATCCCCGAGATCCCGGCCGGCACTCGACTGACAATCCTCGCCAACTCGCTCTACGAGACGCAAAAAGAGGTCGACCCCGACATCATCGTCCCCCAGCCGACCAGAGTCTATCTCCAGAAACGAGGCATGAACCAGGTGGTCAGCGACTATTTTGAGTCACAGCGCAAAAGGATCCCCTTCTCAAAGGCCATCATCGCCGAGCAGGCAATCGCCAACTTCAAAGTGAGAGGCAACCGCACCCTTTGGGCCGGACGACCCGGCAAACTGAAGGTCAACGTCCCCAAGATGGGAATGCAGTATATCTACACCACCGAAGGCCTCCGTTGGCAGTTCAAGCGCGAATTCCAATTCAACGGCACATGGACTGTCGAAAAGCTGATCGCTCTCGCCAAGATGTTCTTCACCGGCGAGGATGTGCCCAAGACCGCCCTGCTGCTCGCCGGCAAGAATCTCCTCGAGCAACTTCAATGCATCGACTATACGAAGCATCCCGAAATCCAGATCACGACTCGCAAAAACTCCGTCGGATGGAGCGTCACCTGCTTCCACACCGTATTCGGCGACATCGAGATCAAACGCGAGCCGACTCTCGACCGACTCGGATGGAGCAACTCGGGCGCACTGATCGGCGAAGACCATCTCGTGCACTACGTCTACTCCGCCGAGCACTCCTTCTCCGACCGCGTGGAGGGCGAAGAAGCCACACGCAACGGCATCCTTATCTGGGACGCGCTCGCCCTGAAAGGTTCATGCCATATCTGGATCGACGGCGAAGGTGGCCTGCCGGGTGAAAACACCTACGTCATGTGGAGCGACGCCGACGCACCCACCGATCCCACCGACGGCGTCAGCTATCTGCTCCTTGCCGACTGCCCCGGAATGGCGCCCGACGCCCGCAGCGGACAAGTATGGTGCTCGACAAGCACGCCTCTCCCCGGCGGCGATCCCGACAAGCGACTCGTCAGCTGGAGCCGCGTAGAGTGACCCCTCTCATCTGAACATCAGAGCCTTTAAGGGCCTTAAGGACGCCAAAGCCCTTAAGGCCCCTTAAAGACCCTAAAGTCCCTAAAGCCCTTAAAAACCCATAACTCCCATAACCCCCAAAAAATTATGAAAAAGAATCCAACACCTCGCCCGGCAACCTACGCGATCTTCGGAATGATGGAATTCACCGTCAACCTCCCCGTAGCCAACCGATCGATGACGCTCAACTTCACCGGCGGCCACATGTCGGGCTACGGAATCCGACCCGCGACCTTCACCACTTCCGATCCTATCCTCAAAGGAATGATCGAGGCGCTCCCCGATTTCAAAAGCGGTAGAATCAAACGGCTTTGACCCCTGCATATGGACATCTCGATCGAACTGCTCACAGATCTCGTGGCGATCCGCCTCGGCGAATTCCCCGACTGGCGCACCGGCGCCGACATCGGACGCGATGTGACGCTCGACATGATGACGCGCCGCGCCGCCACATCCGAAGCGCGACGACTGACCGCCGCCCTCCCCCCGGCAAGCTGCACCGACCTCTGCGACTTCAGGAAATATCTCCACGACAACACCGACTGGGGATTCGAATCCCGCTTCCCATGCACCCTCCCCGACGACTTCATGAGAATCCACTCCCTATGGATGCCCGACTGGAGCGTGCCCCTGACCGAAGAACACCCCGCCGACCCGCTTCGGCTCGCCCTCGGCGACAGCGCCCCCGACTGGCTGACGCGCCACTCACTTCGACCGATGATCAGGATCGCTGAAATCGGCGACGGCAAACGCGAACTATGGTTCGGCCCGACATCGGCCACAATGCCCCGCGCCGCCACCTACATCGCCGCGCCCGCCTACAATCAAGACGCCGACATGCTGACCGGCATCCAGCCCGCCATCATCCCCGACCTGACGGCCGCCATAGCATCAATCATCGCCGTTTATTAACATTTTTTAATTTTAATTAACTATTATGATATGTGAATAATTTCTGTAAACGCTGATATTTAGCTAACTTTGCATGTGATTTCCGGAGGGGACGCAAGTCTCCTCCGAATTTTATATTGTAATTACCCCTCCTCGCGGCGATTGGCTGACAGCAGCCTGCGCGGGGATTTCCACAACATAGATGATCGACAAGACAAAACTGAAAGACTACGTGGAGAGTCTGCTGGCCGACACGGATTGTTTTCTGACCGACCTGACAGTATCCCCCGACAATGATATCGTAGTGGAGATCGATTCCTGCGGAATGATCGACATTGACTTCTGCAGCGCTCTATCGCGCCGCATCGAAGAAGCCTTCCCCCGCGAAGAGGAAGACTACACGCTTGAAGTCGGCTCGGCGGGTCTGACATCCCCCTTTAAAGTGCGCCGCCAATGGGAGAAGAACATCGGCAACGACATTGAAGTGCTGACCGCAGGCGGCAAGAAGCTGACCGGCGTTCTGACCGAGGTCAAGGACGATGCGTTCATCCTGGAGACAGAGCGCAAGGTGAAGCATGAAGGGATGAAGCGTCCTGTGACAGAGCGCCTTCAGATGGAAATTCCCTTCGCCGATGTGCGCCGCGCAGTCTACGATCTCAAATTCTGACCTCACTCCGGCCCCGGGCCGCATCCGCAGGCGGGCGCCTCGCCGCAATGCGGCCTGACACTCTCCGAAACATTGACTCACAACGAATAAAAAAGACTCTATATATATCATGGCAAAGAAAGCTGAAAGCGTAAATATGGTCGACCGTTTTGCCGAATTCAAAGAATATAAGAATATCGACAAGACCACTATGATCTCCGTGCTCGAAGAATCATTTCGCAAAGTGCTCCAAAACATGTTTGGCAGCGACGAGAACTTCGACGTCATCATGAACCCCGACAAGGGCGACTGCGAGATCTATCAAAACCTTGAGGTCGTGGAAGACGGCGAGGTGGAAAACCCCGACCGACAGATCGGCATCACTGCAGCCCGCGAAATCGACCCCGAGTGTGAGGTCGGCGAGGATGTCACAAAGCAGATCTTCTTCGAGAAATTCGGCCGTCGCGCGATTCTCAACCTTCGCCAGACTCTGCAGACCAAGATTCTCGACCTGCAGAAAGACGCCATTTACAATAAATTCAAAGAGAAAGAGGGCGAAATCATCGTCGGCGAAGTTCATCAGATCTGGAAGCGCGAAATGCTTCTGCTCGATGAAGAACAAAACGAGCTCCTTATGCCCAAGGAGGAGCAGATTCCCGGCGATTTCTTCCACAAGGGAGATATGGTCCGCGCTATTGTAAAGCGCGTCGACAACCCCAACAACAATCCGAAAGTGATTGTCAGCCGCACCGATGAGCGCTTCATGCGTCGACTCTTCGAGCAGGAAGTGCCTGAAATCCACGACGGTCTCGTCACAATCCGCGCAGTGGCCCGCAAGCCGGGCGAGCGTGCCAAAGTGGCTGTGGAATCCTACGACGACCGCATCGACCCGGTCGGCACATGCGTCGGCATCAAGGGATCGCGCATCCACGGCATTGTGCGCGAGCTCCGCAATGAGAATATCGACGTAATCTCTTATACCAACAATCCCGCGCTCTTCATCCAGCGTGCGCTCAGCCCGGCGAAGGTCAGCTCGATCCGAATCAACGAAGACGACAAGAAGGCCGAGGTATTCCTGCATCCCGAAGAGGTCAGCCTCGCCATCGGCAAGGGAGGCCTCAACATCCGCCTCGCCACAATGCTGACAGGCTATTCGATCGATGTATATCGCGACATCGAAGAAGGCGAGGAGGATATCTACCTGGATGAATTCCGCGATGAAATCGACGGCTGGGTCATTGAAGCACTCAAGGATCTCGGACTCGGCACTGCCAAGGCTGTGCTCAACGCCGACCCGCATGTGCTCGAACAGGCTGACCTCGAGGACGACACTCTCGAGCATGTCATGCAGGTGCTCCGCGCTGAGTTCGAAGACTGATCCATTGCCCCCCTAAAATGATAGTATGCGACAAAAGATAAGTAAGTTAGCTAAAGAATTAAATGTCAGCGTCTCGACAGCTGTAGAGTTCCTGCGCAAGAATGGCTTCGAAGTCGAAGACAATCTCAACGCGCGCATCGACGAGCCGGCCGTCAATCTGCTCCATAAGGAGTTCAGCAAGGACGCAAGTGTGAAGGCCACAGTCGACCAGCAACGTGTCGAAAAGCGTTCGGCCGCAAAAGATCGTGCGTCGGAGGCCGAAGACGCCGCCCGCAAGGAGGCTGCCCGCAAGGCGGCCGCAGAGAAGGCTGCCGCAGAGAAAGCGGCGGCCGAGAAGGCCGCTGCCGAAAAGGCGGAGCGCGAGCGTCTCGCAGCAATCGAACGCATGCGCAAGGAGGAGGCCGAGAAGGCCGCGGCCGCCAAAGCGGCGGCTGAGAAAGCCGCTGCTGAAAAGGCTGCCGCCGATAAAGCCGCGGCCGACAAAGCAGCCGCCGATAAAGTAGCGGCGGAAAAGGCCGCTGCGGAAGCCGAAAAGGCTCCCGCCGTTGCCTCCAACTCGATCAGCAATGTTCCGACCGACACCCCGCAACTGAAAATCGTGGGCAAAATCGACCTCTCGGCTCTCAATCAGACCACACGTCCGAAGAAGAAGTCGAAGGAGGAGCGCCGTCGCGAACGAATCGACAAGTCGCGCAACAACAATAACTCCCAGAATGCTTCCGACCGCAAGAAGCGCACTCGCATCGGCAAGGAGAAAGTCGATGTCGAAAAGGCTGCTCAGCAGCTTGGCTCCAACAACGGTCGCGGTGGCAACAATCAGGGTGGCAACGGACGTGGCGGCAACCAGCAGGGTGGCCGTGGAGGCAACCGCCAGGAGGGCAACGCCCGCGGCGGCAACCAGCAGGGCGGCAACGGACGTGGCAAACAGGGTCGCGACAACCGCAACAACCGCAACAACGAAGTGCGCTCGGAGGATGTGCAGAAGCAGGTGAAGGAGACTCTCGCCCGCCTGACCAACAAGACCACCAAAAAGAGCGCCAAATGGCGTAAGGAGAAGCGCGAAGAGGCCCACAACCGCGAATTGGCCAATCAGCAGCGCGAGGCAGCCGAAAGCCGCATCATCAAGATCACGGAGTTCGTCACAGCCAACGACCTTGCCAATCTCATGGAGATTCCGGTCAATTCGATTATCGCCACATGCATGAACCTCGGCGTGATGGTCAGCATCAACCAGCGCCTCGACGCCGAGACCATCAATATCGTGGCCGAGGAATTCGGATTCACCACAGAGTATGTGTCGGCTGAAGTGTCGGAGGCGATAGCCACTGAGGAAGACAAAGAGGAAGACCTCGTGTCGCGTCCGCCGATCGTCACTGTCATGGGTCACGTCGACCACGGTAAGACTTCGCTTCTCGACTTTATCCGCAATGCCAATGTGATCGCCGGCGAGGCCGGTGGCATCACCCAGCATATCGGCGCCTATAACGTCGAACTCTCCGACGGACGCCACATCACATTCCTCGACACTCCGGGCCACGAGGCGTTCACCGCCATGCGTGCCCGCGGCGCGAAGGTCACCGACCTTGCGATCATCATCGTCGCCGCCGACGACAATGTCATGCCGCAGACTGTCGAGGCTATCAACCACGCTTCGGCCGCCGGCGTGCCTATCGTGTTCGCCATCAACAAGATCGACAAGCCCGCCGCCAATCCTGACAATATCAAGCAGGAGCTCGCCAATATGAATTATCTGGTGGAGGAATGGGGCGGCAAGTATCAGAGCCAGGATATTTCGGCCAAGAAGGGCATCGGCGTCGACGAGCTGATGGAGAAGGTGCTCCTCGAAGCCGAGATGCTCGACCTTAAGGCCAACCCCAATCGTCTGGCTGTAGGCTCTGTGATCGAGTCGTCGCTCGACAAGGGCCGCGGCTATGTGGCTACGGTGCTTGTGCAGAACGGCACTCTGAAAGTGGGCGACGTTGTGCTTGCAGGCACACACTATGGCAAGGTGAAGGCGATGTTCAACGAGCGCAACCAGCGCATCACGGAAGCAGGCCCGGCTGTGCCGGTGCTGATCCTCGGCCTCAACGGCGCACCGACGGCGGGCGACACATTCAATGTGCTCGCCACAGAGCAGGAGGCGCGCGAGATCGCCGGCAAGCGCGAGCAGCTGCAGCGTGAGCTCAGCCTCCGCACCAAGAAGCGTCCCGGACTCGAAGAGCTCGGACGCCGTCGCGCCCTCAACGATTTCCACGAGCTCAATCTCGTGGTCAAGGGCGACGTCGACGGTTCGATCGAGGCACTTTCGGATTCGCTCATCAAGCTGTCGACTCCGGAGATCCAGGTCAATGTGTTGCATAAGGGCGTAGGCGCCATCTCGGAGAGCGATGTCACTCTGGCAGCCGCATCCGACGCCATCATCATCGGCTTCCAGGTTCGCCCCTCGGCAGCCGCCCGCAGAGAGGCCGACAAGGAGGGTGTCGAAATCCGACTCTATTCGGTCATCTACAAGGCCATCGAGGAGGTCAAGGACGCTATGGAAGGCCTTCTCTCACCCGAAATCCGGGAGGAGATCACCGGCAACGCCGAAGTGCTCCAGACCTACCACATCTCGAAGGTCGGCACAATCGCCGGCGCCATTGTGCGCGACGGCAAGATCAAGCGTCAGTCGAAGGTGCGTGTCGTTCGCGACGGCATCGTGATCTACACCGGCGAACTCGGCTCGCTCAAGCGCTTCAAGGATGATGTGAAGGAAGTGGTCAGCGGATATGACTGCGGTCTTTCCGTACAGGGCTACAACGATATCCGCGAAGGCGACATCATCGAGGCCTTCGAGGAGGTCGAAGTCAAGAAGACTCTCTGATACGAAGCATAACTATCGGATATGGCTCTCGTATTTGTAAATATCGGCACAAATCGCGGCGACCGCAGGCGGAATCTTTCGCGTGCGGCCGCCGAGATCGGCCGCCGTTTCGGATATTTCGAACTGTCGCACGTCATGGAGTCGGAGCCGTGGGGCTTCGAGTCGCAGAATAAGTTTCTGAACGTGGCGATGGTGTTTCGTTCGGAGGAGGCGCCGCTCGATATTCTCCACGCTCTGCAGAAGATCGAGCGCGAGCTGGGCAATCAGCTGGCCGAGGAGAATATGGCGCTGTTTGTGCCGGTCGTGCGTAAGGAGGATTCACCCGAAGGATCGGCCGATTTCACCGATCGCCACCGCAATCCCGACGGCAGCTATGCCGATCGCTTTCTTGACATTGATATCATGACGATCGAAGGGGTCGAGATGCAGACTCCCGAGCTGACTCTCCCCCACCCTCATCTCCGCGAGCGTCCCTTCTTCATGGAGCCGCTTCAGGAGTTGCTCTCGCAGATTCCTCAAGACTGAGGGCTCGCGCAGGTCCCGACGCGACATGCCGACGGAGCGTCAGAGCGCAATGACGGTGGAATACCGATAAAAATGGATCAAAAAACATGCATCATAGCTGAAAATTCCAAAAAAATTTGTAACTTTGCAGTCGCATTGATGGTTCGGTAGCTCAGCTGGATAGAGCAACAGCCTTCTAAGCTGTGGGTCCAGGGTTCGAATCCCTGCCGAATCACGAAAAGAGCCACGATTCTTCGGAATCGCGGCTCTTTTTTTTATGCAAATCAGAATTTATGACTGTCACGACGTGGATTTTGGATAACTTGCGGCGTCAAACCAAAAAACCATGAAATTATGAAAACAATCAGACGCGGGAGCAAAGGCTCCGAAGTGACTCTCCTTCAGAAAATGCTCAACCTTCAGGCCGACGGCATCTTCGGCCCGCTGACAGAGGAAGCTGTCAGAGAATTCCAGCAGAAATCGCGACTCATCGTCGATGGGATCGTCGGCCCGAAGACGTGGGCCGCCTTGGGAGCCGGCGGCTCATCATCGCGCGCTGTCGACGAAATCATCGTGCACTACTCCGCCACTCCCGCAGGAGAGAACTTCACGGTCGACCAAATCAGGCGGATGCATCTGCAGCGCGGATTCTCCGACATAGGCTATCACTGGTATATCGATCTTCAAGGCGAGATCCACGCCGGGCGGAGCGAATCGCTCGCCGGCGCCCATTGTCTCGGCCACAACACGCGCTCGATCGGAGTATGCTATTGCGGGGGATGTCCGCCACGCAGTGTCAGCGGGTGGAACTCGACGGGGCTTGACACACGCACGCCGGCGCAGCGCGACGCGTTGCTGCGGCTGCTTCGCGATCTTCGCCGCCGATATCCCGCCGCTACGATCCACGGCCACTGCGAATTTGCAGCCAAGCCGTGTCCGGGATTCGACGCGGCGCGCGAATATGCCGACCTCTGACGCCGGACGGCATTCGCCCGACCTCTGACGCCGAGAGGCAAGTATCCTACGGAGCCGGGTGCCCCCGAAAGGGCGCCCGGCTCCTATGCGTTGCAGACAGACAAGATATTTTTATAGTGGATTTTATTGAGTAATATTTGGCCAATCCCCAAATTTATGATAATTTTGCAAATATTAACCCATGCCGACGGCTGCGGGTTGACACCTTGCGCGCAGCCTCCGGCGGGCGTCGCATGGCGGTCGCCCCCGGCCGACGGCACACGTGATTTGTAAGTAATATAACTTAAATCAAATACTTAATCATTCATCCAAGAACTGCTATGTGGTTATCAAGCTCTTCAGTAGGACGTAAATTCGTCATGGCCCTGACAGGCGCCGTGCTCGTCCTATTCGTGACCTTTCACTGTTTGATGAACGCAGTAGCCATCTTCTGGCCCGCGGCCTACAACTCTGTTTGTATGTTCCTCGGCGCCAACTGGTATGCTCTCGTAGCATCAGCCGGACTGGCACTGTTCATCATTGTACACATCATCTACGCCGTCATGCTGACGCTTCAGAACCGTCGCGCGCGCGGCCATGAGCGTTACGCGATCTCCCATCGTCCGAAGAATGTGGAGTGGTCGTCGCAAAACATGTTCGTGCTCGGCATCGTGATCCTCGCATTCCTCGTGGTGCACATGATCCAGTTCTGGGCCAAGATGCAGCTCGTGGAGGTGCTCGGTTGCGAGACTGCCATCCCCGCGACAGCCGGCACACTCTTCCTTCAGGAAGCTTTCTCGCAGGTATGGACTCCGATCGTCTATATCATCGCGTTTGTGGCTCTGTGGTTCCACCTCAACCATGGCTTCTGGTCGATGTTCCAGTCTGTGGGCTGGGATAACACTGCATGGATTCCGCGCCTGAAATGCATCGGCAACTGGTGGGTATCGATCGTGATCGCCCTCTTCATCGCCGAGGCAATCGTGTTCACAGTCAACGCCCATAAGGACTATTACAAGACCGACGAGGCTCTCCAGCAGCAGTACATCTCGATGCTCGCTCCGGAAGTGCTGAAGGATTTCGGTCCGGACGCAGTGCAGCAGATTTCGAACATGCCCCTTCCCCAGCTTCGCCAGATGATCGAATATCAGATGATGCAGCTTCAGAACCCGCAGCTCCTCATGATGTATCCGACCATGCCGGAAGAGCAGAAGACCAACGTCCGCAATTCAGTCAAGGCGTTCACTCATCTTCAGAATTTCCTCAACTATCTCGATGGCGTTCCCGCAGTTGAAATCAACCTTCCTGAAGATGGCGCCGCAGTCGCTCCGGCCGCTCCCGCTCAGGGCGCAATGCAGCAGGCCGCTCCCGCCGGTGCGGCAGAGGAAGTCGAGGCTGTCGAAGAAGTCACTCCGGCAGAACAACCCGCCAACAACCAATAAATTTTTCAGACGATATGGCAACGACATTAGACAAAGTAAAAACTATGAATCCGGCTGATTCCAAGATCCCGGAAGGTCCGATCGCTGAGAAATGGACCAACTATAAGGCTCATCAGAAGCTTGTCAACCCCGCCAACAAGCGCAAACTCGACATCATCGTCGTCGGCACCGGCCTCGCCGGCGCATCCGCCGCTTCGACTCTGGGCGAGCTCGGCTTCAATGTGCTCAACTTCTGCATCCAGGATTCTCCCCGCCGCGCTCACTCGATCGCGGCTCAGGGCGGCATCAACGCAGCAAAGAATTATCAGAACGACGGCGACTCCGTCTATCGTCTTTTCTACGACACAGTGAAGGGCGGCGACTATCGCGCCCGTGAAGCCAACGTCTATCGTCTGGCCGAGGTGTCAAACAATATCATCGACCAGTGTGTCGCTCAGGGTGTGCCTTTCGCACGCGAATACGGCGGCCTTCTCGCCAACCGTTCGTTTGGCGGCGCTCAGGTGAGCCGCACATTCTACGCCAAGGGTCAGACCGGCCAGCAGCTCCTTCTCGGCGCTTACTCTTCGCTCAACCGCCAGATCCAGCTCGGCAAGGTGAAGAGCTTCAACCGCTATGAGATGCACGACGTAGTGCTCGTCAAGGACGCCGACGGAGTGCCCCGCGCACGCGGCATCATCGCCAAGAACCTCGTGACAGGCAAGTTCGAGCGCTTCTCGGCTCACGCCGTAGTCATCGCTACAGGCGGCTATGGCAACGCCTACTTCCTTTCGACCAACGCCATGGGCTGCAACGTGTCGGCCGCAATGGCTTGCTATCGCAAGGGCGCGTATTTCGCCAACCCCGCTTTCGTGCAGATCCACCCGACATGTATCCCCGTGCATGGCGACAAGCAGTCGAAGCTGACTCTTATGTCGGAGTCGCTCCGTAACGACGGTCGCATCTGGGTGCCGAAGAACATCGAGGACGCCCGCAAGCTCCAGAGCGGTCAGATCAAGGGTAGCGACATTCCCGAAGAGGATCGCGACTACTATCTCGAACGCCGCTATCCGGCATTCGGCAACCTCGTGCCCCGCGACGTTGCTTCCCGCGCTGCGAAAGAGCGCTGCGACAAGGGCTTCGGCGTCAACAACACCGGCCTCGCAGTGTTCCTCGACTTCTCGGAAGCCATCAATCGCCTCGGCCTCGACGTAGTGCGCCAGCGCTATGGCAACCTCTTCGACATGTATGAGGAAATCACCGACGTCAACCCCGGCGAGCTCGCATGCGAAAAGAACGGCGTGAAGTATTACAACCCGATGATGATCTTCCCGGCCATCCACTACACAATGGGCGGCATCTGGGTTGACTATGAGCTCCAGACTTCTGTCAAGGGTCTCTTCGCGATCGGCGAGTGCAACTTCTCCGACCACGGCGCCAACCGTCTCGGTGCATCGGCTCTGATGCAGGGTCTGGCCGACGGCTATTTCGTGCTCCCCTACACTA
>CAMWNT010000069.1 GCA_947175695.1 uncultured Porphyromonadaceae bacterium
TTGGCCACAAACATCGGGCAATCCGCACCCACTTTGAGTGCAAGCTCACGCAATTCGTCGTCGCTGACTTTCGGCAAACCCGCCGCCCCGGCATATCTACGCAAAAGCTTCATTGCGGCCACTGCATCCGCGCTGCCACCTCCCATTCCCGCTCCATCCGGAAGATGCTTTTGAAGACGCAGTGTCAGCGGATGTAGGCTCTTCATTCTATCCTCGCCATAATGCGCGGCCAGCACGCGGATCCCCTTCACAACCAGATTCTTTTCCGGCAGACAATCCACCACATTACCCGAAAACAGAAATCTCACTCCACCCTCCTCATAACCCTCGGGATCAGCCGACGAACGCGGATTGAGCTCCATCACATCGCAGAAAGGCTCGGGGTTGACGGGTGTGCCGTTATGTATCCCGACCGGATAAAACAATGTCTCGAGAAGATGATAACCATCCTCGCGACGCCCGACTATATTCAAGCCGATATTTATCTTGGCATTTACAAATTCAATCATCTTATAATCATTCGAAGTTATATACAAGAGAGGTAAATTTCACGAGTTTAACTTATTGAATACCCGCGACATGCAGAGACGCGTCTTGGCACGTCACAACAGATCGCACCCTTAGGCCGGAACTTAAACAACAGCATCGGCCGGAGATTCGGCCACGCCGCGAATCCGCGAAGGCAACGCGACACCGAGCACAGCTCCGCGTAGAAAAAGAAACACCATAAAGGCGATCCAGAGAGTTGCGGCCGGAGTCAGCCACTCCGGAGAGGCGAGCTGTTCGACAACGATCCACAGAAGAGAACGAGTAATGAAAAATCCCGCCGCTCCCGTCATCGTGGCCACCATCATCATCCATGTCGAAGTCAATCCGACATATACTCCATCAAGCATAAACGCCGCCGCCGACACAATGGGAAGCAACGCCGCCACCCACGCAAGATGACGCACCCCCTCTACGACGACCGTCTGATCGGTCAGCAACGCCGCGACCTCTCGCGCAAAGAGTAGATATAACAGGCTGAACACGACCATCACAATCAGCGTCCACCAGCCTAAGGCTCCGATGGCCCGACGCAACGATTCGCGATCCGACGCACCGTAAAACCGACCGCACAAAGCCTCCCCGCCAAAGGCGAAACCATCCATGAAATAACTGAAGAAAAAGAAAAACTGCATCATCACCGCATTGACAGCCAAAACATTATCACCAAGACGCGAGGCATAGCCCGTCAATGCGAACGACACAACCATCAGACATGCAGATCTGACAAACAGACTACCATTGACCCGGAAATAACGCCGCAGCTGCAAATCACCGTTCTTCAACGAAAGCCTGCAGAAAAGCGCATGCCCGGCCTCTCGCATCGGCAACGCCAGCAACAACGCCAATCCGAAGCCAACCCAATTGGCCAGCAAAGTGCCGCAGGCGACACCCTTGAATCCCATCCCGGCGACCTTTACAAAAAACAAGCTTGCGGCAATATTCACGACATTGGTAGAAATAGCTACGACCATCGGTCGAAACGTATTCTGACTTCCGACCATCCATCCCGTCACAGCCATTGTAGCCAGCAAAGCCGGAGCACCCAGCACACTCAATCGGAAATATTCCTCGGCCAAAGCCGCAGTAGCCGCCGGAGGCTCCATGACGCCCAGCATCACCCGCGCAAGCGGCCATGCGAACGCCATAAGCAACAATCCGATTAAAACGCCAAGCGACACGCCGACAGTCAACACAGTGCGACGCCGTGCGCCATCGCCTCGGCCGAACGCCTCGGCCGTCAAGCCGGTGGTGCCCATCCTCAGAAAGCCGCAGAGCCAATAAAGGGCATTGACCATCATTGTGCCCACGGCGATAGCCGCAATGAAGCGTTCGTTGCCGAGATGGCCCGTAATATAAGTGTCACACAATCCGAGAAGCGGCACTGTGACATTACTGACAATCGCCGGACCCGCCAACGCACCCGTCATAAGCCATAGCCGGGTCGTGGTGAATGCAGAGCTGTTCATAATCACTTTTATTCGATGGATTTCTCCGAATTTATTATTATCTTTGCAAAGTTAGAAAAAAAATTTAACGTAACTCTAATCGTTACCGATGCAGGAAAGCAATCCACATACGCTTCTGAGTCCCGCCGACTTCGCCGACACAGGCCAATGGCGGCTCATCGTATATATCAGTCAGCGAGGGATGCGCGCCATCCTGCGCCACGCCTCCGACATCAGTCGACAGCCGGTGGAGATGCTCGATACGCAATGGGCTGAATCCGACCGCGGACTGCTGCTTAAAAATATCGAAAACGCCGTCTACGACCATCCCGCCCTTCTCGACGACTATGCCACCGAGATCATACTCGAGACCTCGCGCATTTGCTTCGTGCCCAACGAAGTGCTCGAACAAGGCGATGATGACGAACGCGCCATTTTCACAGCCCTCTACCCCGGAGGAGAGCCCGAAATAATCGCCGAGCACCTCGACGGAATGACAGCCCTCTTCTCTCTGGCCGACGGACTCGACGGCTTCATCTCGCGAACCCTCCCGGGCGCACGCATTCGCAGCCATCTGGGAGTGCTGACCTCACGCTTCGCCAAAATGCACACCCAAGGACGAAACATCTATGCCGACATGCGCGACGCCGAAGTCGACATAGTGGCGTTCGACGGCAGCCGGCTCATCTCGGCAAGCACGCAGCCATGGCGACACCCCGACGACGTCGTCTATCGCATCTTCAATCTCCTCAACGCCTATGATATCGACCCGGCCGACGCTTCGATCCATATATCAGGCACCCATGAAGATCGACATACAGTCGTCAAAACACTCCGGCAACTGACATCCGACGCCTCCTTCACCACTCTCCCCCCTTGCGCCACGCCCCTGCCGCTCGCCATGCTCCTGCAGGCGTTCAGAAACGGCTGACCACACAACGGTGAAGCAAAAAGCACAATCAATATGAGAATTATCAGAGGAAAATATGGCCGGCGGCGCTTCGAGCCGCCAAAAAACATAACCGCACGCCCCACAACCGACTTCGCGCGCGAAAACATCTTCAATGTCATTGAAAACATCGTCGACATCGAAGGCGCCGACGTCGCCGACCTCTTTGCAGGCACAGGCGCTGTAGCCTTCGAATTCCTTTCACGCGAAGCCCGCGAAGTGACGGCTGTTGAAATGGCGCCAGTGCAGCTCGGCTTCATCCGGAAAGTCAAAGAGCAACTCGGCGCCGACAACATGCGCATCGTCAGAGGCGATGTCTTCAAATTCATCACCGGCACACGCAAGGCTTATGATATAGTGTTTGCCGATCCTCCATACGACCACCCGCGATTTGAAGAGATTCCGGCGATGGTGATCAATTCCGAAATCGTGAGGCCCGGCTCGCTCTTTATCATCGAACACTCCGGCAACCGCGACTTCTCGGCGCTCCCGGGATTCTTCGAACGCCGCGAATATGGAAGTGTAAACTTCTCGCTGTTCCGTATCCCCTCTCCCGACTCCGACACCGACTAATAAAACCCAAAACCGATATGACAACCGACAATACCCGCATACAACTCGATTCAATCGAAGATGCCCTCGAAGATTTCCGAAACGGCAAATTCCTGATCGTGGTCGATGATGAAGACCGCGAAAACGAAGGCGATCTCATTATCGCCGCCGAAAAAATCACCCCCGAGGATGTCAATTTCATGCTTAAAAACGCCCGCGGCGTGCTGTGTGTGCCCGTGACCAACGAAGCCTGCCGTCGACTCGATCTCCCCCGACAGGTCGACGACAACACTTCGGTGCTCGGCACACCCTTCACCGTCACTGTCGACAAGCTCGAAGGCTGCTCCACCGGAGTATCCATCAACGACCGTGCAGCCACCATCCGTCATCTCGCCGATCCCGACGCCAAGCCGGAAGACTTCGGGCGTCCGGGCCACATCAACCCCCTTTACGCCCAAGACCGCGGTGTGCTCCAGCGCGCAGGCCACACAGAAGCCGCCGTCGACCTCGCCCGCCTCGCCGGGTTGCAGCCATGCGCAGCGCTGATGGAGATCATGAGCGACGACGGATCTATGGCCCGTCTTCCCGAACTCCGCCGTCGCGCCGACGAATGGGGACTGAAACTCATCTCGATCCGCGATCTCATCGCCTATCGACTCAAACACGACAATCTTCTCGAACGCGGCGAAGAGGTAGATATGCCGACAGCCTACGGCCATTTCCATCTCATTCCCTTCCGACAGAAAGACAACGGACTCGAACATATCGCCCTGGTCAAAGGCGACCCGACCTCGCCCGAGCCTATGCTTGTGCGCGTACACTCCTCCTGCATGACCGGCGACATCTTCGGATCGCAGCGCTGCGAATGTGGCGAACAGCTCCATCTCGCTATGAAAATGATCGAAAAAGAGGGTCGCGGCGCCATAATATATCTGAATCAAGAGGGTCGCGGAATCGGCCTTATGGACAAAATCAAGGCTTATAAGCTTCAAGAGCACGGCCTTGACACTGTCGACGCCAACCTCCACCTCGGCCATAAAGCCGACGAGCGTGATTATGGAGTCGGAGCCGGAATCCTCAATTCCCTCGGCATCACCAAGATGAGACTCATGACCAACAACCCGATGAAGCGTATCGGCCTGGAAGGCTACGGACTCGAAATCGTGGAAAATGTGCCCATCGAAGTCTCTCCCAACGATTACAACCGCGAATATATGCACACCAAAAAGACCCGCATGGGTCATGATCTCCACAAAGTCAATTGATCATATTTATGGACAGATCACTCACCGCACTGGCAGCCGCGCTCCTTATCGGAGCAGCCGCAGCCGCCTCGACACCGGCGAAACGACCTCTCAATCATGACGATTTCGACAACTGGGAGTCGGTGAAAGCCGATGCAATCTCAAATTCCGGACAATGGAGCGCCTATACCGTCGGCCGCCAGGAGGGCGACGCAACGCTCTATCTGCGCAACAACCGGAAAGGATCAGTCATCTCAATTCCTCGTGGCTACATGCCGGCCTTCTCGGCCGACGGCCGATGGGCTGTGGCACGCATCAAGCCACTCTTCGCCGAGAACCGCCGACTCAAGATCGCCGGCAAAAAAGATTTCGATCTTCCTCAGGACTCTCTGGCCATCATCAACCTCGCCACAGGAAAAATCGAAAAAATCCCTGACATCCTCAGCTATAAGATCGGTGAGAAAGGGGGCGATTTCGTCGCCTATCTGTCATGCGACACCACATATATAAAGAACTCCGACCTCAAAAACAAAAAGATCGGACGGCCGCTCCTTATCCGCCCCTTCGATTCCGACAACCCCAAATGCGTCAAATGGGTCGAAGACTATGCATTCGACAAACAGGGCCAACACCTCGCGATGAAAATCACTCCGGCCGATAAAGACTCGCTGGCCACAAAAGGGGTGGCGATGGTCAATCTGCCCGACACATCGCTGCTGATGATCGACCGCGACAGGAAATTTTTCTCTCTGCCCGTGTTTGACGAGGCCGGCAAGCGACTGGCATACACAGCCTCCGACGACTCGATCGAATCAGGCACCCGCCACGCCCTTCTCTATCTGCTTGACATCGCCAAAGGCGAATCGCCGAGAATGTTTGATCCGGTTTACACCACCGGAGTCGCCATCAACCTCATGCCCGCGCGTTCAGACGATCCGGCCCAACTCGCCGAAATGGAGAAAGTGCGCGCCGAGGAGATCCGCAAATCAGCAGGCGACACTCTCCGGCTCAACCAATATTCTATCCCCGCATTCTCAAAATCAGGACGTTTTCTTTATGTCAATGTGGCTCCGGTTGTAGCACCCGACGACACAACGATCGTGGACTTCGAACAGCCCGGGCTCGACATATGGCGTTGGGACGCACCCTACACTCCGCCGCAGGAGAAAGCGAATATCGACCGTCTGAAGAAGAAAGGTCTGCCGGTGGTGCTGGATCTCGACAACGGCGACCGCGCGACTCTCCTTTCACGCAATATGCTCGCCACAGTCACTCCATCTTTCGATCTTGATGCTGAATGGGCTTTGGTGGAAGATCCGTCGGAAGACATCATCTCTCGGCAGTGGAATTATATGGCTCCGGTCAATTTCTCGATGGTCAACGTCGCCGACGGCACTCGCCGCGACATCGGCCGCGTCAGCCATGAAGCCGTGCTTTCACCCGACGGCCGGTTCACCTTATGGTTTGCCGACAAAAATTATTACGCCTACGATGTCAAAACGGGCAAGACCGTCTGCATCTCTCAAGGAATCGAATATCCGCTCTGGGATGAAGACGACGACCACCCCATGGAGGCCGAAGCGTATGGCGTGGCAGGCTGGGGCGAAGCCGACGGACGTGTGCTCGTCTACGACCGCTACGACATCTGGAGCCTCGATCTGACAGGCGCCGCCGCTCCCTTCTGTCTGACTTCCGGCGAGGCCCGCAAGCAGAATCTGCAACTCCGCTATCATCGCCTCGACCCCGAACGTCGCACACTGAAAAAAGGTGAGACAATGGTGGCCGATCTCTTCAACTATGCCGATAAACGACGCGGCCTGGCGACTCTGAAGTATTCCGACAAGCCGGTCAAGCCCGAGATACGCACCCTCGATAAATATCGCATCTCGCAACTCAAAAAGGCCAAAGACGCCGATGTCTTCGTCTGGCAGAAAGCAAATTTCGAGACCGTACCCGATCTCTATTCCTCCAACTCCACAGACTTCGCCAAAGCCACGAAACTGACCTCGACAAATCCGCAAATGAACGAGATCTCCTGGGGCACGGCTCAGCTTGTGGAATGGTATACCTACGACGGCAACAAGGCTCAGGGAGTGCTTTATCTTCCGGAGAATTTCGATCCCGAAGGAAGCTACCCGATGCTAAGCGTCTTCTACGAGACCGGCTCCGAAGAGCTCTACACCCATTACACAATGGAGCCATCTTGGAGCTGGGTGAACTACCCCTTCTATGTCAGTCGCGGATATGTGGTGTTTGTGCCTGATATCCATTACACCGACGGCCTCCCCGGCGAAAGCTGCTATAATTATGTATGCTCCGGAGTAGAAGAGATGTGTCGCCGCTATCCGGCGATCGACAAGACACGCCTCGGCATCGACGGCCAATCATGGGGTGGCTACCAGACTGCATATCTCGTCACCCGCACCGACATGTTTGCCTGCGCCGGCAGCGGCGCGCCGGTGTCGAACATGACATCCGCCTTCGGCGGCATCCGCTGGGGCACAGGCGACTCCCGCCAGGCTCAATACGAGATGGGACAAAGCCGCATCGGCCGCAATCTCTGGGAAGCTCCCGAGCTCTACATCGCCAACTCACCCCTCTTCAAGGCCGACAGAGTGACCACTCCCCTTCTGATAATGCACAATGACGACGACGGAGCTGTGCCATGGTATCAGGGCATTGAATTCTTCATGGCTCTCCGCCGCCTCGGCAAGCCGGTGTGGATGCTGCAATACAACGGCGAGGCCCACAACATCAAAGCCCGCAAAAACCGCAAGGATATCACCCGCCGCCTTCAGCAATTCTTCGATCATTACCTCAAAGGCGAGCCAATGCCCCGCTGGATGAAAGAGGGAATTTCGCCCCTCCGAAAAGGTCAGGATCTCGGATATTGACCTCCTGACGCCAATCTACATCAATCTGCCCCTCTCTATGGGATTTCAAAGCATCACGCTATCACTCAGCACGATACAACAAAATTCCCTTGAGAGGGGCAAATTGATTGATGACGATATGAAAGTAAAGAGTAGAAAAATGTCAAAAAACATCCCATTTTCTACCTGAAAAATTTGGCCGCAATCTTACATTTTGTTAACTTTGCATCATCAAGCTGTTGATCCGCGGGCCAAGCAGGCTACGGGATGACAAACCTAAAACGAACTGAGCCATGACAACCCAGACTCGATGCGCCATCCGCTATTTCCAGCGGGGATGCGAAAGCCATTCACCGGGAATGCGCCCTTCCATCATGATAATTTACACAGGGGGAACGATCGGAATGATCGAGAACCCCGAAACCGGTGCGCTCGAGCCGTTTGATTTCGATCATCTGCTCGAAAATGTGCCGAAGCTCCGCTTGCTCGACATCGACATCCAGACGATGGAATTCGAGAATCCCATCGACTCTTCATCAATGACTCCGAGCCATTGGCAGGAAATCGCAAAAGCCGTAGAGGAAAACTACGACAAATGCGACGGATTCGTCATCCTTCACGGCACTGACACTATGGCCTACACGGCTTCGGCGCTCAGCTTCATGCTTGAAAATCTCGACAAGCCGGTCATCATCACCGGCTCTCAGCTCCCAATAGGCGATGTGCGCACCGACGGTGAGGAAAATCTCATCACGGCCCTCCAAGTGGCCGGAGCACGCGACGCCGACGGCCGTCCGATGGTCAGAGAAGTAGCTATCCTCTTCGAAGATTTCCTGCTGCGAGGCAACCGAAGCACCAAACATTCATCCGACAATTTCGCGGCTTTCTCCTCCAACAATTATCCCCCTCTCGCCGAGATCGGACTCGGAATCCATTTCAACACCGACCAGCTCCGCCGACTTCACACTGAAGAACCGTTCAAAGTCAATTATGGCATTGACACCAATGTGATGTATATCGACCTCTTCCCGGGAATCCAGGAAGGTGTCGTGCGCCATCTCTTCAGCACTCCCGGCATCCGCGGAATCGTCATGAAGACTTTCGGAGCCGGCAACGGACCGAACGATCCTTGGTTTATCGACGCTCTGCGTGAAGCTGTCGCCAACGGAATTGTAGTGGTCAATATCTCGCAATGCTCCAACGGCTCGGTAATGCCCGAACGCTACACCGCCGGACTCGGGATATCCAAATCCGGAGTGATCAGCGGCGGCGATATGACTTCCGAAGCTGCCATCACCAAACTGATGCATCTCTTCGGATGCGGCATGTCGGCCGAGGAGGTTAAAAATGATATGCGCAGATCAATCTGCGGCGAAATGACAGTAGCCGACATTTCGGCTCAGACGCATCTCCCGTTTTCATGATCTGCGAGACAAGTCTCCCCTCCCCCAATAAATGTCGGGAACGGGCAGAAGACTGTTTCAACAAATTTCGAACTCGTTAAGTTATTAAGTTAAATATGGTAGAACAGGGCGATAGGCAGTGATGCCTGTCGCCTTTGTGCATCCGGGTCGCTCATAAATACGATTCCACCCGACATTCTGAATTTACAGGATCAGATCAAATCAAGCAGCGAAGCTATCGACTGCAGTCTGAGCGAGGGAGAACAAAGGGGATCTTCGGCCTGAAAATCCGGATGCACGTTGTCGTCGTCGTAAGCCACACGACACGTGATCCAGCCGAGAAGATTGGGCATCATAAAATCCTTCCGCTCGTTATCGGCCACATAGTAAAACCTTCTCGCCTCGGGATAGCGATCTACAATACGGCTAAAATTATCAGCCACGCTTTTATCCGATCCGCTCTCTTCGGATATGACAATATTGTCGGGATGCACATAGCGGTCAAGACCCAACGATTTGATTTTCGCGCGTTGGGTCGACGAGCGGCCGTCGGTCACTATAGCCATGACCACGCCTCGCGATGCAAGAGCATCCAGCAACGGCGCCACACCCTCTGCCATCTGAAGATTTTCGGCTATATGACTGCGATAATCTCCTACAAGCAACGGCATCATGTCGGCCCGACCGATCGCTTCGAGTCGCTGTTGAAGCATATCGAAATAGTTTCCGCGGGCGGTGAGGATTCGATCCATCCCGGCGGCGATGCCTGCGAATGATTCCCCCACTTCCGATAGAAGCCGCCGCTCGATGACTCGGAATCCACTTCTGCAATAATCACGCTCTCGGAAAAGAGTATCATCCAGATCGAACACCACTACATCCCCGTGATAATTGAAATCAGCTGCCATAATCAATCGAGTGAATTAATTGCCGGCGACACGCAGCCAACGGAAGCCGTTGAAATACTTAGCTTCACGGGCAAAGAAACGTTTGAGGGGTTCGGGAGTCACCACGACTTGTTGATCCTCGACATCATAATAGATCATATAAGGGCCATCAGACTCCATTTTGACGATTCCGAATCTATACCAGTCGCTGCGATCTTTCGACGACACCATGACAATGATATCGCCATCACGCATATCGGCCAAGAGATCTTTCGATCCGATGGATTGCTTGGGCAGATACGGGATTTTGTGTGAGCGGAAACCCATTTCGGTCATTCTGACGCGGTCGTAGACCGAGTCATTGGCAAGCGCCGGATACTTGTCGCGGTTGACACTCATATAGTCGAGTGAAGCTGTCAGACTCCGGTCGCCCGTGTAGCGGTCAGTCAGTTCGACCAGATTGCCGCGATAGATATTGTCGCCGATCCAATCCGAAGTGTGATAGAATATCGAATGCAAGCCGGTGTCTTCGCCACGACGGCAACTATACTTAGTCAATTCCTTATTGAAAGCCCGCCAACCTCCGCCATCAACCATCGACGACTTTCCGGCTGCGATTGCACTGTTGACGAAGCTCATAGGGGTGAACGTATCTACATTGAGACGCAATCCTCCGACAGAATCTGTCAAAGCGAAATCATCTGCGCCCTTGCCGATGAAGCTTTCTGCGGCGAGCACAATGCGCTTACCGACGGGGGTCGACGGATCGGCCGCAAGCGAGGCCACAAGAGTTGAGATTTCCGTAGTGTCGTTGTCGCAATGCATGCTGACAGCTTCTGCGCTCAACGACGTGGCCATCGACAGAGCCACGCATATGCCACCAATATATTTTACCATCTTTTGATATTTCTTTCTGAATAACTTCATATCCAATCCTAAATGCATAATCCCCAAAGCCTAAATTCCAAAACCCGATTAATCATGATGATTCATGATTAATCATGATTACCCCTAACGCCTAAAACCTAAACCCTAACTCCTAAACGCCTAAACCCCGATACAAATTTACTCAAATCCCTGCAAACCTACAAAAAAAGAGTGAGGATTCCTTCACAGGAACCCTCACCGGACATTTACTTGTATAACTCTAATTTTGATCTTTTAGGGATATTTATTTGATGCGCTTGATCAGGGGATAGCCATAAGCTGCTTCCTTGCCGAGTTCCTCCTGGATGCGGAGAAGCTGGTTGTATTTAGCCATACGGTCGGAGCGGCTTGCGGAACCTGTCTTGATCTGGCCGGCGTTAGTGGCAACTGCGATGTCGGCGATAGTGGCATCCTCAGTTTCGCCCGAACGGTGGGAGATCACTGCAGTGTAGCGGTTGCGCTGTGCCATTTCAACGGCGCGGAGAGTCTCGGTCAGCGAACCGATCTGGTTAACCTTAACGAGGATCGAGTTAGCGCAACCTTCAGCGATACCTCTTTCGAGATATTTAACGTTAGTCACGAAGAGGTCGTCGCCTACGAGCTGGCAACGGTCGCCGATAAGATCTGTGAGGATCTTCCAGCCTTCCCAGTCGTT
>CAMWNT010000070.1 GCA_947175695.1 uncultured Porphyromonadaceae bacterium
TGAGCCCAACGAGCTACCACTGCTCCATCCCGCGGTGTTGCGAGTGCAAAGTTACGACATTTTTCCACTTTGACCAAATATTTTGGGAAGAAATTTGCGTGAAAAAATGTTAAAATTTACTATCTGTCAGTATATCAATAAAATAAAAATTGGCTAATTTTTGCGATTTGAGTTGCGATCGGTGGAAAAAGTCGATTTTGGCGCGAAAAAGCCGAGATTTGTATCCGTGTCGGTGTGCGAGCTTTGATGGCGGAATAGAGCGCGTGGAGATATCTCCGGGATGGAGCGGGGTGGGGATAAAAAGTGCACACACTGAAAAAAATTGTGTAATAACGGAATTTTTTTGTAATTTTGTAGTCGGGCAAATTGCCTTCGGCACCGCGCACCGGCCTTTGGGGCCGACATGCGCTATTTGCCGCCACGCGAATTTTTCAAATTTGCGGTCGGTCAAATTGCCTTCGGCACCGCGCGCCGGCCTTTAGGGTCGACATGCGCTATTTGCCACCACGCGAATTTATTTCAAAATTCGCAATCTAAATAGTATTCAAACATGGTATCGAAGACCAGAGACAAATTCATAGAAGTGGCGCGACAGCTCTTCGCCCGAAAGGGTGTGGAGAACACGACTATGAACGATATAGCCTCGGCCTCCGATAAAGGGAGACGCACGATCTATACGTATTTTAAGAATAAGCGCGATATTTATAACGCTGTCGTCGAGAGCGAGAGCGATAAGCTGCTTATGAATCTCCGATTGATTGTGGCCAAGCGTATTCCGGCCGAGGAGAAGCTGAAGGAGTATGTCGCTTGTCGATTTGAGACGATGCGTGAGATCGTCAGTCGCAACGGCACGTTGCGCGCGGGCTTTTTTCGCGATCTGCGGAAGGTGGATCGTGCGCGCAAGCATATTTCCAAGAAGGAGATGGCAATGTTGCGTGAGATTTTGGAGGAAGGGCAGCTCAACGGTGAGTTTGAGATCCCGGATCTTGTCCACACAGCCGTCATCATCACTCATACGATCCAGGGGCTGGATGTGACCTACATCCGCGATTCCTTGTCTGACAAGGGTATAGATCAGGAGATGCTTGCTGAATATTTTTCGAGGATGCTGCTTCACGGCATACTCAAGCGTTAACAAACTGTATAATGGCGTTGCCGCCGACCGGATCGGTTGTCGAATCCGACAAAGATCAAATCCCGGCGGATAGCCATGAATTATAAAAAGATTATATCACATGTATATCAATGCGATAGGATATTATATCCCCGAGGGGCGTGTCGACAATGCCCACTTTTTGGAAGTCAACGGACTGACATCCGAATGGATCGAACAGCGTACGGGCATCCGCACCCGTTCGAAGGCTGCCGACGACGAGACCGTCGACACGATGGCGCTCGAAGCCGTGGAGTCGGCGCTTCCGACGCTCCCCTATGATGTCAAAGACGTTGATCTGATAGTGGCGGCGGCTTATAGTGTCTACGACACTGTGGCAACGACGGCTCATATCGTGCAGCGTCAGTATGGCATCGAGGGCGCCAAGGCAGTGTATGCCTCATCGGCATGTAGCTCGTTTATCAACGGCATGGAGATTGTGGAAGGATATTTCGCATCCGGAAAGGCCAAGAAGGCGTTGGTTGTCTGCTCGGAGAAAAACACATACTATAGCAATGAGTCTGATCCGAAATGCGGTCATCTCTGGGGCGACGCCGCTGTGGCTTATTTTGTCAGCGCGGAGCGTCAGTCGGAGAGCGACATCGAGATTGAGGATATTTTCACAGAGGGTCTTGGTCAGCTTGGCAAGGGCCCGGATGGAGTGAAGCTACGTCCGCATGAGGATGGCATCACTATGCCGGATGGTCGCGATGTGTTCATGTATGCGTGTCGCTATATGGTGTATGCGCTCAATCAGTCGCTTGCGAATCGCGGTCTTCAGCTTTCGGATGTCGATAAGGTCATCTGCCATCAGGCCAATAAGCGAATTGTGGCGCAGGTTGCTCATCAGTTAGGCATGCCGATGACCGATTTCCTCAACAACATCGAAGAGCTCGGCAATACCGGCTCGGCATCGGCTCCGCTCGTGCTCGCCCAGAAGCGTGAGGAGATAGAGAAAGGCTCGAGAGTGGCGCTTGTCGTGTTCGGCGGCGGCTATTCATGCGGCTGTATGACCGTCAAGGTCTGACTGTAAGCATGGACGCGCTGGGGCGCATCGCTTCAACTCGCAGTTCGCTTGCGGGTTAAGCTTGCAAAAAATTAAATTGAAAACAATAAGTCATTGTCAATAAAACAATTGTCAATATCAACATTATGAAACTACTTGAAGGAAAAGTGGCTCTTATCACCGGCGCCGCACGCGGCATCGGCAAAGGGCTTGCTCTTAGGTTTGCATCCGAAGGTGCCGACATCGCCTTCACCGACCTCGTGATCGACGAAAACGGTGAAGCTACAGTTAAAGAAATCGAAGCACTCGGAGTGAAGTGCAAAGGATATGCGAGCAACGCAGCCGACTATGCCCAGACCGAGGAAGTTGTGGCTGAGGTTAAGAAGGATTTCGGCAAGATCGATATCCTTGTCAACAACGCCGGCATCACAAAAGACGGCCTTATGCTTCGCATGACCGAGGCTCAGTGGGATGCGGTGATTGCAGTGAATCTGAAATCAGCGTTTAATTTCATCCACGCCGTTCTCCCGATCATGATGCGTCAGAAGTCGGGTTCGATCATCAATATGGCGTCGGTAGTCGGTGTTCACGGCAATGCCGGCCAGTCAAACTATGCGGCATCGAAAGCCGGTCTTATCGCGCTTGCGAAGAGCATCGCGCAGGAAGTCGGCTCGCGTGGCATTCGCGCCAACGCAATCGCTCCCGGCTTTATCGAGACTGCCATGACAGCGGCGCTTCCCGATGAGGTACGTAAGGATTGGGTTGCCAAGATTCCGTTGCGTCGCGGCGGCCAGGTAGAGGATATCGCCAATGTGGCTACATTCCTCGCGTCGGATCTCTCGAGCTATGTGACCGGCCAGGTGATTCAGGTCGATGGCGGCATGAACATGTAAAAAAATCTCTGTCACGGGTAAGTCGGCAGTCGGCTTATCCGGATAATAAATCCGGGGCGCTTGCCGGTGGATGCAGGATGCTACGATCCTTCTCACCGCGAGCGCCCCTTGATTTAAACCGTTACTTATACCTTTACTTCATGAAAAAGATAGCGTTGATATTGGCCGGGGGCACGGGTTCGCGTGCCGGCTCCCGATGTCCGAAGCAGATGGTGGAGTTGCTCGGTCGCAGGATGCTCGATTATTCGATCCGGGCGTTTATGGAATATGATCCGGAGATGGAGATAATCGTAGTCATCGGCCGGGATATGATTTGCGAATATGCCGACTATGCACGCGAAATGGAGCTCCCCTGGCATTTCAGCATGTGTCCCGGAGGGGCTACCCGCATCGAATCGTCGATCAACGGACTGCGTCTTTGCGCGATGAAAGCGACGAAGGCGAAGCTGCGTTTCGACGATTGCGTCGTGGCTATCCACGACGCGGCGCGTCCACTCATAGATGTGTCCACGATCGGGCGCGTGTTTGATTCGGTGGCGAAAGGTCGCGGGGTAGTGCCTTGCGTGCCGGCCGTCAATTCGTTGCGCCGTCTTGAGGGGGAGTGCGCCGACGGCTTCGGCGCGTCTGTCAGTGTCAGGCGGAGCGATTACGTCGAGGTGCAGACGCCGCAGGCCTTCGTGCTTTCCGACTTAGCCAAAGCGTATAACCGCATTATTGATCATCCGGAAGAGACGGATGCGATGACCGACGACGCGTCTGTGGCGGAAGCCGCCGGAGTCGGCATCACTCTTGTCGACGGCGACCCCTACAATATGAAAGTCACCTATCCGATGGATTTCCGGATAGCGGCCACAATTCTCCGGAGTCGCGGAGAAGTCATGGAATAACCCTCTATAATTGACAGAACGGCTATGTCGGCGACAACAACAACTACTACTACAGCAGCAAGATCGAGATTTGAAGACTTCCCCGTGAAATATCTCAAGGGGGTGGGAGAGGTGCGTGCCAAGCAATTGAAGGAGGAGTTGGAAATCGACAGTGTGCGAGATCTGCTGGATCATTTCCCGTTTCGCTATGTCGATCGTAGCCGTTTCTATATGATATCGGAGTTTGCGGGTGAGATGCCGCAGATTCAGGTGCGCGGTCATTTCCTCAATTTCAGTGTCGAGGGGGAGGGGAAGTCGCAGCGACTGCGGGCGACTTTCACCGACACGAGCCGCATGATGGAGGTCGTATGGTTTGCGGGGATCAAGAAGATCCGGGAGATGTATCAGCCGATGACGGAATACGTCTTGTTCGGTAAGCCGACGCAATACAACGGTGCGTGGCAGATGGCTCATCCTGAAGTGGAGCGCTACGATCCTCAGCGGCCACCGACTGGCTTTCAGGGGATCTACTCCATGACCGACACGATGCGCAAGCGCGGGATGGGGCAGCGCGTGTTTCAGAAGATAATGTCGACTCTGTTGGAGCATCCCCGTTATGGCGAGATCGCCGAGACTCTTCCAGCTCCTATCATATCCGAATTGCATTATCCCTCGATCAGAGACGCATATCGCCAATTGCATATTCCTGACAATCCCGACCGCCTGCGAAAGAGCCGCGAGCGCATGAAATTCGAGGAGCTTTTCTATCTCGAACTCCAAATCTTGCGCTATTCCAAGCGGCGCAATCATCAATTGGCCGGCCACGTCTTTTCAAGAATCGGACAATACTTCAACAGATTCTATTCCGACCATATCCCGTTCGAGCTGACGGGCGCCCAGAAGCGGGTGCTCAAGGAGATCAGGGCCGACATGCGCACGGGCCGACAGATGAACCGCCTTCTGCAAGGGGATGTCGGCAGCGGGAAGACGCTCGTTGCGTTCATGACGATGCTGATGAGCGCCGACAACGGTTTTCAGTCCTGCCTGATGGCGCCGACAGAGATTCTCGCCGGTCAGCACTACGAGACACTTCGCGCCTGGGGCGAGAAGATCGGTTTGCGCGTGGAGCTGCTGACCGGGTCGACTCGAGCCAAAGCGCGGCGCGAGATTCACGCCGGACTACTCTCGGGAGATGTCGACATGATAGTCGGCACCCATGCGCTGCTTGAAGAGAAGGTGGAATTTCGCAATCTCGGACTCGCCGTGATCGACGAGCAGCATCGATTCGGCGTCGCGCAGCGCGCCCGGATGTGGGCGAAGGGAAAGGTGCCCCCTCACGTGCTGGTGATGACGGCTACGCCGATCCCCCGCACATTGGCTATGACCGTCTACGGCGATCTCGAAGTGAGCGTCATCGACGAGCTTCCGCCGGGTCGCAAACCGATCGAGACGTGGCTGCGCTACGACACATCGCGTGCCGAAGTCGACCGCCACATATGGCGTCAGTTGCAGGAGGGGCGTCAGATCTACATCGTCTATCCGCTGATCAAAGAAAATGAAAAACTGGATCTGAAAAGTCTTGAAGAGGGGCTGGAACGAACGCGGCAGACCTTTCCCGGAGTCGAGATCAGCTTCGTCCACGGCAAGATGAAACCGGCCGAAAAAGACTGGCAGATGCAGAAATTCGTCGAGGGACAGTCGCGGATAATGGTGGCGACGACTGTGATCGAAGTCGGCGTCAATGTGCCTAACGCCACGGTGATGGTGATCGAAAACGCCGAGCGCTTCGGTCTCTCCCAGCTTCATCAGCTGAGGGGTCGAGTCGGTCGCGGAGCGGATCGGAGCTGGTGTATACTCATGTCGAAGAGCAAGATGTCGGCCACCACGCGCAAGCGCCTCCACATAATGACCGAGACCACCGACGGCTTCCTCATTTCCGAAGCCGACATGAAGATCCGCGGCCCCGGCGACATGGAGGGGACGCAACAGAGCGGCATAGCCTTTGAGCTCAAGATCGCCGATCTGACTCGCGACGGCCAGATTGTCGCATTGGCCCGGGAGATGGCGCAGCGGGTGCTTGCCGGCAATCCGCAGATAGCCGGTGTTCCGGCCGACGATGCAGCCTCCGGCAGCATTCAGCCCATGCCGCTTGACGCCGGATCGCTTGCCATACTCGCCTCCGAGCTCCATCGGCGATTCAGCAAAAAGATCGACTGGAGTCTGATCTCCTGAGGCCGGTCAAAAGAGCAAGTCGCGAAAATAGCATAATATAACATAAAAATATATAACCCCGTGATTAAGGCGGCTTGATGCGGCGTTTTAACAATGTCAAGAGGTGGCAGGTGGACCGCCCGGCCATGGTGCCCTCAAACAATGATAGAAATGAAAGAAAAAGATATATTAGCCCGACTTGAGGCCAAAGAGGGTATTGCGGAACTGAATCCGATGCAAAAAAAGATGCTTGAAGCATCTAATGAGAAAAAGAATATTGTGCTGCTGTCGCCGACCGGATCGGGAAAGACGGTGGCCTTCGGCGTGCCGCTGCTCAAGATGCTTAAGCCCCCGACGGGGAGAGTGCAGGCAGTGGTGATCGCTCCCAGTCGCGAGCTTGTCATTCAGATAGCGGGAGTGCTGTCGGGGATAAGCGGCGAATACCGCGTTGTGGCTCTCTATGGCGGTCATAAGGTGGAGGATGAGGTCAATTCGCTTCGGGTTGTGCCCGACATCATAGTGGCCACTCCGGGTCGACTTCTCGATCATGCCGTGCGCCGCAACGTCGATCTGCTCCCGGTCAGGATCCTCGTGCTCGACGAATTCGACAAATCGCTCGAACTGGGCTTCGAAGACGAAATGAGCCGCATAGTCAAGAGAATGAAGAATCTGAGCCGGATGATATTGACCTCCGCCACAGAAGCGGCCACACTCCCCGACTTCCTTCCGATCGGCGATCCGATAGTGCTCGACTTCCTCAGTCGCAATAAAGAGTTGAAGAAGCGACTGAGCGTAAGGCGTGTGGCCAGCGACTCGCGCGACAAGCTCGACTCGCTGATGATGCTGCTGCGCAATCTGAGCGCCGAAGCTCCCGCGGAGCGCACGATCGTATTTGTCAATCATCGCGAGAGCGCGGAGCGTATCTACGCCTATTTGAAGAAAAACGGTGTGTCGGCAGTGCTCTATCACGGTGCGCTCGACCAGCAGAAACGTGAATCGGCCATTGCCGCCTTCAATTCCGGAGTGCGACCGATACTCGTAGCGACCGACCTTGCCGCCCGCGGCCTTGATATCACGGGAGTGGAAAGCGTAGTTCACTACCATCTTCCGTTGACCTCCGAAGCCTACACTCATCGCAACGGCCGCACGGCGCGAGTTGACCGCGAGGGGGATGTCTATCTGCTTGTCGGCCCCGACGAGACCCTCCCCGAATATATCATCCCCGACAGCGACTTCCGCATGGCGGCCGATGTGGCCGGCCATCTCGAGAGCGGCCTCGAACTGCTCTATGTCACAGGGGGGAAGCGCGAGAAAGTGTCGCGCGGCGACCTATTGGGATGGATTGTCAAAGAGGCCGGAGTCGAGGCTTCGAAAGTCGGCAAGATTTCCGTCTTCGACCACTACTCGCTGATAGCTGTCGATTCCGACGCGGTCGGGGAGATCATAGCCGAATCGCGCAAAAAAAAGATAAAAGGGGAGAAGCGGAGAATCACGCTTATCGACTGATCTCCCGAAGGCTTCCGATTTCTGCCCGAAGGCTTTTTGATTGGCGGCTGAAGCATTCCCGATTCACCTGCGACAAACCTGTTGCACCACCGGCAGACCGCCGCGAGGGGAGCTCGATCCGGCTCGGAAAGGCTCCGCTCTGGGCTCGGAAAGGCTCCGCTCGGGGGCTGATTGGCCGGCTTTTTATTTGGAATTGTTACAAATAAGGCCTTTCGCGAGGAGATGGAGTGCAATAACCCGCGCGGCGTGGGCGTAAATGTCGACGAAATTTATTAACTTTGCATAATTGTGAGGGATGCAAACATCCCCGGATAAGTAGAATAGATTATACAACCAAAATACAGGCGAGTCTTCGTCGTCAACAGCAAGAGTCAGCGGCTGTGCCCTCGAGGCGCGGTCGCCGTCATCGGGTTGTCGGCGGCGGGGTCTCAAAAAAATCTTAGTCAGTATATGAGCAAAAACAAAGAATTTCTGACCTGTGACGGTAATCAGGCGGCTGCGCATGTGAGCTACATGTTTAGCGAAGTTGCAGCCATCTACCCGATCACCCCGTCGTCAACGATGGCAGAATATGTCGACGACTGGAGCGCGGCAGGCAGAAAGAACATTTTCGGTGAGACAGTAATGGTGCAGGAAATGCAGAGTGAGGCCGGCGCAGCCGGTGCGGTTCACGGATCGCTCCAGGCCGGTGCGTTGACATCGACCTACACTGCATCCCAGGGACTCCTTCTGATGATCCCCAACATGTACAAGATCGCCGGCGAACTGCTCCCCTGTGTGTTCCACGTGTCGGCGCGCACAATCGCGAGCCACGCTCTTTCGATCTTCGGCGACCATCAGGACGTCATGTCGGCGCGCCAGACAGGCTTCGCAATGCTATGCGAAGGCTCGGTGCAGGAGGTCATGGACCTCGCCGGCGTAGCGCATCTCGCCACAATCAAGAGCCGTGTGCCTTTTATCAACTTCTTCGACGGCTTCCGCACATCCCACGAGATCCAGAAAATCGAGGTGATCGACGGCGAGGCTCTCGCCGGCCTTCTCGACCGTGAGGCTCTCGCGGAGTTCCGCCAGCGCGCGCTCAATCCCGATGCGCCCGTGGCTCGCGGCATGGCCGAAAACCCCGACGTATTCTTCCAGCACCGCGAGGCCAGCAACAAATACTACGACGCTGTGCCCGATATCGTGGAGGAATACATGAATGAAATCAACAAAATCACAGGTCGCAAATACGGTCTGTTCGACTATTACGGTGATCCCGAGGCCGAACACGTAGTGATCGCCATGGGCTCGGCCACTCAGGCCATCCAGGAGACTATCGACTATCTCCGCGCTCAGGGTAAGAAGGTCGGCCTGGTCAGCGTTCACCTCTATCGTCCCTTCTCGGCCAAGCATTTCCTCGCCGCTGTGCCCAAGACAGCGAAACGTATCGCAGTGCTCGACCGCACCAAAGAGCCCGGCGCCAACGGCGAGCCCCTCTATCTCGATGTCAAAGACGTGTTCTATGGCAAGGAGAACGCCCCGCTGATCATCGGCGGCCGCTACGGCCTTTCGTCGAAAGACACCACTCCGGCCCAGATCCTTTCCGTATTCGACAATCTCGAGCTCCCCGAGCCCAAGAATCATTTCACAATCGGCATCGTCGACGACGTCACTTTCCTTTCGCTCCCGCAGCTCCCGGAAATGCACCTCGGCGGCGACTCGATCTTCTCGGCCAAGTTCTATGGCCTCGGTGCCGACGGCACAGTGGGCGCCAACAAGAACTCCGTAAAGATCATCGGCGACAACACCGACAAGTATTGCCAGGCGTATTTCGAATATGACTCGAAGAAATCGGGCGGCTTCACCTGCTCCCACCTCCGCTTCGGCGACGAGCCCATCCGTTCGACCTACTTCGTCAACACGCCTAACTTCGTGGCTTGCCACGTTCAGGCATATCTCCACATGTATGATGTGACTCGCGGTCTGCTCCCCAACGGCACATTCCTTCTCAACACAATCTGGGAGGGTGAGGAGCTCGCCAAGAACCTCCCCGTGCATGTGAAGCGTTATCTCGCCAAGAACAACATCACTCTCTATTATATGAACGCGTCGAAGATCGCGCAGGAGATCGGTCTGGGCAACCGCACCAATACCATCCTTCAGTCGGCTTTCTTCCGCATCACCGAGGTGATCCCCGTCGATCTCGCCGTTGAGCAGATGAAGAAGTTCATCGTCAAGAGCTATGGCAAGAAGGGTGAGAACATCGTCAAGATGAACTATGACGCCGTTGACCGCGGCTCCGAATACCACAAGCTCGAGATCGATCCCGCATGGGCCGAACTCCCCGACGAGGCTCCCGCAAAGAGCGACGCTCCTGAGTTCATCACCAACGTGGTTCGTCCGATCAACGCTCAGGACGGCTATTCGCTCCCCGTCAGCGCCTTTGCCGACTGCCCCGACGGCACATGGCCCCAGGGCACTGCCGCTTATGAAAAGCGCGGCGTCGCTGCATTCGTTCCCGAGTGGATCCCCGAAAATTGTATCCAGTGTAACAAGTGTGCCTACGTCTGCCCCCACGCTTCGATCCGTCCGTTCCTCCTCAATGCAGAGGAGATGGCGGCCGCTCCCTTCGGCGAAGACCACACAATCCCGGCTATCGGCAAGGGCTTCGAGGGTCTGCGCTTCGTGCAGCAGGTTGATGTGCTCGACTGTCTCGGTTGCGGCAACTGTGTCGACGTCTGCCCGGGCAAGAAGGGCGTGAAGGCTCTCGCCATGAAGCCTGAAGAGACTCAGGAAGCTCAGGATAAGAACTGGGAATACTGCATCGGCCACGTGGCTTCGAAGCAGAATCTCGTGGATGTGAAGCTGAATGTGAAGAACAGCCAGTTCGCCACTCCGCTCTTCGAGTTCTCCGGCGCTTGCTCCGGTTGCGGCGAAACTCCCTATCTGAAGCTCGTCAGCCAGCTCTTCGGCGATCATGAGATCGTAGCCAACGCTACAGGCTGCTCGTCGATCTACTCCGGCTCTGTGCCCTCGACTCCTTATACAACCAACGCCGATGGCCACGGCCCGGCATGGGCAAACTCCCTCTTCGAGGACTTCTGCGAATTCGGTCTCGGCATGCGTATCGCATATGAGAAGATGCGCACCCGCCTCGAGGATCTCGCCAACAAGTCGCAGACTTGCGATTGCTGCACTCCCGAAGTGAAGGCCGCCGCCAAGGCTTGGCTGGAGGTTCGCGAGGATGCAACCGCATCGCGCGAAGCCGGCGAGAAGTGGGCTGCCGCCGCCACAGCCAACGCAGCCAACTGCAGCCTCTGCAAGGAGGCTTCGACTCTGAAGCATTACATGACCAAGCGCAGCCAGTGGATCATCGGTGGCGACGGCGCAAGCTACGACATCGGCTTCGGCGGTCTCGACCACGTGATCGCTTCGGGCAAGAATGTCAATATCCTTGTGCTCGACACTGAGGTTTATTCCAACACCGGCGGCCAGTCGTCGAAGTCGACTCCGATCGGCGCGATCGCTAAGTTTGCCGCAGCCGGCAAGCGTATCCGTAAGAAGGACCTCGGTCTGATCGCTACTACTTATGGCTACGTATATGTGGCACAGGTGGCAATGGGCGCCGACAACGCTCAGACACTCAAGGCAATCCGCGAGGCCGAGGCTTACGACGGTCCGTCGCTGATCATCGCTTATTCGCCTTGTATCAACCATGGTCTGAAAGCAGGCATGGGCCACAGCCAGGAGGAAGAGCGTCTGGCCGTAGAATGCGGCTACTGGCATCTCTGGCGCTACAACCCCGATGAGGAGGCCAAGGGCAACAATCCCTTCTCGCTCGACAGCAAAGAGCCGC
>CAMWNT010000071.1 GCA_947175695.1 uncultured Porphyromonadaceae bacterium
ATGGCGAGGGAGATGACGGTCAGGAATTGTCGGCGACTATGCGGCCGTCGTGGATTGTCTGCCTGACGCAGTTCATGCCGACATAATAGGGCAGATAGTTGAGATTGTCAAATTCGAGAATCGCCACATCACCGCGCTTCCCTTTTTCGAGCGAGCCGGTAGAGTTGGCCAATCCTACAGCCGCCGCGCCGTTGAGAGTCAGCGCCGTCAGCGTTTCTTCTACAGTCATTCCCATATGAATGCAGGCCAGGGCGATAGTCAGAGGTATCGACCCTGAAAAGCAAGAGCCGGGGTTGAGGTCGGTGGCAAGCGCCACCGCCGTGCCGGCTTCGATGAATTTGCGAGCCGGGGCGAAGGGCTCTTTGAGCGCGAATGCCGTCAGCGGGAGCAGTGTCGCCACGACTCCGGCTTCGGCCATGCGTCTGACTCCCTCGTCGCTGACATGGAGGAGATGATCGGCCGATGTCGCTTTCAGTTCAGCGGCGAGCTCTGCACCGCCGAGAGTGACGATCTCATCGGCATGGAGCTTAAGCTCATAGCCCATCTCGCGGGCTGCCCGGAGCAGTCGGCGGCTATCCTCGATCTCAAACACGTTTTTCTCGCAGAATATGTCGCAGAAACGCGCCATCCCCTTGAATGCGGGAAGCATCTGCGAGATGATCAGATCGACATACTCCGATGTGCGACCCTTATATTCTTTCGGCACGGCATGGGCGCCCAGGAAAGTCGCCACGATCTCAAGCGGCGAGTCGTCGCGGGCGTTGAGCCGGGCGATTGTCTCCAGCTGTCGGCGCTCTGTGGCTTCATCCAGTCCGTAGCCGCTCTTGGCCTCGACAGTGGTCACTCCCATTTCCGACATTCGGCGGATAAACCATGCCGCTTTGTCAGCGAGCGTGTCGGCATCGGCTGTGCGGGTCGCGTTGACCGTGGATTGTATTCCCCCACCCCTTTCCATGATCGACATGTAGGAATCCCCCTTCAGTCGCCATGAGAATTCGTCGGGGCGATAGCCACCGAAAATCAGGTGGGTGTGGCTGTCGACAAAACCGGGCACAGCCAGTCGGCCACCGGCGTCGAGAGTCTGACAATCCTCGCGTGCCGTCAGTTCAGCCGGGCATCCGGCCGCCTCGCCGGCATATTCGATAATGCCGTCGACAATGACGATCAGTGCGTCGTCGACATGGTGAATGCGTCCCATCGCCTCTCCGCGGGCGGCTTCGGTGCCGAGCGGAGTGGCGATTTTGACATTGCGTATTATAAGGTTGGACTTTGCCATACTTTCAATAGATTGTGAATACCGGCGATCACTCCCCTTTCCAAGCGATGGCCGCTTCGATGATCGCGTCGTCGGCAAGGAAGGGTTCGGTGATCATAAAGCCGTTGTCGGCCTGAGTGTCGTTCCATTCCTTGACGGTCGACATGGCGTTTTCATTGCGGGCCCAAGAGCGGCGTGCCACACCGCCCATGACGTCCCAGAGCATAGCCTTGGTCAGAATCTCGTCGACGCGGTCGGAGCCGTCGCAGAGCATTCCGAAACCGCCGTTGATCGCTTTGCCGATGCCTACGCCGCCGCCGTTGTGGAGAGCGACAAGGCTCATGCCGCGGGCGCAATTGCCGGCGAAGCACTGCACAGCCATATCGGCCATTACGTTGGAGCCGTCTTTGATGTTGCTGGTCTCGCGGAAGGGAGAATCGGTGCCGCTGACGTCGTGATGATCGCGGCCGAGCATGATCGGGCCGACCTCACCCTTTCTGACCATATCGTTGAATTTCAAAGCGATTTTCAATCTGCCCATGGCATCCTGATAGAGGATTCGGGCCTGGGTACCCACTACGAGGGCATTCTTTTCGGCATCGCGGATCCAGTTGTAGTTGTCGCGGTCCTGGCCGCGGCGGGTCGGATCGATACACTCCATGGCGGCGCGGTCGGTCTTGACGAGGTCTTCGTGCTTTCCGCTGAGGCAAACCCAGCGGAAGGGGCCGTAGCCATAATCGAAGAGCATCGGCCCCATGATATCCTCGACATACGAAGGCCAGATGAAACCATCTTTCTCATCGATGCCATTGCGGGAAATTTCCTTGACACCGGCATCATAGATCGCTTTCATGAATGAGTTGCCGTAGTCGAAGAAGTAGGTGCCGCGGGCGGTGAGCGCTTTGATCGCCTCATAGTGGCGGCGAAGTGTGGCGTCGATCTCGCGACGGAAGCGCTCGGGATCTTCGTGGAGCATGCGCGTGCGCTCCTCGAATGTCATTCCGGCCGGGCAGTAGCCCCCTTCATATACGGCGTGGCACGATGTCTGGTCGCTGAGCAGTTCGATTTTCTTATTGTTTTCAACGGCATATTCGAGCAGGTCGACCACATTGCCGTGGTATGCGATCGAGACGGGGCGCTTCTCGGCCATTGCCTCTTCAGCCAGTCGGAAAGCTTCGGGGATGGAGTCGGTGACGACTTCCACCCAACCTTGATTTTTGCGGGTCTCGATGCGGGAGAGATCGACTTCGGCGATGATCGAGGCCGCACCGGCTATAAGGGCGGCTTTCGGCTGAGCGCCACTCATTCCACCCAGACCCGACGACACGAAGAGATGACCGGTCAGATCACCGTCGGCCGGCACACCGAGCTTCATTCGTCCGGCGTTGAGGATGGTGTTGAATGTGCCGTGCACAATACCCTGCGGACCGATATACATCCATCCGCCGGCAGTCATCTGGCCATAGTTGGCCACTCCCAGCTGCATCGCTTCATGCCAATCGTGGAGATTGTCGAACATGCCGACCATCATCGCATTGGTGATGATCACTCTCGGGGCGTCCTTGCGCGAGGGGAAAAGACCGAGAGGATGACCGGATTCCACGACGAGGGTCTGCTCGTCGGTCAGTTCTTCGAGATATTTCTTTATGAGATTATATTGGAGCCAGTTCTGACAGACCTGCCCTGTCTCGCCATAGGTGACGAGTTCGTAGGGGTAAAGCGCGATGTCGAAACATAGGTTATTGTCGATCATTACCTGGAAGGCTTTGCCTGCGAGGCATTTTCCTTTATATTCGTCGATCGGACGGGCTTTGAGGTCGCCTTCGGGACGCCAGCGGTAGGCATAGATACGACCTCGGGTGCGAAGCTCTTCCATAAATTCGGGAGCAGCCTTGGCGTGGAGCTCGGGGGGAAGATATCGCAGCGCATTGCGCAGGGCGGTACGCGTCTTTTCCGGGGTCAGAGTGTAGCCGCGGTCGGGAGCACGGCGGATACCCTCTTTGAATTCAGGCATTTCGGGCCATTCGGCGTCGATAAGGATTCTTTTGTCGTTCATGGTGGTGTCAGGGGTGAATGGATTTGGCCGGATGATCGCAGCTTTTGCCTGCCGTCATCGGGCGGACTCAAACTTACATATGCCGGGGGGATGATCGCCCCCGTTCCGGCCTGTGAAATCGGATACGCGCAAATTTACGAATAATTTTTCAATTCCCAAAATCAGAGCCTTACAATTTCGCCGACAATCACACAATAGACCGTATTTATCTACAATCCAGACAATTACAACTCTTAATACAAAACACAAGCCGGATGCGTGCCACTTCTTAGACAGAAGCGGACACACATCCGGCCTGAAATATTGTCGACTACCCTTTCGGGCTGACGAATCAAAGAATTGCCGCGAGTTTGCTTTCGAGGTCGGAGAGTTTGACGAGACCCACGCTACGCTCTACGAGCTTGCCGTCTTTGAAGAAGAGGACGGTCGGGATGTTGCGCACACGGTTTTCGGATGCGATTTCGTCATTTTCGTCGATATTGAGCTTACCGATTTTAACTTCGGGGTGTTTTTCTGCGAGTTCTTCCACCACCGGGCCGAGCTTGATGCAGGGACCACACCATGTGGCCCAGAAGTCGATCACTACGGGTGCTCCGGATTCGATTGCCTCGCGGGCAGTCTGGTCTGTGAATTGAATTGCCATTTTCGTTGTATAGTATTAGTAAGTTAGAAACCGTTTTTCGGATTTGACGAGAAGGGAAGCCTCCTCAAGTTGGATTCAAATTTAGGAATTTATTTTGAATTGAGCAAATTTTTCACCGGTCTTGGTGAGGCTTGGGAGGGTTTATCACGATCCAATCGGGTCAGACTGTGCCGACAGCCACGTCGACGCCCCATTCGTCGAGATACATCATTAGCTCTTTATCAATGCGGTAGGGCTTGCGGGAGTGAAGCACAATGAAGTCGCGGCGCTCGCGGTCGACAATCCGGAGGTTCATCCCTCCGCGACGATCGGTCTCTGAATGCGATTCGAAGCCGCGCAGCCCCTCGAAGAAGTCGCTGTTGCTGAAGTCGCGGTCAACCGTTATCGTGACGGCGTTGGCGATCCCCCCTTTCATCTGCTCAAGGGGCACAATCTTTTCGAAATTCATGTCGATAAACGAGGGATTGTAGGTGCTGGCCTGACATTTCACCTCGACATACACCGCGTCGCCCGTGACGAATCTGGATTTGTTGACCTCATAGGCGCGCCCGAAGAGTCGGATCTGCGTTTTTCCGCGGAAGTCTTCGAGAGTGACGATGCCGAAGGGTTTACCCTTTTTGCTCATCTTCTCTTCCATGCTGACAACCATGCCTCCCAGAGTCAGATGCATGCCGTCGTCGACCTTTGTCTCGAATTCCTCACACGTCGTGTTGCATCCGTAGCTCAGTTCCATATAGTATGGATCGAGGGGATGGGCGGAGAGATACATGGTGACGAGATTTTTCTCGGCGTCAAGGAGTTTGAGCCGGTTCCACGGTTCGTATTCGGGATAGGGCGGTTTGTTAGTCTCGATCGGCTCAAGGTCGGCGAAGAGCGACGCCTGAAGTGAGTTGGCGTCGTTCTGCACATTCTGGCCATATTTGACGAGCTGATCGGCATAGGTCGAGTCAAACACGGGGGCGACGAGCATCTCTCGCGGTATGCCGAAGCTGTCGAACGCCCCGGCGAGCGCGAGACTTTCTATCGAGCCGCGGTTGCATGCCGAGAGGTTGACACGCTCCACAAAGTCGTAGATGTCTTTGTAGGGGCCGTTGGCCTTGCGCTCTTTGACGATGGCGTTGACGGCCGAGTCGCCCACGGATTTGATGCCTGAGAGTCCGAAGCGGATCTCTCCCTGCTTGGTCACACTGAATTTATGACCGGATTCGTTGATATCGGGACCTTTGACCGACAGCCCCATGCGCTTGCATTCATCCATGATCTTGCTGAGTTTGTCGGCGGCCGAGAGGTTGCGGCTCATCACGCCGGCCATATATTCGGCGGGATAGTGGGCCTTGAGATAGGCGGTCTGATAAGCCACCCAGGAGTAGCATGTGGCGTGGCTCTTGTTGAAGGCGTAGGAGGCGAATTTCTCCCAGTCGGCCCAGATTTTCTCAAGCACCTCACCTTTATGGCCGTTCTGCTGACCCTGCTCCATGAACTTCACCTTCAGCTTGGCCATTTTGTCGATCTGCTTCTTACCCATCGCCTTACGCAACATGTCGGACTCGCCGCGCGTGAAGTTGGCGAGGAGTCGGGAGAGAAGCATGACCTGTTCTTGATAGACGGTGATGCCATACGTCTCCTCGAGATATTGCTTCATGATGGGGATGTCGTAGGCGATCGGCTCGCGACCATGCTTTCGGGCGATGAAGGATGGGATGTAGTCCATCGGGCCCGGACGATAGAGGGCGTTCATCGCGATAAGGTCTTCGAATTTTGAGGGCTGGAGCTCCCGCAGCGATTTCTGCATGCCGGGCGATTCAAACTGGAATGTGCTCGTCGTGCGGCCGTCGCAGTAGAGTTTGAATGTCAGTTCGTCGTCGAGGGGGATGTTGTCGATGTCAACGTCGATGCCACGCGCTTCCTTGATGTTGGCCAATGCTTCTTTGATGATGGAGAGGGTCTTGAGGCCGAGGAAGTCCATCTTGATCATGCCGGTCTCTTCGATGACGCTCCCTTCGTATTGGGTGACAATGAGTTCTTCGTCGCCGTCGCTTGCCGTCGAGACCGGCACCCAGTCGGTGATATCGTCGCGACCGATGATGACGCCGCAGGCGTGGATACCCTTGCCCCGGACGTTGCCTTCAAGCTGGCCGGCATATTTCATCACTTCGCGCACAGCCGGATCCGGACTGTTGACCGCATCGGCGAATTCTTTGGAGTATTTCGTGAGGTTGGCGAAGTTGATCTTGGGAGCTTTGCCGTTGACTTCCGGCAGACGGTCGACCACCAGCTTGGCGAGCTTGTTGGCGTCCTGCACCGACATATCCATCACCCGGGCCACATCCTTGATGGCCGATTTCGTGGCCATGGTCTGATACGTGATGATATGCGCCACTTTCTCGGCGCCATATTTTTCAGTGACATATTTGAGCACTTCATATCGGCCGTCGTCGTCGAAGTCGACGTCGATATCAGGGAGCGATATACGGTCGGGATTGAGGAAGCGCTCGAAGAGGAGGTCGTATTTGATCGGGTCGACCTGAGTGATGCCGAGGCAGTAGGCGGCGGCCGATCCGGCGGCCGATCCGCGGCCGGGGCCGATGCTGACGCCGAGTTTGTCGCGTCCGGTGTTGATGAAGTCCTGCACAATGAGGAAGTAGCCCGGGAAGCCCATCGTCTTCATGATGTAGAGCTCGAAGCGAAGGCGCTCGGCGACATCGTCGGGCAGAGGGTCGCCATAGCGTTTGCGCGCACCTTCCATCGTCAGTTTTTCGAGATAGTCGGCCTCGAATTTGATGCGGTAGAGCTTGTCGTAGCCCCCCAGTCGGGCGATCTTTTTCTCCCCCTCTTCTTGCGAGAGTACTACGTTGCCGTTTTCGTCGCGCGTAAATTCGTCGTATAGATCTTGCTCTGTGATCCGGGAGCGGTATTCTTCTTCGGTGCCGAAGTCGGCTGGGATCTCGAAGTTAGGCATGATCGGCGCGTGGTCGATGCTGTAGAACTCCACTTTCGCGAGCACCTCCTCGGTGTTGGCGATCGCCTCGGGCACATCGGAGAATATAGCCGACATCTCGGCTGTGGATTTGAGCCATTCCTGCTTCGTGTAGTGCATGCGGGGCTCGTTGAAGCGTTTGCCGGTCGATATACATATCAGTCGGTCGTGGGCTTCGGCATCGTCTTCGTTGACGAAGTGCACATCGTTGGTGGCCACGCATTTGATTCCCTGCTCGGCCGCTATCCGGAGTAACTCTGCGTTGACGCGCTGTTGCTCGGGATAGACGTCGGTGTTGGCGTTTTCTTTGAATGTCTGATGACGCTGAAGCTCAAGATAGTAGTCGTCGCCGAAAATATCGCGAAACCATTTGACTCTCTTCTCGGCCCCCTCGATGTCGCCGCGCATGATGAACTGCGGAATCTCTCCGCCCAGACACGCCGAGCAGATGATCAGTCCTTCGCTATGCTCGCGAAGCTGATCGTGGTCGGTGCGGGGGTTGTAGTAGTAGCCGTCGGTCCAGGCTTTGCTGACAAGTTTGATCAGATTGTGGTAGCCTTTGAGGTTTTTTGCGAGCACAATGAGGTGGTCGCCTGAGCGATCTTCTTTGCCGCTACGGCTCTTCATGCCGTTGCGTGCGACATACATTTCGCAACCTATGATCGGCTTGAATTTCTCATCGTCAGCTTTGCCGGAGTTCTTTTTATTGACATAGTTGAAGAATTCCTTGACCCCGAACATGTTGCCATGGTCGGTCAGGGCGATGCCGGGCTGGCCGTCGGCAATCGCTTTGTCGACAAGCTCGGCAATCGCCGCCTTGCCGTCGAGAAGACTATATTGGGAGTGAACGTGAAGATGTACCACTTTTATTGACTTTTTTCGTTGTTGGAAGAAGCCGGTTATTTCAGACCCGGCACACGCCCGAAGCGACGGAGCGTGCGTGTGTAATAGGGATTCGACAATCGGGAGATGCAGACCCCCTTGCTTGAGCTGGCATGAATAAAATTGTCGTCGTCGAGCATTATTCCGACGTGCGACACTACTTCCGGGTCGCTCCCCGTGGCGAAAAACACGAGGTCGCCCGGCTTGACATCCTTGCGTGAGATCTTTTTGCAATATTCCGCCTGCTTGGCCGAGTTGCGGGGAAGCTCGAGGCTCAGACACTCGAGATAGACTTCGAGCACCATACCGCTGCAGTCGGTGCCTCTCCCCTTTTCAGAGGCGGCATATTTATAAGGAGTGCCCATCCACTCCCTGCTGATTTCGATCAGATGGCGCCGCTCGCTGCTGAGATTGCGGGTTTCGACAATGTCGAATTCGGCTCCATCGCCCGGCTGCGGGATGTGGACACTGCGGCTGCGGCATCCTCCAAGCAAAACGAGCATGGCGAACAACGCTATTGTCATCGCGTGGCGAGCAACGCGCCGTGTCGTCGGTGGAATATATTCAATTGTTTGCATAATAAAAGGTTAGAGCGCATCGCAGGGACGCATTCTTTCAGTTGAGTCTGAATCTGCCTGAAAATTTGGTCTAAGTTAGCAAAAAATATCCAAATATCCAATCATCGATCCGCGCCCGGCGCTGCTGACGATGCGCTCGCCGACGCCGGATGCGTGAATGAACGTTAAAACCGACGTCACTCTTCGGCAAAGAGTCTTAAATAAGTTTAAAACCGACGGATTTAGCAGATTCCCGGTGTAATATTTTTTACGTTTTCACTATCTAATATATGTGGTTGCTCTTCGCGAGGCTATCGCGAAGACATCGCGACAGCCGATGTGCCGGAAGCTGAGTCCGACCCGCCTGCGCCGAAGCCACCGAATAGATAATATACACAACCCGCAACACTACACACCAAGATTCGAAAATTTATCAGATATGATCAAAAAAGTAGTCGCAGCTTCACTGCTGCTCGCATCTTTCTCCTACGCCTTCGCCGATAATTCCGACGGCGCCAGATTTATTCGCACTGCAACTTCCGCAGCTTTCGAAACCGACTTCACCACAGCCGCCGAAAAGACGGTCAATGAAGTGGTCTGCATCAAATCGTTCGTCTCTCCCCGCCAGCAACAGATGTATGGCGATCCCTTCGGCATGTTTGATTTCTTCTTCGGTCCGCAGCAACAACAGCCCCGCCAGCAGCGCCGCGGCAACAATAAGAAATCCGACGACAATCTCCAGCAGAGCGGTCTTGGCTCGGGGGTGATCGTCAGTGAAGACGGCTACATCGTCACCAACAACCACGTGGTCGACGGAGCCGAGAAGCTGGAAGTGCTCCTCAACGACAACTCCACCTACGAAGCCCGCGTCATCGGCACCGACGAAGCGACCGACCTTGCACTGATCAAAATCGACGCCAAAGGCCTCTCGGCCATCACATTCGGCAATTCCGAGAATGTCAAGATCGGCGAGTGGGTGCTCGCCGTCGGCAATCCCTTCGGCTTCAACTCGACAGTGACGGCCGGCATCGTCAGTGCCAAAGCCCGTTCGCTCGGCAGCAACACTGCGAACGGTAGCATCGGCATCGAATCATTCATTCAGACCGACGCCGCCCTCAACCCCGGCAACTCCGGAGGCGCCCTCGTCAACCTTAAGGGCGAGCTTATCGGCATCAACTCCGCGATCTATTCCAACACCGGCTCCTACTCCGGCTTCTCATTCGCCATCCCGACTACAATCGTCAAGAAAGTCATCACCGACCTTCGCCAGTATGGCACAGTGCAACGCGCCGTGCTCGGCTGCTCGATCATGGAACTCGACGCCAAACTCGCCAAAGAGCGCGACATCACAGCCGTCAAGTCAGGCCTTATCGTCAGCAACGTTCTGGCCCGCTCGACAGCCAAAGAACTCGGCCTTGAAGACGGCGACGTCATCACGGCGATCAACAACGTGACGGTCAAAAACCGCGCCGAGCTCGTGGAGCAACTCAATAAATTCCGCCCCGGCGACACGATCTCGCTGACATTCTATCGCGACAACAAAAAGAAGACCGCCTCTGCGACACTGCGCAACACCCAGGGCAACACCGAAATCACCAAGCCCGGCGACTTCTCGCAGCTCGGATGCGCCTTCATGAAGACAAGCACAGAGATCAAGAAAGAATTCGGACTGCGCGGCGGCGTGCAGGTGACTGGCGTTCAGAAAGGCCTCTTCAAAGAAGCCGGCGTCAAAGACGGCTTCGTCATCGAGACGATCAACGGCACTCCCGTCAGCTCGCAGGACGATGTGGAATACATCTACAATTCGATCATGAAGACCGACGACGACGATAAGGTGATGTTCCTCTCCGGCTTCTATCCTTCGACCGGCAAGAAATACTACTACGCCGTCAATCTCAACGAATAATCCCCCTCCGCACCCCGTATCCAACGATATTCGGAGGGAATTCAACGGGAATCGGCAATATTTTAAGCTCTTTCAAGCATAAAATATTGCAAAAAAGATAAAAAATCACTAACTTTGCACTTCGGCTCGGAATGTAGCTTGTTATACTGACGGCGACATTCCGAAGCCGAAGATTTTTATCCCGGCTTGACGCAGGATGCAAGAGGATATTCAATGATGGCGCCGATCGCCGCGAGGCCCCGGTCGGCAAAAGGCAGTATGCAGCCGATGCGCGAAGCTCAAGAGCTTTTGCAAATCATGATGCATTTTCTCGCCCGCCGGATACGAATATTCCCTTATGTCGCGTTATTATAAGGATAAGAGTCTGCGATTCGGAATCTGAACCGCGACCCCTCAAAAAGAAGCTTCAAAAAAGAATATGAGACAACTTAAGATAACCAAATCAATCACCAACCGCGAAAGCGCGTCGCTCGACAAGTATCTTCAGGAAATAGGACGTGAGGAACTTATCTCAGTCCAGGAGGAAGTGGAGCTCGCCCAGCGCATCAAGAAAGGGGATAGAAAAGCACTCGAGAAACTGACCCGAGCCAACCTCCGATTCGTTGTGTCGGTGGCGAAGCAATACCAGAATCAGGGTCTTTCCCTCCCCGACCTGATCAATGAGGGCAACCTCGGACTGATCCGCGCAGCCCAGAAATTCGACGAAACCCGCGGCTTTAAGTTCATCTCATACGCCGTTTGGTGGATCCGTCAGTCGATTCTGCAGGCTCTCGCCGAGCAGTCGAGAATCGTCCGTCTCCCACTCAATCAGGTGGGCTCGCTCAATAAAATCACCAAGGAGCTGGCTAAGTTCGAGCAGGAGCATGAGCGCAAGCCCTCTTCGGAGGAGCTGGCCGAACGCCTCGACATCCCTGTCGAGAAGATCGTCGACACGATGAAAGTGTCGGGTCGCTCGATCTCTGTCGACGCCCCCTTCGTCGAGGGTGAAGACAATTCGCTCCTCGATGTGCTCCCCAACGACGACAGCCCCATGGCCGACGCATCGCTCAATCAGGAGTCGCTCTCGAAGGAAGTCGACCGCGCTCTCAAGCAGCTCTACGATCGCGAACGCGAAATCCTCAAGATGTTCTTCGGAATCGGTTGTCAGGAAATGACCCTTG
>CAMWNT010000072.1 GCA_947175695.1 uncultured Porphyromonadaceae bacterium
ACAAAAAATTATACACATAAAAAACCGAAGCGGCGGAAAATCTAACCGGCTGAAAATCAAACCGGCGGTATTTTTTCGGCCGGGCCGGGTTTGGGGCGCGATCCGGGGGGGGAAAGTCGTGCCGGGTTGCGAGTGGGGCGCCGATCAGCGGAGGATGAGCATCGCGTCGCCATAGGCGCCGAAGCGGTAGCCCTCTTTGCCGGCTACATTGTAGGCGTTCATGATGTGGTCGTAGCCGCCGAAGGCGGTGATCATCATGAGCATCGTCGAGAGGGGGAGATGGAAATTGCTGACCATCGAGTCGCAGACGGTGAAGTCGTAGGGGGGGAAGATGAATTTGTTGGTCCAGCCTTTGGTGGGCATGATGTGGCCGTTCATGCAGACCGACGACGCTATGGCGCGCAGCACGGAAGCGCCGACGGCGCAGATGCGGTTGCCGCGGTCTTTGGCGTCGTTGACCATATCGACGAGTTCGCCGTCGACCACCATGTCTTCGCTGTCCATGCGGTGTTTTGTCAGATCCTCGACGTCGATGTCGCGGAAGTTGCCTTTGCCGCAGTGGAGGGTGAGGAATCCGCGCTCTACACCTTTGATCTCAAGGCGCTTCATGAGCTCGCGGCTGAAGTGGAGGCCGGCGGCGGGGGCCATGACGGCGCCTTCGACTTCGGCGAAGATGTTCTGATAGCGCTCGGCGTCTTCGGGCTCGGCCTTGCGGGTGATGTATTCCGGCAGGGGAGTCTCGCCAAGGGCGTAGAGGGCTTCCTTGAATTCATCGTGGGGGCCGTCGTAGAGGAATCGGAGTGTGCGTCCGCGCGAGGTGGTGTTGTCGATCACTTCGGCCACCATCGAGTCGTCTTCGCCGAAATAGAGTTTGTTGCCGATGCGGATTTTGCGAGCCGGCTCGACGAGTACGTCCCAGAATTTATTCTCCTCGTTGAGCTCGCGCAGCAGAAACACTTCGATGCAGGCGCCGGTCTTCTCCTTATTGCCGTAGAGTCTGGCGGGGAACACTTTAGTGTTGTTGAACACCATGACATCGCCGTCGTCGAAGTAATCGATGATTTCCTTGAATATGCGGTGGGTGATCTCTCCGGTCTTGGCGTCGACCACCATCAGTCGGCATTCGTCGCGGTTTTCGGAGGGGTATTGAGCGATGAGCGAGTCGGGGAGTTTGAATTTGAACTGGGATAATTTCATTTGAGCTTAAGGTTTGGAGTTAGAGGTTAAGGAGTCGGCTGCGGCGGAGGAGGGAGCCGATTCCCCGGTCAGTTCGCATTCCGCGATTTCGCGCAGTGCTTCGTCGATCGAGAGGCATTGCTGCTCGCGGATAGGCCCTACGGCCGTGCGGCGGAGGGCGATGAGATGTGCGCCGCTGTCGAGCGCTTGGCCGAGGTCGCGGGCCAGGGCGCGGATGTAGGTGCCTTTGCTGCATACGATGCGGAGCGTCATGTCGCGGCCGTCGAAGTCGAGGAGCTCGAATTCATCGATTTCAAGGGGCTTGGCGGCCAGCTCCACGTCGTTGCCCTTGCGGGCGTGGAGATAGGCGCGTTTGCCGTCGATTTTTACAGCCGAAAACACCGGGGGCACCTGCATGATCTTTCCCGTGAACTGCGGGAGGGTGGCAAGGATCATCTCCCGGGTGACATGTTCGTAGGGATATGTGGCGTCGATTTCTTTTTCGAGGTCGAAGCTGGGGGTTGTGGCTCCGAGTCGCATCGTGGCTACATATTCCTTTCGCCCCTGCTGAAGGAGGTCGATCCGGCGTGTGGCGCGGCCTGTGCATATGATGAGCACGCCTGTGGCGAGCGGGTCGAGTGTGCCGGCGTGGCCCACTTTGATCTTTTTGACGCCAAGGCGTCGCTTGAGCGCGCCCCGGAGCCGATTGACGGCGTCAAACGACGTCCAGCCCAGAGGCTTGTCGATACCAATGATTTCTCCTGAGATAAAATCCACTTGATTCGGTTTTGGGTGAGGGTTTATTTCGGGTGGGAATATTTAGTTTTATTGCCAAAGGATGCAGATGATGCCCATCAATACGCAATAGATGGAGAACCATACGAGCTTCCCTTTCTTGACAAGGCCGAGCATCCAGCGGCAGGCGGCGCAGCCGGTGATGAACGCTGTGACGAATCCGATCAGCAACACCCCCCATGAGAGTTCGGGAGCCTGCGATGCCATTTCGGCGGCCGGAGCGGCGGCCTGGCTGATCATCTCCTTGACGTCGAGAAGCGCTTCGCCGAGGATGGGCAGAATCACCATCAGAAACGAGAACTGGGCCACTTCCGAGCGCTTGTCGCCGAGCAGGATGCCGGTGGCGATCGTTGTGCCCGAGCGGCTGAGGCCGGGGAGAACGGCTATGGCCTGGGCGCAGCCGATGATGAATGCGTCGAGCCAGCTGATGTCGCGGCCCTGCGATGCTTTGGCAAATCGGCCGGCCGCGTTGCGGTCGGTGAAATGGGCGAACGCCAGGAGCGCGGCTGTCACCATCAGGCAGATGCCGACGATCTTAAGTCCGTCGCCGAAAAACGACTCTACAAAATCCTTGAAGAACACGCCGACGATCCCGACCGGGATGCACGACAGCAGGATCTTGCAGACATAATTGAAATCTTCGCCGCGGCGGAAAGTGAAGAAGCTGACGCAGAGTTTCTTGAACATTGGCCAGAGAATCGCAATCGTGGAGCATACTGTGGCCGCGTGCACCATGATGTCGAATTGGAGGATGTTGTCTTTAGGGAGATCGATTCCGAGGATTTCGCGGAAAATCTCGAGGTGGCCGCTCGAAGAGATCGGCAGATATTCAGAAAGTCCCTGCACGAGACCGAGTATGAAAGCGTCAAGCCATTCCATAGTTTTGAATTCAGTTGTCAGATATCAGATATCAGTTATCAAATATCAGATATCAGTTGTTAGATAGCAGTTAGTGGATAGTCGTTGGTGGATGGTGGTTGGTAGATATCGGTTGTTGGGAATCAGTTGATTAGATATTATGCAATACCTAAAACCTAAAACCTAAAACCTAATCAATCGCGGCGTTTGCGGCGCGGGGTCCAAATGATGGCGAAGGCCATGAAGAGGAATCCGAGAAACGCGATCGCCGGGCCGATGACGATTCTTCGGGTGGAGAAAATGTCGGGGTTGAATCCCTGTTCGATCGATGAAGAACCGCCCGACATAAGGAGGAATCCGATGATGATCATTGCGACACACCCGCCCATCATCAGGAGATTGATCCGGGGGAAGAGCGAATTATTGTCGTGGCGTTCGGCGGGAGAAGGGGCTGAAGCCTTGGGCGATGCGGGATTTGCAGAGTTATTGACAGAATTGCCGTTGGTCATAAGAGTCACTAATGGAGATTGAGTTGGATTTTGTTGAAATGTGCCTTTTGAGCGGGCGATCGGCGAAGCGCGGTCAGAGGAGAGCCGGGCCTCGACGGAGGGAGAGATCAGCGGAAGAGTTCGTCGTAGTCTTTATGCAGATAATGGTTGGTGGCGATGAGGGCGGCGATTGCGCAAATCAGTCCGCCGAGGATGATCAGCGCGGCGCATATTATGGCCGGGGCTTCCCATCCGATGATGTCGCCGAGTTCGGTGAATCCGGCTCTGGGGGCGAGGAGTATCGCTATCCAAAGGAGGGCCGATGCGAAGATTCCGGCCAGGACTCCGGCCAACAGATTGCGGCTGACAACGGGTCGGCGGATAAAGGCGTCGGTGGCGCCGACGAGCTGCATCGTGTGGATTGTGAAGCGGCGTGCATAGACGGTCAGATGCACGGTGTTGTTGATCAGCACAAACGAAATGATGAGCAACACGAGTGCTATTCCGGCCAGAATTGCCCCGAGGCGGGCGATGTTTTCATTCATGGATTGAATCATGTCGCCTTCAGGCACAGCGACGCCTTCGACACCGGGCAAAGCGGCCAGCCGGGCCTCTATCATCCGGATCGAATCGGGCCGGGAGTAAATTTCCGGCATAGTGAAAGTGATTTCGGGGGAAAGGGGGTTGACTCCGAAGAGCGCTTCGAGGTCTTCGCCGGTGGCGTCTTTCCAGGCCTGCATTGCCTGCTCTTTGGATATGAGGGTGAGATTTCGGCAGAAGGGGAGTGATTTCATCTCCTGCAATCGGGCAGATGCCGCTTCGTTGGAGATTGAATCAGCCATTATGACGCTGATTTCGAGGCTTTCGCGCACTCTGGCGGTCTCGCGTCGCGCGCCGACCGTGATAAGGGAAATGATGCCGAGAATCAGCAGCACCAGCGTGACGGAAACGATAGTCGTGGCGTGGGCTGCCCAATATGAGATTTGAACTTCTTTTACTTTTTTCATCGGTCAGATATTGCGGAAAAATTCCGGGTTTCTGATTTGCATGGAGAGTGGAGCCGCCGGTTCTTGCGACCGTCGCGGACTGCAAAGATAATACTTAAAAAGGGCGTTGTCAATACTTTCACGATTTTTTTGTAAATTTGCATTAGATTTTGACGCGTTCGGCTTTCGGCCGATACGCTTGGCGACGAATCGCCGTTATGTCAAACAAGCGTCTGCACGCGACGGTTCATCGCATTCCGGCGCGTCCGGAGTGTATAAGCAAAAAAATACGTATTCAGAAGTGACACCCGACTTGACGCCGCGCAAAGCGGCTTTTTATACACTGGGCTGCAAGCTCAATTTCGCCGAGACCTCCACAATCGGCAAAATTCTATCCGAAAAGGGGTTCCGCCGCGCAACGCCGGAGGAGACGCCCGATATTTGCGTGGTCAACACATGCTCTGTGACCGAGACGGCCGACAAGAAGGCGCGGTCGCTGATCCGCCGCCTTTCGATGCGCTGGCCCGAGGCCACAATCGTCGTGACCGGATGCTACGCTCAGCTCAAGCCCGACGAGGTGGCGTCGCTCCCGGGCGTCGATATTGTGCTCGGCAGCAATGAAAAGCTGCGCATCGCCGCGTATATCGACCGCTGGATGGCCGACCGCAAGCCTATCGTCGAGTCGACCCGCACTCCGGAGATCACGACCTTTCTTCCGTCGTGTGAGCATGGCGACCGCACCCGCTATTGGCTCAAAGTGCAGGACGGTTGCGATTATTATTGCACCTACTGCACCATCCCCTTCGCCCGCGGTCGGTCGCGCTCCGGTCGCATCGCCGATCTTGTGGAGCAGGCGCGCGAGGTGGCCCGCGCCGGTGGCAAGGAGATTGTCATCACGGGCGTCAATATCGGTTGCTTCGGACTCGACACAGGGGAGAGCTTCTTCGATCTGCTCCGCGCCCTTGACGCCGTCGAGGGGATCGAGCGCTATCGCATCTCAAGCATCGAGCCCAATCTGCTGACTGAAGAGATCATCCGATGGATCGCCCGCGAATCGCGCGCGTTCATGCCCCATTTCCACATCCCGTTGCAATCCGGCTCCGACACCGTGCTCCGGCTGATGAACCGCCGCTACGACACGGCGCTTTTCCGCAGCCGGCTGGAATATGTCAAGGCGATGATTCCCGACGCCTTCATCGGGGTCGACATAATCGCCGGCGCAAGAGGCGAGACCTCCGAAGAATGGGCGAAGACTCTCGAATTCGTCGACTCCATTCCCGCCACCCGCTTCCATATCTTCCCCTACTCCGAGCGCCCCGGCACAGCGGCGCTTCGCCTGCAGGCCGAATCCGTCGATCCCGGCGAGCGCCATAAGCGTGTGGCCCGACTGCAGTCGATATCGGATGCGAAGATCAATGAGTTCATGCAGTCGATGGCCTGCACGGTGCGCCCCGTGCTCTGGGAGCATCTGCTTGCCGACGACCCCGGGATGATGACCGGACTGACCGACAATTATATCCGCGTCGTGGCACCGGCCGACGAAGCGTTGCTCAATACAATCACTCCCGTGCGGCTCGACGCCGTATGCGCCGACCGCGACGAGACCATGACCGCGACGAGACTTTGACCGCCGTGACAATCAAACACTCTCTTAGATACGAAGCTATGAAAAAGAAACTGGCAGTCATAATTCTCAACTGGAACGGCATCGACCTTCTCCGGAAATTTCTACCGACAGTGGCGGCTCATTCGATCTCCGACGAGGTTGATCTCTGGGTGGCCGACAATGGCTCGACCGACGGATCGTGTGAATTCGTTGAAAAGGAATTCCCGGAAGTGAAACTTCTGCGGCTCGACAGCAACTATGGCTTCGCCGAGGGCTACAACCGTGCGATCGCCGCTACGGATTACCCTTACACGGTGTTGCTCAACAGCGATGTCGAGACAACCGAAGGATGGTGGCGGCCGCTGTTGCGACTGCTCGAAGAGAATCCCGACGTCGGGGCGGTCATGCCCAAGATCCGCGCCTATAACGACCGTGAGCGTTTCGAATATGCGGGCGCTGCGGGTGGTTATCTCGACAATCTCGGCTATCCCTATTGCCGAGGGCGCGTGTTTGACAATGTGGAGGTCGACCGCGGGCAGTATGACGGCGAGCCGATCGAAGTGGCATGGGCCACAGGCGCGGCGCTCTGCGTCCGCACCGCTCTTTACCTCCGCCTCGGTGGCCTCGACAAAGATTTCTTCGCCCATATGGAGGAGATCGATCTATGTTGCCGCATGATCGGCGCGGGCTATAGAGTGATGGCGCTGACCGACGCGACGGTATATCACGTGGGCGGTGCGTCGCTTCCCAAGGGTAATCCGAAAAAGACATATCTCAACTTCCGCAATAATCTGCTCCTACTCCATAAGAATCTGCCGGCCAGGAAAGGGAGCCGCGTGCTCTTTATCCGTCGCTTGGCCGACACGCTGGCGTTTCTGTTGTTTCTCCTCAAAGGGCAGTGGGGGGATGCGCGCGCAATACTCCGTGCCCATCGCGATTTCCGCCGGATGCGCCGCAACTATACCGATCTCCCCGACCGCGACTATATGAGCACGCTCCCTGGTGCGGGGCGCTCGATTCTCATCGACCATTATCTGAGGAGGCGGATTTAGGTTTTAGGGCTTGAGGGCGAGGCGGTTGATGACGTGCGAGGCAAGATGAATGCCGAAGAGGGCGGGGATTGTGGCTAATGTGCCGAAGGAGGAGCGCTTGTTCTGCTCTTCGAGGGGGATGAGGGAATAGCGGCGCGGCGCTTCGCGGCTCGCGACCACCTTAAGCGGTCGCCGCAGTCCGAGCTTTTTCAGTCGCTGGCGCACGGCACGCGCCAGGCCATCTTCCGACGTAGCCCAAAGGTCGGTCAGCTCCACTTTCGAGGGATCAATGCGTCCGCCGGCTCCCATCGACGATACGATCGGCACATGCCGCCGCAATGCTTCGGCGATGAGCGCCACTTTCGGTGCGACCGTGTCGATCGCGTCAATCACAAAGTCGTATCCTTCATCAAGTAGGGGGCCTACCGACTCCGGAGTGATAAACTCCCGTCTGGCATCGATCTCGATGCGGGGATTGATGTCGCGGAAGCGTGCCGCGAACAGTTCCGTCTTCGGCTCTCCGACAGTGGAATGCAGTGCGATAAGCTGCCGGTTGATGTTGGAATCGGCCACATCATCGGCGTCGATCAGTGTCAGCCGCCCGACTCCCGAGCGCGCCAGCATCTCCGCCGCATAGCCTCCGACTCCACCGACCCCGACTACAAGCACCCGCGCCTCGGCCAGTGCCTTCACGCCCGCTTCGCCAAGCAGCGTCACTGTGCGGGAATTCCATCCGCAGTCTACTTCTTCAGCCATGTTCCTTCAAAACCTGTTTCCTCAATACTGCGAATCACCTGAGCCGCATGCTCCGCGTCGTCCGGAATGTCGTGCACCTCAAGATAGGCTTCGGCCGTCGACAGATCGCGATTCCACACTGCGTCAGGGAATTGACTCTGAATATGATTCAGGATTGCGTCGCGCGACGCTTCATCCTGTGCAATGATCGTAAATTGCATAATTATGTTTATTAGAAAAGAACCTCTCTCAAGAACGGCTTCTATTTAATCCTGTTAAATTTAAACCGTTTCTTAAATACGGATGCGCCACGCGGCGGGGTAGAGGTTATTGGCACGATTGCCGATATTTTTCACCATCCCGAGCGGCCGCTCCTTATACGTGACAACGACGTAACCCGCCGGAATGTTTGTCGGGAGCGTGATCGTCTCGCGGCGCAGATAGGCGAGCGCCGTTTCGCGATCGAGCTCCACCCGCGGAAACGCATCCGCGCGCATCGCCATTGACAGCGCCAAGCGCGAATCGGGCATCACGGCGACGTTCTTCGCCTTGCCACGCAATTCAGCCACCGGCAAGCCGGCGCCCGTCACATTGACTCCCGCGCGGCGCATACGCTCCGTCAGCGCGCTCATCGAATCGGGCAGCATCGTGACCATCGCCCCCGACGCAGCCAGAGTCGGCGTAACGGCCGGGTCGATCCAGCCGAGTATCTCGCTCCGGGCGTCGGCCGTCAGCAATCCCGCCGCCGCGTCGTCATCGCGACCCTTCTGTCGGGCAGCTCGTTTTCCGCCACTCCTTGTCGGGCGGATTGTCGGGCGGATTGTCGGACGCGAAGCAAACGGCACCACGCCAAGCGGCAGCTCGGTGCCTGCGTCATCGCCGTCCGCCGTAGGACGGCGAAACACCGCCACAAACAGTCCCTCGCCGCGCGTCAGATGCGGCATGAACCGCAAAGCCTCGACATCCTCCGCCAGCGACCCCGCCGGACGATCCCCCTCCTCAAAGCCGCCCACTCCAAGATCGCTCATCGCGACAGGTTCAAATCCAAGTTCCTCGCGGATAAATCTTGCGTTCTCTTCATTTTCCAGCGTATTGAAAGTGCAGGTGGAATATATCAGCCAGCCTCCCGGCTTTACGCAATGCGCCACATCCTTCAGAATCGAACGCTGAAGCGTGGCGCATTCCCGGGTCAGCGACTCGCTCCATTGGCGCCGAGCCTGCTCATCCTTGCGCATCATCCCCTCGCCCGAGCAGGGAGCGTCGACCGCCACGATATCAAACGCATCGTCGACCGCCGCGAAGCGGTCGGAAGCGCTCCCGGTGGTGACGACGAAGGGGTATCCCCACTTCTCGAGATTCTCACGCAGGATCTTCCCGCGGGCCGGTGTGAATTCATTCGCCACAACCCGACTCCCATAGGGGAGGGCATTGATCATGGCCGTGGTCTTTCCTCCCGGAGCCGCACAGAAATCGAGCGCCGCAAGCGGGTCGTTCTCGAAATCGCGCCCCTCCCGCTCCATCCGGCTGCAGATCCTGTCGGCGATCTGCTGATAGATCATCGACGAAGGATCCTGCACATAATAGGCTCCGGCATGAAGCAACGGATCGAGCGTGAACGTCGGCCGCTCGGCGAGACGAAAGCCGTCGGCACACCAGCCGATCGGCTCCCCCGTAGCGGCCACAGCCGGCATTTCCGTGAATTGAAGGTCTTTATGGTGATTGCGGCGCACAGCCGTGGCCGGCGGCGTGTCGAGCGCGGCCGCCAAAAGATCCGCATCGGGGAAAGAAATCCGGCGAAGGGCGGAAATGAAAGAGTCGGGAATGGGAATCATAACGCTGACCTCCGGCTGAATGCCGGAGGAGAATAAAAACTGTAATTTGGTGCAAAATTACGAAAAAAATCGCGCCAAGTTGATGAGGATAGACTCAAAATTTATTATATTTGTAGTTCATGGAAAAAGAAGCTGCGCTATATCTTATTCCCGTCGGAATGTCGGACGCCCCTTACTCCGAGGTCATTCCGGCGGGTAATGTCGAAATAATAAAGAGGTTACGTCACTTCATAGTGGAGAATACGCGTTCGGCGCGCCGCTTCCTCAAGCGGTGTGACCCGGCTATGGATCTCGCGGAAGTGACATTCTACGAACTCAACCGCCACACCGACCTCTCGGAAGTGGCCGGCTATCTCGCGCCCCTGCGCCGGGGTGAGTCGATGGGAGTGATGAGCGACGCCGGTTGTCCGGCCGTGGCCGACCCCGGTGCGCTCCCCGTGGCCATCGCCCAGGAAGAGGGGTTGACGGTCAGGCCGCTCGTCGGTCCGTCGAGCATACTGATGGGAATCATGGCCTCGGGATTCAACGGCCAGGGATTCTCATTCCACGGCTATCTCCCGATCGACGACCACGACCGCGCCGCCGCGCTAAAGCGCCTTGAAGAAGACTCCCGCCGCCACTCGATGACGCAGATCTTCATCGAGACCCCCTATCGCAATCAGCGGATGCTCGAATTTCTGATCAATCATCTCGCCCCCTCGACTCGCATCTGCGTGGCCTGCGATCTGACCGATCCGGAGCGCGAGGAGGTCAGGACAATGACGCCCGCAGGATGGAAAAAATATCTGGCCACCCTCCCCGAGGGCCGTGGCTACGACAAGCGTCCGGCCGTATTTCTGATCTATGCCGGGGGGAAAGAAGATGTGCAGCAGACCAAGAAGAAAACCAACAGAAGAAAAAGATGAAAAGCCGACCGACGATAAAATTCGAGGGACAGATGGAAATCCCCTTTGAGGAGTTCAAGCCGATTGCCGAAGCGGCCCCCGCGCCGACTACTCTCGGCGATGCGCTAAGCCGCGGCGCACGCCGCGCCGATCGGCCGGCCGACAATCCCGCCAACCGCGTGTTCAACTTCATATCATTCGGCTCCGGATCAAGCGGCAACTGCTGTTATATCGGCACCCGCGCCTCCGGATTCCTCGTCGACGCCGGTGTCAAGGCCGACTTCGTGGAGCTCCAGCTCCCGGCCAATGGCGTCAAATGGGAAAATGTCAAGGGAATTCTGCTGACCCACGACCACTCCGACCACGTCAAATATGCCTACACGCTCCTCCGCGCCCATAAGCATATGCGACTCTTCTGCACCAACCGCGTGCTCAACGGTCTGCTCCGGCGCCACGGTATATCGAAGCGCATCAAGGATTATCATGTGCCCATATTCAAGGAAATACCGTTCCGCCTCGGTGAGACGGAGATCACAGCCTTCGACGTGCCTCACGACGGCACCGACAATATGGGATTCTCAATCAACTACGACAACCGCAACTTCGTCATCGCCACCGATCTGGGCGCCGTCACCGAACGCGCCCACCATTATATGAGCCGTGCCGACTATCTTGTGATCGAAGCCAACTACGATCTGCAAATGCTCCTCGCCGGGCCATATTCCGAATTCCTCAAGGCGCGCATCCGCACCGACCGGGGCCATCTCGACAACACGGCTACAGCCGCCTTCCTGCGCGAAGTGTGGAATCCTTCGATGAAATACATCTTCCTCTGCCACCTCTCGCAAGACAACAACACGCCGGCCAAGGCGCTTGAAGCCGTCAGAACGGCCCTCGAATCCCGCGGACTAAAGATCGGCGACGGCCGGGAGACCATCTCCGACCGTCAGGCCGATGTGCAGCTCGTCGCGCTCCCGCGCTTCGAGCCGACGCGCTGGTATGTGTTCCGCCCGTAGGCTTCG
>CAMWNT010000073.1 GCA_947175695.1 uncultured Porphyromonadaceae bacterium
TTTTGTGCATGAAGTGGAGAATGGCACAAAGGATTTCAATATGCTAAGCTATATAGACAACGACTGCCTGATAGTGTTCTTCGATCATGACGGAGATGTGCTGACGGTCAGCTATCCGGTCGAACTGCATGTCGGCGTCCCGGGTCCGGGCCGTGTGCGTGCCAATTCGTCGAATCTCTGCACCGTCAGCGCCACGATCCGCAACGATTCGGAGGAGGCGGTCAATGTCAACTATACTTGGTCGACCGGCACATCGGGGAGCGTCACGATCCCGGCCAACAGCAGCCGCAGCGTCTCGACAAGCATCAGCTGCACATCCTCCTTCTCGCGCTCGATCAAGATCACAGCCAACGGCAAATCAGCCTCCTCGACAATCACCTTCGACCCCTACTTCTGATCTGACACCAAATTTTTCACTAACAAATAACAACAATGAAAAGAACTATCCTGACACTCATGGCAGCCGCGGCTGTCAGCACGAGCGCGCTCGCACAGGGTTTCGGCATGGAAGACGACAATTATTATGTCGACGATTCCTATCAGCCCACAGAAGTGCTCCGACCCTTCGCTCTGTCGATCGGTCCGAAAGTGGGCTTTGTCTATTCTATGCCTACCAATCCCAAGGATCTCAACCTCGATCTCAAAGGGGGCGCCGGATTCTCGGCAGGGCTCGCAGCCAATGTGCGCTTCGGCCGCCCGGCGGGCAAACCGTTCGGCACCGAACGCTTCGGCGTGCAGCTCGAAGCCCTCTACTCACTCCGCCAGATGGGATCGGCCAGCGGCAATGTGCCGATGAATTGCTTCGAAGTGCCTGTGCTCTTCCAATGGTATTTCCTCCCGCAGCTCGCAGTGGAAGTAGGCCCCACATTCTCGGGTGCTTTCCCCACTAAATCGATCACTACCGACAATGCGGTCTATCGTCTCGACAACGCCAAGGCTATGGACGTCATGCTCTCCTTCGGCCTCAACTGCAAGCTGAAAAACGGCTTCACCGCCGACCTCCGCTATAACCTCGGCAACAGCGACATCGCAGGCAATGTGCCCGCCAAGGTCAGCACAATCTCCGTCGGCATCGGCTGGCTCTTCAACGTCATCAAGTAATCCCCCTCACTCAGCAATCACAACAATATGAAAAAACTTTTATACTGCGCTCCGATTCTCGCCCTCGGCATGCTCGCGGCTTCCTGCTCCAACGAGGACATCACCGTGGAATCGGCAGTCACCATCAAAGTCAATCCGGCTACAGTTGTCAGCAGCCTTTACGAACGCACGCCCGGCGACCTCAGTAGCATTGGCCGCGGATATACGCTTAATGTCGACCTCTTTATTTATAATGAAGCGGGAGTGCTCGTCACTTCAACGTCAGAACAGTATTCCGACTATACCCATGTGATGTCGACTTCACTGAAGCTTCCCGCAGGCGACTACACCGCTGTCGCCATGACTCACGTCACCGGTTCGAATATCAACTACTGGAATATCGCAGGCACCGACCGCCTCGACACATTTACTGTGACAGATGAAGGATATATCGGAGGCAACCGCAAAATCCTCGGTCTGAGTTCTTACGCTCTGAAAGTGACCGAAAGCAATTCACGCGAACATTCAATCAATGTGCAGTGTGCCGGCGCCGTGGCCTTCATTAATATTCAAAACTGGAACCGCTACTCCAATATCGAAGAGTACAAACTTCTGGCCAATAAATCATGCGACAATCTGACCCTTGACTCCAAGGGACAGCCTACATATTCGGTGGAGACGTCCCAAAACCTTCAATGGAGAATGTTCTTGATGGATTATAATCCCGATTATTCCGGAGGCTATAGCTATAGCTTCATGTTCCCCTGCACAAACATCTCCTTGCGCTTCGCCGCCAAACTGACCTCGGGGTCGAGTGTTTACCTCGGCTCGGGCTGCGTAGCTGATATCGAAAAAGGCAAATCTTATATCTTCAGATATGATGTGACAAGCGAGCAAGAGGATTGGCTGATCTATAACGGTTCGAACCGCCCCGCCGCTCCGACTGAATCATTCGAAGTCGACGGCCTGCTCTACTGCCCCGGATCAAATTCGGTCAAAATCGCACACAAGTAATTTCTGAACGCGATCGGAAGTCGGATAATTCCGCTTCACGACTTCTCCCGCCTATCTATAATAATTCTCCGGCAGATGGTGTATCGTCGCCATCTGCCGGATTACAATCCTAACCACACGCAGATTCCCCATTCCAAGGATTTCTATTATTCATAAGAAACGGACTACTGCGAACACTCTCTTAAAACTTTCCGGAAATGCGACAGTATTTGATCTTGCCACTTTCGCTTGCCACCCTCCTATCCTGCCTCTTCACGGCATGTTCCGACGACACGCCCGAGCCTACACCGGGCCCCGTAGTGGAGACGATCTATGGCGACCTGGATTTCAACCAATGGATCTACGCGGCGATGAACCGACAGTATCTCTGGCGCGAAGATCTGCCCGATTCGCTCGACTGCGACTATGAGCTCTCTCCACGCGATTTCTTCTATTCGCTTCTATCGGATAAGGATCGATTCTCCTATTTCACAAGCAATCCCTATTACAACCCGACTGAAAGCGCCACGCAGAGCGGAAGTCTCGGTTTTGAATATCAGGAATTTCGCGACGCCGCGGGAAGGAAGGCGCTCAATGTGCTCTACGTGACGGCTCCCGAGGCTCACGCGGCAGGATTGCGACGCGGCGATTTCGTCGCGGTCGAAAATGCCGGTGGAGGCCATGTCAGTCTCCGCCGCGTGGCTTGTCGCAACGCCGCGTTCTCTCCGACCGACGAATCGCTGGAGTATGCCGTCGACGCAACCCGCGCCGCCTCATCATCCAGCGTATTGCTCGATTCGATCTACACCTCCGGCGCGAAGAAAATCGGCTATCTGTGTTACCTTCAATACGACTCCCCCTCCGACCTATATCCGGCGCTTGGCCGATTCGCATCGGAAGGGATCTCGGAGCTCATTCTCGACCTCCGCTACAACCCCGGCGGATATGTCAGCACATGCAAATATCTCTGCAATTCGATTGTGCCCGCCTCGGGCTATGATCAGATATTCCAACAATGTTCTTATAATTCTGTTTTGGCGGCGGAATATCTGCAATCTACAGGCTCGGAACGCACGTTCAGCTATTTCACGGCATGTGAGAATCGTCCCGACATACTCGGTTCGGAATTTAATTTTCCGTTGCAGCTTCCGCGATTGATAGTATTGACGTCGACACGCACGGCGTCGGCGAGTGAGGCGACTGTGGTCTGCCTGCGCCCCTATATGGATATCGTGCTGATCGGCGAGACCACAATCGGCAAGGGGGTAGGTTCATGGACTATCTACAACTCCCAATTCCGCTATGCGCTCCAGCCGATCACGATGCGCTATTACAATTCTTTGGGCGAGACTACGCCCGACTCCGGGCTCACACCCGATATTACAGTCGAAGGAGGCTACACCACGGCCCGCGCTCAGATCGGCGAAACCACCGAGCCTCTACTCAACGAAGCGCTCCATTTCATCGCCCCCGAAGGCAATTGGGGAGCACCCGATTCATCCGGCGGCAACCTGCTCGGAATGCCCTCGGCATCCGGCGCCGGACTGACCCCGGTCGGCGAGCCCTCCTATATGGAAGCCTTCCGCGCAAAGGGGCATAACTAATCGGTCGCTACGTCGCGGCGCCTACTATTCGGGGGGGGGGGTAGCTATTCGCCGAGTGCTACGGCACCGGCTCCGGGCTCTACGATGAGCATAAGGATATACCGACCGGCTTGTGAGCCGTCGGCGGCAGTCGTGCCGTCGGCGGCTTCGTCGATCAGGCGCACTGTGACGGCATTATCGCCATATTCACCGGCAGCCGCGAAGATATCGGGAGCGTTAGGATCCGATCCGATACGCCGGCAATGATCCGACATATCCTGCAGCAACGTGCCGGTGAACTGCGCCTGCTGCTTGACGACCTCCTCCTTGCCGGCCGACGAATACGGGAAAAGAAAGAAATAGCAATATTCATCGACGCGGTCGGTGTCGTCGACGCGCGCGGCGGCCGACACATCCGGAGTCATGCCCTCATAACTGAGACAATAACCATCCGCCGAATCGAGCCATAGATAGCCTTCATCTTCCTGGGCGTTGAGCGCGACGCAATCCGCCCGACGACACGACTTATCGGGCACGATGCCATAGACCTTCGACATCATGTCGGAAGCGTCGACTTCAGCGCGGGCCGGCAGTCGGCTCCCCTGACGGACACTGTTGACCACCACCGGCGCCGAAGCCAGCAGACCGCTGACTTCGCTGACCGGCATATCTGCAAACGACGATGCGTGAACAGCGCTCCAGGACAGCAAAACGAGCCCGAAGGCCGATAATGAGGTGACAATCTTTCTTTTCATGCCATTATAACCCCCCTCGGCTATACTTTGTTCTCTCCCAAAGTGTTAATTTTGGGTGTTAGGTGTTAGGTTTTAGGTTTTAGATTTTAGGCGGGGGTGTTAGGGTTATCATGATTAATCATGATTATTCTTGATTAATCATGATTAATCGGGAATGGAGTAGGCTAAGGGCATTAGGGGCCTAAAGCCTAAAACCTAAATCCTAAAACCTAAAACCTCCCCCCGCCTAAAACCTGAAAAAAACATTGAAAGTTTGCAAAAAAATGAGTAACTTTGCAACCCGTTATGACATACGGATTCGACAACGACAAGTATCTCCGGATACAATCCGAACACATCAAAGAGCGAATCGCTCAGTTCGGCAACAAACTCTATCTCGAGTTGGGTGGAAAACTTTTTGACGATCACCACGCAAGCCGCGTGCTCCCGGGATTCCAACCCGACAGTAAACTCCGAATGCTCGGCCAGCTCAAAGACCAGGCCGAAATCGTGATCGTCATCTCAGCCCTCGACATCGAGAAAAACAAGGTCAGAAACGACCTCGGTATCACCTACGACATGGATGTGCTCCGCCTGCGCGAAGAATTCCAAAACCGCGGCTTCCTCGTAGGGTCGGTGTGCGTCACTCACTACAACGGCCAGATCTCGGCCGACGCATTCCGCGAACGCCTCGAAAAAATGGGGATCACAGTCTATTATCACTACACAATCGAGGGATATCCCAACAACGTCGGACATATCACTTCCGACGCGGGCTTCGGTCAGAACGACTATATCGTCACCTCGCGCCCGCTCGTGATCGTCACAGCTCCGGGCCCCGGCAGCGGTAAAATGGCCGTCTGCCTCAGCCAGCTCTATAATGAGCATAAGCGCGGTGTGGAGGCCGGCTACGCCAAGTTCGAGACTTTCCCCGTCTGGAGCCTTCCGCTCAAACACCCCGTCAACATCGCCTATGAAGCCGCCACCGCCGACCTCAACGATGTCAATATGATCGACCCCTTCCATCTCGAAGCCTATGGCAAAACGGCGATCAACTATAATCGCGACATCGAGATCTTCCCGGTGCTCAACGCTCTCTTCGAAGGGATCTATGGCCAGAACCCTTATAAATCACCGACTGACATGGGGGTCAACATGGTCGGCTTCTGCATCAGCGACGACGAAGCCTGCTGCGTGGCATCACGCAATGAAATCATCCGCCGCTATTTCACAGCCCTCTGTCATATGGCCGAAGGGAAGCCTTGCGAAGCGGAGGTCAGCAAAATCGCGCTCCTTTTCAAGCAGGCAAAAATCGATGTCAACTATCGCCGCCCCGTGGCTGCGGCCCGCGAACGCGCCGAACGCTCCGGTCGACCCTGCTCGGCTATGGAAATGCCCGATGGAAAAATCATCACGGCTGAAAGCTCCGATCTTCTCGGCCCCAGCTCGGCGCTCATTCTCAACGCCATCAAGCATCTCGCCGGGATCGACCACGACGTGAAACTCATCCCCCAGGAAATGATCACCCCCATTCAGCACACCAAGATCAACTATCTGCGGAGCAAAAACCGCCGCCTGCATTCAGATGAAGTGCTCGTGGCGCTCAGCGTGCTCTCCACGACCGACGATCTGTGTCGCCGCGCACTGGAGGTGCTCCCCGAACTGCGCGGATGCGAAATGCACTCCACTGTCATGCTCGGCGAAGTCGACCATAAGATTTTCAAAAAACTCGGAGTGGGACTCACTTGCGATCCGGCTCGGAAACGCTGACCCGCACCGCCGCATATTTAGCGGCCCCGACTTTCGAAGTCTGCCGGATGCGGAATCCGGTCAATGCTATCAGCACGCTCATCAGCGGACTCAGATAATTGAAGACACAATAGGGAAGATAGGCCAGAGTGGCCACTCCCAACACCGACGACTGCGTCATGCCGCACGAATTCCAGGGGATCAACACCGATGTCACCGACACGGAATCCTCCATCGTGCGGCTCAGCAGTCGGGCTTCAAGTCCGAGCCGCTGATAGAGCGTGCGATACATATTGCCCCCGATGATCAGCGAAAGATACTGGTCGGCTGTGGCGCAATTGAGGAAAAGACCCGAGCCAGCTGTGAGGCTGACGGCCGACACGCGGGTGCGGATCATCGTCGAGAAGCCTCCGGTCAGACAGCGGAGCAGCCCTGTGCCCATCATTATGCCGCCGAAAAGCATCGCGCTCACTACGAGCAACACGGTCGGCATCATGGCCGCCATGCCCCCCGTGGCCACAAGCGAATCAAGCGCGGGATCGCCCGTCGGGATCGATGTCGAAGTGAATATCAGGCGCGCCACGCCGGCTATCGGAGCCCATGGAGCCGCCACGCCCGATCCAAGCTGCGCCGCAATGTGAGGCTGAAACACGAATACGCCGACAAGCCCGAGCAATGTGCTCAGCGAAAGGGTCAGCAACGTATTGAGCCGCAGCGCGATCATCACCAACGTCACCACCGGAATGACAAAAATCCAGGGATTCAGATTGAATGTAGCCTCCAGCGCCCCGGCCATGTCGCTCTGGCGCACAGCCGACGTCAGATCCGCCATATGGCCGGCGATGCAATACACTCCCAGCGCTATCAGCAGCGATGGAATCGTTGTGATCAGCATATAGCGGATATGAGTGAAGAGATCGACCCCGGCCGACGAGGAGGCGAGCACGGTTGTGTCGGAAAGCGGCGAGATCTTGTCGCCGAAATAGGCTCCGGAAATGATCGCCCCGGCGATCCAGCCCGATGAGAATCCAAGCATCTGCCCTATTCCCATAAAGGCCACGCCTATTGTGGCGATTGTGGTCCAGGAAGAGCCCGTCAGTATTGAAATGACCGCACACACCATGGCGGCGATTGCCAGAAACAATTCGGGATAGATGAAACGCATCCCGACCGATATCAGCAACGGCACAACTCCCGAAGCCATCCACACAGCCGACACGGCGCCGATCAGCAACAGCATCGGAATGGCAGGCATCGTCTGGCGGGCCGAACTCACTATGCCGCGGAGCAGATGATGATGACTCGCGCGAGTGCGGAAATATCCGACAGCGAGCGCCACAAGCGACGCCATCAGCAATATCGCCCAACTGAATTCGGCGACAACGTCAGATCCAAACACTCCCAAAGTCGCCAGCACAGCCACCAGAAGAAACAGCACCGGAGTCAGTGCCCACATCATCTCTTTTTTCATCAATTATTATTTTTTATTCGGGGGAATCTCGAGCATCCCGAGCGGCTCGAACATCGCAGGCATCTCGATAATCTCGGGATTCTCGGGAAGTCCGGAGATCTCGGGGGCGCTCGAAGATTCCCGAGCCAATTCTAATTTCTACCTTGAAAATCAAAATAAATAACGGCCCCCAGCCGCTGTTATTGCCCTTTCCGGCTCCCCCGCCGACCGTAAACTTCGCCGAATATTTAACACTTCGACGGCCTTTGATTTCAAATTACGGAATTTTTTCATTATTTTTGCATCGATAAAAAATTTCTAACTTTTCATCATCCAAGAAATGGTAAAGATCGGGTCAGTCGCCACTCCGGTGGGACGCAAGGCGCTTCTGCTCGGAAGCGGCGAATTAGGTAAAGAAGTAGCGCTTGAATTGCAGCGTTATGGCGTGGAGGTCGTAGCTTGCGATAAATATGCCGGTGCGCCGGCTATGCAAGTGGCTCACCGCCACCATGTGTTCAACATGCTCGACGGCGCCGAGCTGCGCCGCATCGTAGAGACCGAGCGCCCCGACCATATCATTCCCGAAGTCGAGGCTATCGCGACTCCGACACTCGTCGAGCTCGAAAAGGAGGGATTCAACGTCACTCCGACGGCCAACGCCACACTGCTGACAATGAATCGCGAAGGGATCCGCCGTCTGGCCGCCGAAAAACTCTTGCTGCCGACATCCCCCTATCGCTTCGCCGATACATATGAGGATTTCCGCAAGGCGATCGAAGAGATCGGCATCCCCTGCGTAGTGAAGCCCGTCATGTCGTCGTCAGGCCACGGCCAGAGCACCATCCGCTCCGAAGCCGACATCGATCGCGCATGGCACGAAGCGCAGGAAGGTGGTCGCGCCGGCGCCGGACGCGTGATCGTCGAAGGCTTTGTGGATTTCGATTATGAGATCACACTGCTGACTGTGCGCTCGTCGGCAGGCACATCCTTCTGCGAGCCGATCGGCCACATCCAGGTCAACGGCGACTATCGCAAATCATGGCAGCCGCAGGCAATGTCGGAGCAGGCCTTCACAGAAGCATGCGTCGTGGCTCGCGCCATCACCGACGCACTCGGCGGCTTCGGCATCTTCGGCGTTGAACTCTTTGTCAAAGACGACCACGTCATCTTCAGCGAAGTGTCGCCCCGCCCGCACGACACAGGCATGGTCACAATGATATCGCAAGACATGAGCGAATTCGCGCTCCATGCCCGCGCGGTGCTTGGTCTTCCCGTGCCCGGCATCCGCTTCTACGGTCCGTCGGCCTCGATGGCAATCGTTGTCGAAGGCGACACCGACCAAGTCGTGTTTGAGAATCTCGAGGAGGTTGTGGCCGAAGAGGGTGTTCAGATCCGCATCTTCGGCAAGCCGGAAGTGCGCGGCCATCGCCGCATGGGAGTCATCCTCGCCACAGCCGACAGCGTCGAGGAAGCGCTCGCCAAAGCACAGCGCGCCTACGACCGTCTGCGCGTAGTCTGCCTCTAAACCGGGCCATTACAATATAATAAAGGTCGCTGCGACAAGCCTCAAAGACTCGTCGCAGCGACTTATATTTTACATCCGTTCGATTCGGGATCATCCGGCGGCCAAGCCTCCGCAAGCCTCCCCAAGATTCCCGGGTTCTCGAGCTCCCCGAGATTCCCGAGATTAGGGAGCTTCGCGGGAATCGGCCGGCTGAGCGGCGGATTAAGCTTTCAGGAAATTAAACATATCCTTGAGAGAGCCGTCAGACTCCTCATCGTCGGAGTCGTCGGAGGATTGGATCGGTCGATAGAAATAATGACGCGTACGATGATCCGTATGGTGATCGGCATCCGGCGAGTCGGGGTTATGTTCGATCAGCGGGAGCGACGTCGGCTCGATCATCCCGGTCTGAAGCAGTTTGCGCGAGAAATTGCGACGATCATAGTTTCGGCGATAGACTATCTCATAGACGCGTCTGACATCGTCGAGCGTAAACCGAAGTCCTACAAGACGGAACGCGACGGGATGCAGACGCAACATCTCGGCGAGATGCTCGCGCGCTCCTCGGATCACTGCCGAATGGTCGAACGCCAGCTGAGGGAGCTTATCGACATCAAACCATCGCGCGGCGGCGGCATCATCGCCTGCCGCCACTTCATTCTCATCAGGCCGAAGCAATGCGACAAAGGCCATCGACACCACTCTCCCTCTTGGATCGCGATATACGGAACTGAACATCCGGAACTGATCCATATAGACATCCTGAATGCCGGTCTCCTCATACAATTCACGTCGGGCACATTCTTCGATCGTCTCATTCATCTCCATAAATCCACCCGGAAGCGCCCACATTCCGCGATACGGATTTCCGCCGCGTTGGATGAGCAACACCTTCAGCACACCCTTTTCAATGCGGAAGGCAACTATATCGGCGGTCAGCGCCGCCCGAGGATATTCGTATGTATATTCACCTTTTTCTGCCATAACAAAAAACGATGTTGACTTTCAGCCAGTGGGCGATCTCCCTAAGAATCATGCGATAATCCTACTGTACACGCCAATCTTCAGGTCGGCCGCTTGCCACTGTCGGATAACTCCGTCGTAATGTTGTTATACTTTCTAAATACAAAAATAACGCAGAAAATCGGTATATCCAAATTTTCTGCGCAATTTCTATTCTATAGCTTTCAGGATTCAGTCGTCGTAGCCGTCGCGGAAAAAGCTCGTCACATACACCCAATCGTCGGGTGTAGGCACAGATTCCATCTTGCGGAATTCGCCGTGAAGTCCTGCATCGTTGGCTCCTAATGAGAAGTGACGCAGACCGATGCCCATGTCGATATAAGCCATGTCGCCTTCACGGGCCGTGAAGAAATCGACGCGATCGCCATGCACGATGGCGCGCCAGGGCTGGGAGTTGTTCGACGACGGCGCCCAGCGCATCAGTTCGAGAGGACGACGCCAACGGTTGCCGACGCCAAGATAGCGACAGGGCTGTGTTTCAAAAAAGAGTTCTTCCACAGGCTTGCGGCGCGAACTGCCCGCCATTGTGCGCATCAGCGAATTCATCATTCCCGAACGCTTCGCGGCCTGACCGACAGCCACAACCTCAAGAAGCTTCACATCCTCCTCGAAATTCTCCGCTGCCGTAAACGCCGATTTGCGGAATGTGCCGCCAAGCCAGCATGTCCCCAGTTTCATCATTGTAGCCTTGACCACTACATCTTCCATAGCATATCCGGCCGAGAGGGCCGCATTGATATCCTCAGGGTCGTGGCCTACAAGGAAATAAGTTTTCGCACCGTGAATCACACCATACGTGCCGGGGCTGAAGCTCGGATCGAACTCATCGCCCTCATATTGAAGAGCCAATTGCCATTTGCCGCCGAAGGGAGATTCGGCCTCTTCCATAAATTCGCGCAATTTCCCGATTGTCTCATCCGGAAGGGGTCGGGAATCGTAATTGCGCACACTTTTTCTTTTCTCAATTGCTTCCTTGACGTTCATATCTCTAAAATTAAGAGTAAGTGAGTAAATATAGTCTATACGGTAGATCTCGCCATCGGCGCAGTCGGGATTTCAATCCACTCTCCGACCTTGACAATGGCCTATCCCGATAGCCGTAACTATCATTGGGATTTCGTTTTCCATTATAACGCCCGACATGCGCAAATTGTTAAAATGCTCTTAAGAGAGTGTTTGAATTTAACACGATTAAAGAACTTAGTCGATCGAAAGAGAA
>CAMWNT010000074.1 GCA_947175695.1 uncultured Porphyromonadaceae bacterium
GCTGGCAACGGTCGCCGATAAGATCTGTGAGGATCTTCCAGCCTTCCCAGTCGTTTTCGGCCATGCCGTCCTCGATCGAGTCGATGGGATACTTGTTGATGAGCTCTTCGAGATACTTGGCCTGCTCTTCGCTGGTCAGCTTCTTGCCGTCAGCCTGCTTCCAAGTGTAGTCATAGAGACCGTCCTTGTAGAACTCGGAGCTTGCGCAGTCGAGGCCGATAGTGACGTCCTTTCCGGGCTCGTAGCCGGCGAGCTTGATAGCTTCCATGATGACGTTGAGAGCGTCTTCAGTGCCTTCGAGAGTGGGAGCGAAGCCGCCTTCGTCGCCGACAGCTGTGCTGAGGCCACGGCCCTTAAGCACTTTCTTGAGGTTGTGGAACACCTCAGTGCCCATTCTGATACCCTCCTTGAAGCAGCAAGCGCCTACGGGACGGATCATGAATTCCTGGAAGCAGATGGGGGCGTCGGAGTGAGCGCCACCGTTGATGATGTTCATCATCGGAACGGGGAGAACGTAAGTGTTCGATCCACCGATATATTTGTAAAGCGGAAGGTCGAGATAGTTGGCGGCTGCCTTGGCGCAAGCGAGAGATACGCCGAGGATTGCATTGGCGCCGAGATTGCTCTTAGTCTCAGTGCCGTCGAGGGCGATCATTGCCTCGTCGATGCCTACCTGGTCGAGAACGTTCCAACCTTTGAGGAGGTCGGCGATCGGGCCATTGACATTTTCTACAGCTTTGAGGACGCCCTTGCCCATGTAGCGCTTGGGATCGTTGTCGCGGAGCTCGAGAGCTTCGTTGACACCGGTCGATGCACCCGACGGAACGGCTGCACGGCCCATTACGCCGCTTTCAAGCACAACGTCTACCTCTACTGTGGGATTGCCGCGCGAATCAAGAATTTCGCGACCAATTACTTTTTCAATTTTCATAGTCTCTGTGATAGATATTAAATCTTGTTGTAGAATTGATTGTCTGTTTGTGGGTTATCCCTCCGGGGCGGCCGGAGGGCTCCTGTTTTCGCGGATGGAAGAGGCTTCGGACAGCCTGATTTTCCTTCCTCTTCTTCAAGCCGCGGAATATCATCCACAAAATTACAATTTTTTTTTCATTTTATCCCTCCCCGAAGGCGTTTTTTTCGGTCGGAGCGTGTAAAAAATGTTAAGAAGCAATTTCGGTGTATGGATTTTTATCTGTAATTTTGAGCATGATTTGCGCTTCCGACCTTTCGAGGGCGATTATCGCCCGCTTGCCTTTCGAGCCCAACACCCTCCAGGCGCGACTTATCGCGCAGTTGGGGGAGTTTGTCGCCGCTATGCCCTATCGCGGCGTGTTTCTCCTCAACGGTTATGCCGGTTCGGGCAAGACGTCGATCGTTGGCGCGCTGATCCGCTCGATGGCTGATTTGCGCCGCAATACCGTCATGCTCGCCCCGACCGGCCGGGCGGCAAAGGTGGCGGCCGACATGGCCCTCGGAAAGGCTTCCACAATTCATAAGCGCATCTATCGGCCGGAAAGCTCTTCGCCCGACGCGCGATATTTCCTCGCGGCCAATAAAGACCGCGACACCCTCTTTATCGTTGACGAGGCTTCGCTCATCACGGATGGTGCGCCCGCGTCGTCGCTTCTTTTCCAATTGCTGCGCTATGTTTTTTCGAATGAGGGAAACGCCCTTTTGCTTGTCGGCGACACGGCTCAGCTCCCTCCGGTCGGGATGACCACTTCGCCGGCAATGGATCCCGAGCGGCTCCGCATGCTGGGATTGCGGCCCGCGGTGTTCACTCTCGATCTACCTATGCGACAGTCGGAAAACTCGGGAATCCTCTTCAACGCCACAGTCATGCGACACGCCATATCCACGCCTCCGGAAGCCGGATTGCCAACTCTCTTCGCGTCGCGATTCGACGACGTGGAGTCGATATCCAGTGCCGATCTGGCCGACCGGCTGACTGATTCCTGGAACGAGGTCGGAGTCGACAATACGATTATCATCACCCGCTCCAACTGGCGCGCCAATAAATATAATCTTGCGATCCGCAATATGGTGATGTATGCCGAAGAGCCTCTTCAGCAGGGAGATCGCATCGTGATCGCGAAGAATGATTATTATTGGAGCAAGGTGAATAAGGTGAAAACGTTCATCGCCAATGGCGACATGGCGGAGGTGAAATGGGTTGGTCGCACTGAGAAGATGTACGGACGTTTTTTCACCGACGTCGAACTCTATTTCCCGTCGATGGATCAGCATATGGGAGCGAAGATCATGCTGCGCTCGCTCAATGCCGAGGGTCCGGCCATACCCCGCAGTGAGATGGAGCGTTTTTATGCCATTGTGATGTCCGAGCAGGAGGGAACCGATTCGGAGCGCATCAACGCCGCACTGGATGATCCTTTTTACAATGCGTTGCAGGCCAAGTACGGCTATTGTGTGACATGCCATAAGGCGCAGGGCGGCCAGTGGCGTCACGTATATATCGATATGGCCGGGCTTCCCCCCGACGGCTTCGACGAAACTTTCTATCGATGGGCATATACAGCCATGACTCGCGCCACGGAGCGATTGTTTTTCATCAATTCTTCGCTCCCGGTCAAATAAGCCGTAAAGTCGACAAAACGAATCGACATCAAGATCTACACGGCGACTCGAAGAGGTCAATTAAGGAAAAATTTCCTTATTTATATCATCAGAGGGTTGATATTCCAATCTTTTTTGTAATTTTGTATTCCATTCGGATCCGGATTCGGCGTTCGGGATGCGTTTTAAGCATCCGCGCACATTCCGGGATCCGCTTCAACAACAACAACGACAACAAGATTAAATTTTATAGAAAGCATTATGAAGGCTTACGTTTTTCCCGGACAGGGCGCCCAGTTTGTAGGCATGGGCAAAGATCTCTATGACAACGACAGCAATTCGCGCGAACTTTTCGAGAAGGCCAACGAAGTGTTGGGCTTCCGCATCACCGACCTCATGTTTGAGGGCACAGAGGAGGATCTGAAGCAGACCAAGGTCACTCAGCCGGCCATCTTCCTTCACAGTGTGATCCTCGCCAAGTCGCTCGGCGATGAGTTCAAGCCGGATATGGTGGCAGGTCACAGCCTCGGCGAGTTCTCGGCTCTTGTGGCTGCAGGCGCACTTTCCTTCGAGGAAGGACTTAAACTTGTCAGCGCCCGCGCACAGGCAATGCAGAAGGCATGCGAACTGCGTCCGTCGACAATGGCCGCTGTGCTCGCTCTTCCCGATGCAAAGGTTGAGGAACTCTGCGCTGAAGTCGACGATGTTGTCGCTCCGGCCAACTACAACTGCCCCGGGCAGGTGGTCATTTCAGGCACAATCGAGGGCATTGACGCCGCTTGCGAGAAGATGCTCGCCGCCGGTGCGAAGCGCGCTCTGAAACTGAAAGTCGGTGGCGCATTCCACTCCCCCCTTATGGCTCCGGCTCAGGAGGAACTGGCCAAGGCCATCGAGGCAGCGGATTTCCACACTCCCGTATGCCCCGTCTATCAGAATGTCGATGGCAAACCCCACACCGACCCGGCCGAAATCAAGGCTAACCTCATCAAGCAGCTGACAGCTCCCGTGCGTTGGACTCAGGATGTAGAGGCGATGGTTGCCGACGGCGCTGACGAGTTTATCGAGCTCGGTCCCGGCAACGTGCTTCAGGGTCTCGTGAAGAAGATTGCAAAGGGTGTGGCCACTTCCGGCCGCCAGTGATCGACTGTTTCAAGAAAATAATCCGCGAGTGATGGATCGGCCTTCCGCCGATTCATCACTCCTAATATTATTCCGACATGAATATAGCTATTGTTGGTGCTTCCGGCGCCGTAGGCCATGAGTTTCTGCGCGTATTGGCCGAGCAGAATTTTCCGATCACCTCACTGCGTCTCTTCGGCTCGCCCCGCTCAGCCGGGAGTGTGATCCGCTTCAAAGACCGCGACTATACCGTCGAGCTCCTCTCGGAAGATTCCGATTTTTCCGGGGTTGATATCGCTTTCACCTCCGCAGGCGCCGGCACTTCAAAGAAATACGCCGATGTCATCACACGCCACGGCACTGTGATGATCGACAACTCTTCGGCCTTCCGCATGGATAAGGATGTGCCTCTTGTTGTGCCGGAGGTCAATCCACAGGATGCGCTTGATCGTCCGCGCAACATCATCGGCAATCCCAACTGCACTACGATATTGATGGTCGTGGCTCTCAAGCCGATTCAGGATCTTTCGCCGATCCGCCGTGTGCGCGTTGCCACATATCAGGCTGCGTCAGGCGCCGGCGCCGCAGCTATGGATGAGCTTGTGGCGCAATATGCCGAAATCGCAGAGGGCAAGGAGCCGACTGTTGAGAAATTCGCCCATCAGCTCGCATATAACGTAATTCCGCATATCGATGTCTTCACCGACAACGACTATACGAAGGAGGAGATGAAGACGTTCCACGAGACTCGCAAAATCATGCATTCCGATGATATCAAGGTGTCGACTACATGTGTGCGTGTGCCTGTGCTCCGTGCCCACAGCGAGGCTCTTTGGGTCGAGACAGCCGAGCCGCTTGAGCTTTCGGCTGTGCGCGAGGCTTTCGAGAAAGCTCCCGGACTGGTCGTGGTCGATAACCCGGCCGACAACAAGTATCCGATGCCCCTTGATGCGGCAGGCGAAGATCCGGTATATGTCGGCCGACTCCGCCGCGACATCGCCGACGACTGTTCGCTCAATTTCTGGATCTCGGGCGACCAGATCAAGAAAGGCGCGGCCCTTAACGCAGTGCAGATCGCGCAGTGGCTCATCGCCAACGATCCGCGTCTGGCTAAATAAACCGCGTCATGCAGCCTGACGGCTTCAACCGATCATCCATTAACATTTATTAACCCCGGCATCATCAACCTATTTCGTCGCTATGGCGTTATAGATATCGAAAGAATGATAAATCGTTTCATGATGTTAGGTTAGTTTGAAAAATGTATTTATGGAAAGCATTTGAATAAGCGGCTCCTTGTGAAAGGAGCCGCTTGTTTTTTCACGCATTGACACCCAAGATGCAGTGCCCAAGATGCAACATCCCCGCTCTGCCACGACTGCCGGATCAGGCGTCGTCGCAAAGCGGGGATATTGCATTTCGGATAAATGCTGCGTAGCGCTCTCTCTATTTTTTCAGTATGGCGGGAGCGGATTCGCGGTTGAGGCGATCGAGGGCCGTGACAGCGAAGGTCATGCCTCTGACTGAGGCCGGATCCATGTCGTCGCTGACGGCGACGCGATTCAGTCCGGTCAGCGAGATGATAGTCTCGGGATCTGAAAGATCGGAGGGGTCCTCATCTTCAAGGAAGCTATAGACTACGTAGCGCACCGGATCGGTTTCGCGATTATGAGGCTCGACGGCGTTCCATTCGAGGAATGTCTTGCCGTCGTAGCGTTCGAGTCGCAATCCTTTCGGAGCGGCCGGACGCGCTTTGCCGTGCGCGAGATTGTCCCACGCCGGCGGGAGGGCGATTGTCTGCTGGAAATGATTCTGAAGCGAGTCGCGCACACCTTTGTAGTTGTCTGTCACCCAGTAACCGTGCCACCACACATTGCCGTCGACATTTTTCAGTCGTCGCGAGAGATTGATCTTCGAAGCGAGTTCATTCTTCGCTCCCGTGCGTGCATCGGCCACATCCATTGTTCGCTTCGTGTCTTGACCGATATAGAGTTGCGTCGGAGCCTGCACGTTTTTATCCCACCATTCGGCGAGATGGCGTGAAGGAGCCACTTGAAGATCGAGATTCCAATAGAGCTGCGGGGCGAGATAATCGATCCATCCTTTTTCCGACCATAGGAGCACATCGGCATAGAGGTCGTCGTAGTTTTGAAGTCCGTTGGAGTTTGAACCGCGCGGATCGTTTTTCTTGTTGCGCCAGATACCGAAGGGAGAAACTCCGAATCTGACCCAAGGGCTTGTCTTGCGAATCGTGTCGTGGAGCTGTTCGATCAGCAGGTCGACATTGTGTCGGCGCCAGTCGGCGCGGTTCATCCCGTTGCCGAACTTGGCATAGGAGGCGGCATCGGCATTAAACGGATTCCCGGCTGCGGGATAGGGATAGAAGTAATCATCTATATGGATTGCGTCGACATCATATCGCTCCAGGATATCTTTGACCACCTTGCAGATGAAATCTCTGTTTTCCTGATATGCGGGATCGAAGAAGAGTTTGCCGTCGTATTTGAAATATCGCTCGGGATGCTTCTTTGAGTCGTGATCGTCGGGGATATTGTCTTTAGCGAGATTCGACGACACTCGATAGGGATTGAGCCACGCATGAAACTCCATGCCTCGGGCATGAGCTTCCTGAATGGCGAATTCCATCGGATCCCAAAGGGGCGACGGGGCTTTGCCGCGCTTGCCGGTCAGCCAGGCGCTCCAAGGCTCAAGATCGGAGATATAGAGGGCGTCGGCTGTAGGGCGCACTTGAAAAATGACTGCATTGCAGCCGGCTTGCTGCAGGCGGTCGAATTGCTCTTGGATATAGGCCTTGGCCTTGGCTTCGGGCATTCCCTGCCATTGACTCTGGCCTATGACGTGGAGCCATGCTCCGCGAAATTCGCGCTTGGGGGCCTCGGGTTCGGCCACACCGGTTTTAGCCACGGCCTGGCCGCCGAAGGCGGCGATCATCATCGCGGCAAGAAGGGTGTATATACTTTTAAGTTTCATCAATCGCAAATATACGATTTTTTTTTCAATTTTCCATCGTTCTCCTCCTATAGCGCGGCATGGTGCGGGAGTGGAGTTCTAACGCGTTGCCGGCTGCAGGAGGGGGAAAGCGATGATGACGCTACAGATTGAAGTAGTAGGTGCCGGTGCTCAGCACAGTGTAGAAGTCATATGTGTTGCCGCGAAGATAATAGTTGGTATTATAAGCCGGCTGATTTATGGCGCGGTTCCACATATCGGTCCAGGGATTCCAGGCGCTAAGCACAGTGACGTTGTATTGTCCGCCGACATATGTATAGGCCACATTCATAGGTATGGCACGCCATATGCCCTGAGCATCATAGCCTACGCCGACCACGGATGTTGTGCCCGAATTCGACCATCCGGGCGAGTAGGGAGTTATATTGACCACTATCGGGGGAGATGCCTGCCAGCCTCCTCCCCATGGGCCGCCCCATCCCGGATCCATCATGCCGGGACCGGGGCCTCCGATATTCGGCTGGAAACTACCGCCTGAGCCGGGGGCAGGAGCCGAATTCTGCGCCATTGCAACTCCGGCTGACAATATGACTGAGAGTGCTATTACAAGTATACGTGTTTTCATAGTGTTGTCTCCTCAATTAGAATGATTCCGAGCTTCAGGATGACGGATCACACCAATACCGACACAGAACGCGAATTTGCGATTCTGCAGGAGACTTGTAGATATGAACGCCATTGAAGTTCAATCCAAATAATTTATTATTAAAACCATTTGAGGTGCGAATATGTTCTATATGTGAGATCGGATTTATTCTCACCTCTATTTCATTCACGCGCTGAATAGAGTATGAGTGTGGCGACTCCGAACTCGATTTGCGGCAAATTACAACAAAAAAATATATATGAGCGGGCTGCGGCATGGCAGAGGCGACTATCTTTCCCTCTTTTATCGCTTGCAGTGACGCCCGAAAAATTCTCTAAGACAATGAATTACTTGACTGACGAAAAACTCGTGATTGTCGGCGCGGCCGGCATGATCGGCTCCAACATGGCCCAGACAGCCATCATGATGAAGCTCACTCCGAACATCTGCCTTTACGATCCCTATGAGCCGGGGCTGAAGGGTGTCGCCGAGGAGCTTCTGCACTGTGGCTTCGAGGGGCTTAACCTGACCTACACTTCCGACATCAAAGAAGCTCTGACAGGTGCAAAATATATCGTCAATTCCGGCGGTGCGGCCCGTAAGGCCGGCATGACACGCGAAGACCTTCTGAAGGGCAACGCTGCCATCGCCGAAGAGTTCGGCAAAAATGTGAAGGCGTATTGCCCTGATGTCAAACATGTCGTTGTGATCTTCAACCCGGCCGATATCACCGGCTTGATCACTCTGCTTTATTCCGGACTGAAGCCTTCTCAGGTGTCGACTCTTGCAGCACTCGACTCGACACGTCTGCGCAGCGAACTTGCAAAATATTTCAAGATCAAGCAAGATGAAGTCGAGAATGCGCGCACATACGGCGGTCATGGCGAGCAGATGGCCGTATTCGCTTCTACAGCCAAAGTCAAGGGTGAGCCTCTGACTGCCATAATCGGTGGTCCGACTCTTTCGAAGGAAGACTGGGAAGCAATGAAGGTGCGTGTTGTGCAGGGTGGCAAGGCCATCATCGATCTCCGCGGCCGTTCGAGTTTCCAGAGCCCGTCCTATCTTTCGATCGAGATGATCGCTGCGGCCATGGGCGGTCCCGCGTTCCGCTGGCCTGTCGGCACATACGTCAACAATTCGCGCTTCTCGCATATCATGATGGCGATGGAGACTGTAGTCGACAAGAATGGTGTCACTGTAACACCTGTCAAGGGCACTCCCGAGGAGGAGGCCGCTTTGGAGGAGAGCTACAAGCACCTCTGCAAGCTGCGTGACGAAGTGATCGAGATGGGCGTGATGCCTCCGATCGCTGACTGGAGCAAGATCAACCCCAACCTTGACTGATCTCCGCCGGATTAATCGCCGTCGTTCTTTCATATTTGCGACGTGATTGAATTAAGCATAAAAAAATACTCCGTGGCCATCAACGGCTGCGGAGTATTTTTTTCAAGGGAATTGAGTGTGGGAAATTTGGGCTATATATATTGGTAATGTAAGTTCGGATTGACTTATTGCATTTCGGTGTCGCCATAGCCGCTGTTGTCGACAGGCTCGGGGGCTTGACGCGAATTGCTCTTGGCGCGCATGTTGCCGAAGGAGTATTTGATTGTCAGCTGCAGCTGTCGGCCTCCGCGCCAGCGCTCGCTGAATTGCGAGTAGCCGTCGCCGTTGACAGTGGATTTGAATTTGCGGGAGTCGAAGATGTCGCGGCAGTTGAGCGAGAAGCTCCAGTCGCCGAGGTTCTTGCGGATGCCGGCATCGACACTCCAGCCACCCTGGCGCGAGCCTTGTGCGGTCAGCATCGACGATGAGTAGCGGCCTGTGGCTTGCAGCGACATACTCCAGGGGAGCTTGACGCTTGCCATCATGCGTGCGTCCCATGCAAATGAGTTACGGGCCTGGCCGGAGAGGTCGAATTCGCGTCCCTGCTCGTTATAGAATTTGCGGTTCCATGCCGAAATGTGATTGTTGTAGAGATTGACCGTAGTGGTCAGGTCGAGCACTCGGAAGAGAGAGTTTTTGGCCACAATCTCCACGCCGGAGTTGAGCGTGCGGGTGACGTTGTCCCAGGATGAATACATCACATTGTTGTCAAGATAGCTGATGCGATCCATGACGTTGGTGTTCTGGCGCAGATAGGCCGAGACGCTGATCATGTGCATTGTCCACGATTTGATGTAGTTGAGCTCGAAGGAGTTGGTGTATTCCGGTTCGAGTTCGGGATTACCGTAGGAGATGTTGGAGGGATCGGAGATGTCGCGGAAGGAATTGAGCTGGCCTCCGAACGGACGTCGTATGCGGCGTGTGTAGTTGAGCTGCACTTCGTTGTCGTGGGGAAGCGAGTAGCTGACGAATGCCGAGGGGAAGAGGGCGAAGTTATTTTTCTTATACCAGTCGGGCACCACGAGAGCATATTCGCCATCGGCCTGCAGACCGTAATAGTTGGAGCGTGTGTGCACCTGCCATGCTTCGCCGCGCAATCCGGCCGAATAGCTGAATTTGCTGACTTTGCCACCCAGTGTGAAGTAAAGGGCGGTGATGTCGTTGTTGTAGATGAAGCGGTTGTAGAGAGTCGGCTCGAATTGCTTGGTCTCGTTGGTCGCTCCCTGATAGGTGTTGACCGGAGTGTTTTCGTGACCGTATTGACCTTGATATCCGGCTTCGATCTTAAGATAGTCAGTCAGATATTTCGAGTAGTCGATCTTGGCCTCTACGGAGTTCATCTGGATATTTTGCTCCTGGCTGCGGAAGAGATCATAGGGATCTTGGCCGGGATCGTCGAATGCACGGTTTTCGTGATACCATCGGCTTGAGGGGCCTCCCCAGTGATTGAAGCCTACCATTACGTCGAGTGTATGCGTCGGGCTCCATTCCCGACGGTAGCCGAGCTCGACGTGCGCGCCGCGATTGTCGGAGTGCTCTTTAGTGGTGTTGGAGTTGGTGTTCCACTGGCCGGGGATGTTGGCTACGTAGTCGGTGACTGATCCGCCGTATCGATGGCCGAACATTCCGAATCCGTTAAGGTAGATCTGGTCGTTGTCGGTCAGATGATATGCTAATCCGGCGCGGATGAAGACGTTGTTGGCGTGGTTTTTCGACACTCCGTCGGAGTTGAGGAATTGGCCGTCGTCGTATGATCGGCGGGATGTTGATCCGCCGGTGTTATGGCGCATTCTGAATCCGATTCCGGCGAATGCTTCCCATTTGGAGGAGTTATAGTTGAAGTTGAATCCGGCGTTGCCTCCGCCTCGTGTGTTGGCTCCGAGCTCGGCCGAACCGAAGTAGCCTGCGCGACGGTCTTTTTTCAATATGATGTTGATGATGCCGGAGGTGCCTTCTGGGCTGTATTTTGCCGAGGGATTGGTGATGACCTCGATGCTTTCGATCGTTTCTGCGGGGATCTGCTCAAGGATCTGGGCGCGATTGTCGGCTGTCAGGCCGGAGTCTTTGCCATTGATCCAGATGGTCACTGAGGAGTCGCCGCGAAGCGACACTTCGCCATCCTGGTCGACCTCGACAGAGGGGATCGACTCGAGCAGTTCGGATGCCGACTGGCCGGCGGCTGCGATATTTGCGTCTACCTGGAATACTTTCTTGTCGAGTTCGAAGCGCATCTGCGAGCGTACGCCTTCGACCACAACCTCTTGAAGCACTTTAGTGTCATCGGCAAGTTTGATTTCACCCACATTGACATTTCCACCCTTCACGCTGACGGGGCGCTCTTGATCGATGTTGCCTACCATCGAGACCTTGATGATATAGCTGCCGTCGGCCACTTTCGGAAGACGAAAATTGCCGTCGAGATCGGTTTCGGTGGCTATGGGAAGGATTTGACCTTTGGAGTCAAGGAGGGAGACGGTAGCGAAGTCAAGGGGCTGACCGTCGGATTTGCTTACTACTTTGCCGGAGATCACCCCGTCGGCTAATGCCGTCATCGGGGTTAAGAGAGCGATTGCCGGAATAAGATATTTTGCCTGCACGATGATGTTACGTTTTTT
>CAMWNT010000075.1 GCA_947175695.1 uncultured Porphyromonadaceae bacterium
GATATCGGGATTGTCGATATAAGCCAGACATGCGTTGAGCGACTCTGTGAGGTTGTGTGGGGGCATGTTGGTTGCCATGCCGACCGCGATGCCGGCGGCGCCGTTGACCAGGAGGTTGGGGATACGTGCCGGGAGCACGGCCGGCTCCTTCAGAGTATTGTCGAAGTTGGGTACGAAATCTACGGTCTCCTTATCGAGGTCGGCGAGCATTTCCTCGCCCATTCGGGCGAGCTTGACTTCGGTGTAACGCATGGCTGCGGGCGAGTCGCCGTCGATCGAGCCGAAGTTGCCCTGGCCAAACACGAGAGGGTATCTGAGCGACCAGTCCTGGGCCATTCTGACCATAGTAAGATATATCGAAGAGTCGCCGTGGGGGTGGTATTTACCCATAACTTCGCCGACGATACGAGCGGATTTTTTGGTGTCGCCGGAATAAAAGTTGTTGAGTTCGTTCATACCGAAGAGCACACGGCGATGCACGGGCTTGAAGCCGTCTCTTACGTCGGGGAGGGCGCGCGATACGATCACTGACATCGAGTAGTCGATATAGGCGCTCTTCATTTCCGTATCAATATTGATAGGAATAATTTTGTCGTCTCCTTGCATTTTTGTAATAATGAATTGCCTGGAAAGCTGTTGGGTCGGGGATCGCGGAGCAGCAGTCTGCGGATCGCTCTGCCTGCCGCTCCGCGCTGTCGCAATCGGCTATCGCCGGGGGCGGCGGCCATAGGCCCTGAAGGGGGCTTGGCCGCGGGAATACCCCGCTGCGGCATTCGGGAATCGTGGGCGTTCCCCCGTGCTTTCCTAATCTACAAAATTAACAAAAAATGTCGTAACTGCCAAACGTAGTTACGACATTTTTTATGTGTTGACGATGTTTTGTGGCGCAATCTGCGGAGAGCGCGCCTGAGGGGGTGTCGGCGTTGCCCGGCGGGGCAGGTCGCGTCGCTTCGCGGGTATGTCGGCGTCAGCGTGAGAGCTCGATGACTTCGCATTGGCTGAAGCCGTCGCCTTCGATTGTGAGCCGAACGAGGGTGCGTTTCTGTTGCCATCCCTGAACTCCGGCGGCGCCGGGGTTGACGTGAAGCAGGTCGAGCTCTTTGTCGAACATGACCCTCAGTATATGGGAGTGGCCGTCGACCATGAGTCGGATTTTTTCGTCGCGAAGCAGTCGCTTCATGCCGGGACTCCATCGGCCGGGGTAGCCGCCGATATGGGTCATCAGCACTTTGACATCTTCGATCCGGAAAATTTCGATCTCGGGAGCTTCGCGATTGACGGCGCCGTGGTCGATGTTGCCTCTGACGGCGCGGACTTTCGGCCCGATTGCTCGCAGACGCTCGAGTATCGATATGTCGCCGATATCGCCGGCGTGCCATATCTCGTCGCAGTCGGCGAAATGGAGCGCATACCGGTCGTTCCAATAGGAGTGGGTGTCGCTGAGTATGCCGATTTTGGTCATGACTTATTCAGCGTCTTTGATCGGGCCGTCGAATTCTCCGGCTTCATCAGCTTTCGGTGCATCGGGAGCGTCGGTAGTCGCTTCGGGAGCCGCGTCGGCGTCGGCCTGCGGGGCGTCGGGAGTCGCGTCGGCGTCGAGCGGAGTGTAGCTGACATCGAGACGGTCGTTGCCTTCGGTGTAGGAGGCATTGATTGTGCCGCCGATCTGCCCTTCGGCATTGAGGTTGAGCATGAGCTCGGCGAGTTCGTCTTCGAGATATTTCTGGATCGCGCGCTTGAGGGGACGGGCTCCGAAGTTGCGGTCGTAGCCTTTAGTGGCGATGAAGCGTTTGGCCTCGGGAGTGACGTCGAGGTTGAACCCGAGTTTGGCCACTCTCGAATAGAACGCCTTGAGTTCGAAGTCGATGATTTGGAAGAGGGCTTCCTGATCGAGCTGGTCGAACATGACGATGTCGTCGACGCGGTTGAGGAATTCGGGCGAGAAGGCGCGGTTGAGGGCTTTGGTGATGACGCTGTGAGAGAGCTCTTTGGAGTTCTCTGCGGTCTGGAAGCCGACGCCGCCTGTGCCGAAGTCTTTGAGCTGTCGCGATCCGACGTTGGAGGTCAGGATGATGATCGTGTTCTTGAAGTCGATCTTCCGGCCGAGAGAATCGGTCAGTCGGCCTTCGTCCATCACCTGGAGCAGGAGGTTGAACACGTCGGGGTGGGCTTTTTCGATTTCATCGAAGAGCACAACCGAATAGGGGCGGCGACGCACTTTCTCGGTCAGTTGTCCGCCCTCTTCGTAGCCTACGTATCCCGGAGGCGCGCCGACGAGTCGGCTGACGGTGAATTTCTCCATATATTCCGACATATCCATGCGGATCAGCGCGTCGGCGGAATCGAAAAGATATTCTGCGATTTTTTTCGCGAGATATGTTTTGCCGACGCCGGTCGGACCGAGAAACATGAATGTGCCGATCGGTTTGTTGGGATCTTTGAGTCCGATGCGGTTGCGCTGGATGGCCTTGACGATTTTTTTGATCGCTTCGTCCTGTCCGATGACACTCCCTTTGAGGGCATTCCCCATTTCAAGCAGGCGAGTGCCTTCGGCCTGGGCAATGCGTTGGGTTGGGACGCCTGTCATCATCGCCACGACTTCGGCCACTTGGTCTTCGTCGACGGTCTGACGGTCGGATTCCAGCTTCTTTTCCCAAGCGGCTTTGGCCTGCGAGAGTTCGTTTTTGAGCCGGTTTTCTTCCTTGCGGAGGTTGGCCGCGAGCTCGAATTCCTCGTTGTGGGCGGCTTCGAGCTTTTTGGCGTTGGTCTCATCGATTGCGGCTTCGAGATCTTCGATTTCGCGGGGCACGACAATGTTGGTGATATGCACACGCGAACCGGCCTCGTCGAGCGCATCGAGGGCCTTGTCGGGGAAATTGCGGTCGCTGACGTAGCGTTCGGTCAGGCTGACGCAGGCGCGGAGGGCGTCGTCGGTGTAGTTGACGTTGTGATGGGCCTCATATTTCCCTTTGACGTTGTTGAGGATTTCAAGAGTCTCCTCGGGGGAAGTCGGCTCGACCATGACTTTTTGGAATCGGCGTTCGAGCGCACCGTCTTTTTCGATGTTCTGGCGATATTCATCGAGCGTCGTGGCGCCGATGCATTGGATTTCGCCGCGTGCGAGAGCCGGCTTGAGCATGTTGGCCGCGTCCATAGAGCCGGGCGATCCTCCGGCACCGACGATTGTATGGATCTCGTCGATGAAGAGGATGATGTCGGGATTCTTCGAGAGCTCGTCGAGCACAGCCTTGATGCGCTCTTCAAACTGGCCGCGATATTTTGTGCCGGCCACCATTCCGGCCATGTCGAGGCCGATCAGTCGCTTGTTGAAGAGAATGCGCGACACTTTTTTCTGCACGATTCTCAAGGCGAGGCCTTCGACGATGGCTGATTTGCCGACGCCCGGCTCGCCGATGAGCACGGGATTGTTTTTCTTTCGTCGCGAGAGGATCTGGGCAAGGCGCTCGATTTCGCGTTCGCGGCCTACAACCGGGTCGAGGCGTCCTTCGGCGGCTGCCGCGGTCATGTCGTGGCCGAATTTGTCGAGGGCCGGAGTGTCGGATTTTGATTTCGATGCGGTCGGTGCGCCGGATGATTTCTGCGAAAATCCGCTGTGGAGATCGTCGTCGTCTTCATCGTCATCGTCGGCCTCGAAGGGGTCGCGCGATGATTTGGGAGCCTCGGGCTCGCCGCCGATATTCTGTATTGTGATGTCGAAGTTGAGATATTCTTCCTTGATGTTGCGCAGGAAATCGCTGTCCATCGAGCGGTTGTCGTGCATGAGGGCGAGGATAATGTGCTCGCCGTCGATCACCGACGCCTTCATCTTGCGGGCCTCTGAAGTGGCCAGCTGGAGATGGCGGATCGCCGAGAGAGTGATTTTGAACTGCTGCTCGAAGAGAGTGGTGGTCTTTTCGGAGTCGATGCTGTTGTGGAGATGCTCGGTGATGTCGTCGATGATTTTGTCGATCGCGACATTGAGCTGGGAAAGTATCTTGTAGGCGTAGCCCTCCCGGTTTCTGAGCGCGACGAGGATGAAATGTTCGCAGCGGATGGCGGGCGACCCGAATTCGCGTGCGATTTCACTCGCTTTTGTCAGAATCGGCAGGAATTGCTTGGAAAAATCGTTCTTCATTTGCAAAATAGTTGGTTGGTTATATTACTCTAACAATTATCGTGCCAAATTTATCGGCGCGAGAGAAATAAGTCAGAATAGAAGCGCGATACGATAGACAATAAAACTCAGCACCCACGCAAGCGCCGTGTTGTAGAGCGCCGAGAAGAGGGCGTAGCGCCAGTTTTCGGTTTCGCGGGCGATGGCGGCCAATGTGGCGATGCATGGGAAGTAGAGAAGCACGAACACCATGAACGCCAAGGCCTTGGGTTGGGTGAATGGGGTCTGTCCCGTCAACGGAGATGGTGTCGTGATGCGTTCGGATATGAGGTCGGCGTCATCTTCACCGACATAGAGCACCCCTAAGGTCGACACGACGACTTCCTTGGCGGCGGCTCCGGCAAGAAGCGATACGGTGGTCTTCCATCCGAAGTCCATCGGACGGACCACAGGCTCGACGGCCTTGCCGATATGGCCGAGGAATGAGTGCTCCTGCTGATAGGAGTTGAGCACGAGCTCGTCGAGTTTCTCCTCACCAAGTTCGGTCTTGATCTCTTCCGGCGTGTCGGCGAGTGCGGCGGCGGTGAAGGATTCGGGCACATCGGAAGCTTCATATCTGGGGAAGTAGGATAGAGCCCAGATGATGATCGAGGCGACGAGGATGATGCCTCCCATTTTGGCAAGATATTGCTGAGCTTTGCTCCACATTCCGCGCATGATGGCTTTCCCGGTCGGCATTCGGTAGGGGGGGAGCTCCATGACAAAGGGAGTCTCGTCGGCCTTGAACCAGAATTTTCTGAGCAGCTTGGCCATGAGCACAGCTATGACAATGCCTGTGAAGTAGAGCAGGAAGAATACAAGGCCGCCGTAGTTGGGGAAGAAGCAACCGATCAGCAGCACGTAGATCGGGATGCGCGCCGAGCAGCTGATGAAGGGGTTGATCAGGATAGTGATCAGTCGGCTGGACTTGCTTTCGATGATGCGTGTCGACATGATGGCGGGCACATTGCATCCGAATCCCATCACGAGCGGAATGAACGATTTGCCGTGAAGTCCCATCTTGTGCATCAGCTTGTCCATGATGAAGGCGACGCGGGCCATGTAGCCGGTGTCTTCCATGAAGGAGATGAAGAAGTAGAGGATGAGAATGTTGGGGAGGAAAACGATCACGCCACCGACGCCGCCGATTATGCCGTCGGTGATGAGGTCTTTGAGCGGGCCGTCGGCCATGTGCTCGCCGATGAGTCCCGAGATCCAGCCTACGAGCGACTCGATCCATTCCATCGGATAGGATCCGATCCGGAACGTGGCCCAGAACATCAGGAACATCACGATGAAGAAAATCGGGAAGCCGAACACTTTATTCGTGACGATTGCATCGATGATGCGGGTGGTCTTTTCCTCCTTCAGAGTGTCGCCCTCCATCGTTTCGGCCAATGCGCCTTGGATAAAACCGTATTTGTCGGCGGCTATTGCCGACTGCACATCTTCATTGAGGTCGCGCTCGATGCGGGCGGCCTCGGCATCGCGACATTTCTCGATCTTCTCCCTGGAATCGCTGTGGCGGATGAGATCCTTTGCTTCCGTATCTCCTTCAAGGAGTTTTATGGCGAGGTAGCGTGGGGAGAAGTTTTCGGAAATCGAGGGGTCGTCTTTGATCAGATCTTTTACCGCGTTGACCCCTTGCTCGATGGTGGGGCGCATTTTGACGTGGATGTGTCTGACGTCGGAATGACGCATTTCATAGACGTCGATGATTGTGTCGAGCAAACGGTCGACGCCCCATCCTGTGGAGGCTTTCGTCGGCACGACGGGCACGCCGAGGAGTTTGCCGAGCTGTTCGTATTCGAGTCGCGCTTTGCTCCGCTCCAGTTCGTCATACATATTGAGGTCGATCACCATCGATCGGTTCATGTCGATCAGTTCGGTGGTAAGATATAGATTTCGCTCGAGATTGGAGGCTACGACCACGTTGACAATGACGTCAGGCGTCTCTTGATTGAGATATCGCATGACGTATAGCTCTTCGGGCGAATATGCCGAGAGGGAGTAGGTGCCCGGGAGATCGACGATGTTGATCTTATAGCCTTTGTATTTAAGGCTGCCGGCTTTGGCACCGACGGTCACGCCGGCATAGTTGCCTACGTGTTCGTGGGCGCCGGATGCTATATTGAAAAGCGATGTCTTTCCGCAGTTGGGATTGCCGATCAGCGCGACGTTGATGATTTTATCTTTTCTGAATACGTCGTTGTCGTCGGTGGCCGCAGGCGCGTCGTGTTCGCCCGTGCCGGGCCGGGGGTGAGTGTCGGGGTGGCTTTCCCAATACTCGATCGGCTCTACTTCAATGAGATTGGCTTCGGATTTGCGCAGGCTGACCTCATAATCCATAAGTTTGAATTTGATGGGATCCTGCAGCGGCGCGTTGAGCACCATGGTCACCTCGCGGCCTCTGACAAATCCCATTTCCATCACGCGCTTGCGGAATGCGCCGTGGCCAAGGATTTTGGTCACAATCACTTTCTCACCGGGTCGGAGTTGCGATAGTCTCATGAATATTTCGGGGTATATTAGTTAGTTAAACTCGGTCGTTATTTAGAATCATTCTAATTAACGAACAAAATTACAAAAAAGTTTTTATTCGGCCAATGATTCCCGTTAATTTTTGTGGATAGAGTGTCGAACTCTGAAAATCTTGTACATACTCATTGCGAGGTATATGGCAATTGTTTGATGTAATAAAGCCGAACCCTTTTTTGCTGTCAAAGAACCTGACGACTCCGATATTTCATGTTTCTTATTTGAAATGTTTATCCTTTGCCATGGTCAAATAATATATTTATGCAACAGTTATAGCATTGTGTAGTAGCGAAACAAATTCTCCCACTTTGTGGAATTTGCCCGGGAAGATACTGTCTTCATCAGCATCATCAAACGGCGATTCTGTAAGCAATACGTCGACCTGTATATCTCCATTTTGACATACATAGTTCAGTATTCCTTCGAGATATTCTTCCTGCTCGGCCGTGAGTTGATTGGCTGAGATGAACTCGGTAAAGATTTCCACGGCTTTCTTTCGGTCAACGCCTTGCAGTTTGCGTATGAAGCCGCCGATGGGTATATTCTCATCAAGTTGCTCCCGTTTCACAAATCGCTCGTAATCTTCTTTGGTGCCTAATTCCTTCCAGAATATCCGTTCAAGATCGTCAATATCCTGCGATGTGAGTTGCTCTATATTCTGGATTTTCTGAAGCACCGGCATATCGCGGTGTTCTGCAAGGAAGTCGAGCACTTTTTGCCTATAAGTCATAGTGGAGTTTATAGCACCCGCCTCTCCCTTGAATGAGGCCTCATCATCAATGTTCACATCAAACGTTCTGCCCGAGTTTCCGGTGAGGAACTGAAGCAGGTCGCGCAGTTCAAGACGCATTTTCTCGATGGATGATAATGACTTGTTATCCCAGAAGTTCGGGGTCAATACCTCATTGATTACATCTATCTTTGCCATGACCTGTGGCACAGTGCCAAGCTTCTTCAATGCCTGAGCTATGTGGGTGATTTTCCCTTCATATCGTGAGGCGTCGAAAGAGTCATCAAGCATGGATAGTTGCACATACAGTGAAAGCATATCAAACTTCAATGCCGGCTCATTACCTCCCATGGTCGGCAACAACGGTGCAATCTTGCGCTTCATGTCATCAACGCCTACTGCGGTAAGCACCTGCCGGTTGGCTTTGTTGCGGTAATATGCCACGGTCTCCCAATGCTCTCTCACTGATATATGATTGTCATTGAGTTGCATAAGTTGACCATGTAGAATCTCTTTCAGTTCATCGTGCCATTCTTTTTCCCAACTTCCTTCCTCTTGATACTGTGCGGCCTGAAGCAGCAGCGCGATGTCGGCACGAAGACCGAATAACCGTTCGGTAAGCGACTGTGTGCGCACCGGTTCAATCCCCTTCGGATTCTCCCCGAAGAAATCAAAGTTTCCGCACCAGTCAAAGATGTAAAACTCCTCCTTATGTCTGCCGGGTCCGAATATATCTTCCGAAAGACGTGTGCCACGGCCTATCATCTGCCAGAATTTGATGCGGGAACGCACTCGTTTGAAAAATACAAGGTTAAGCACGTCAGGCACATCAATACCTGTGTCAAGCATATCGACAGAGACTACCACCTGCGGCATACCTCCACGCACATCGAATTTTTCAATCAGGTCCTGTGCATACTTGATGGAATAGTCTATCTGTTTACAGAAATCAGGCCCAAGATGAGGAAACAGTATGTTGAATCGTGCCACTATCTTCTCTGCGTGTTCGCGGTTCATGGCAAAGATTATGGTCTTGCCAATCTTCTCACCACTCTCAACTCGCAATCCTTTTGACATAAGCTCATTGAGCATATTGTCGATTGTGGCTGTGTTATAAACATACTTGAATATCTCGGAGTTGCCGATGTCTCGCGGTTCGGGATCACGATCAGGGTCTATCGCGTCCTGCAACGCTTCCCACTCCCAGATTTGTTCCATCTGCTCACGCTCCTCTGCCGAAAGGTCATCATACTTGATGCCGTTTTTCAATACCTCGGACTCATATCTGAGTCCACGATAAGGACAGAGGAAGCCGTCGTCAACCGCTGTTTGGTATTCGTAGGCATAGTTTGGCTCCCCCTGCTCCAACTCGAAGATGTCGTAGGTGGAGCGGTTCACCTGATCACGTGGAGTTGCGGTCAGCCCCACGAGCATGGCATCGAAATATCGGAAAATAGCCTTAAACTTGTCGAATATCGAGCGGTGAGCCTCATCGACAATGATAAGGTCAAAGCGTCCGACAGAGAACGGTTTTTCATCTGCATCCACATAGTTTATCATTGTCTGATATGTAGAGAATAGGATGCGGGCGTTCTTGTTATGTTTTGTAGCCGTGAGGTCGCTGCACTCCACATTGGGCAGATGCTTGGCAAATTCCCTGCGGGCTTGTTTCACGAGCGAAGTACGGTCGGCGAGGAACAGAGTGTTCTTCACCCGGTCGGCACGCATCAGCAGCTCGACGAGCGATATTGCAGTGCGTGTCTTGCCTGTTCCGGTTGCCATGACAAGGAGACCTTTCCGATGTTTCCTATTGAAATGGTCGCAAAGGGCATGGATTCCGGCTATCTGATAATAGCGTCCCGATATTTCCTGTTTGACCGACATATCGGTGATGTCGGCGCGTCCCTGACGGTGATGAAGCACTTGCAGGTCTTCAAGGCTATGGAATGCCGAGATTTCACGTTTAGGGAATCCAAGACGGTCAACAACAAAATGCTTGAATCCATTGGTGAAATATATCACCGGTCGCACACCAAATTTCTTTTCAAGGCAATCGGCGTAAAGTTCCGCCTGATGCTCTCCGGCGGTAGGATTTACACTTGTGCGTTTTGCCTCGATTACGGCGAGCGGTTTTCTGTCGGGTCCGAACAGCACATAATCGGCATAGCCGATTCCTTCGTTGTTGGGCATACCCTCGACTTCGACCTCGACGCAGGCTTTACGGGGTTGAATATCTCCCTCAGTATCGAGCACCTCCCATCCGGCTTCCCTCAACATCAGGTCTATGAATCTTCTGCGGGTCTCGGCCTCGGATATGTTCGCCCATGACACTGCCGGGTTGACTGATGGTGCCTCACTGACTGCATCCGGCTCTACCTGCGCGGCAAACTCCTTGGGCTTTTCAGGGTCAACCTCCTTAGTGGGCAATGACAATGTCGGGGCCTTAGGCAGCAATTCCTTGTTGAAAGGTGCAAGACTGTTTAATACCCTAAGTTTCAGTAATACTCCGCCAATAAAGTTATATAGATTAAGAACTGCAAAGAACGATTCACTTCGTTTCACATTCCCTATATGCGCACCCGAATTCCCTATCTTGCGGATATAATGCACAGCCATCATCAGACGATCATCATTTACAAATTCTGTAAATGTTGGTGACGTCACCATGTCAAAGAGACTGAATCTTTCCGGAATCTCCACATTTTTCATTGTGAGAATAGCCCGGGCAGTCCATTCAAGAGCACGTCGGGCATTCAAAGCCGACACTTCCGGATCAGCATACTGATTCCTTTCGGCAGCATCGCAATAGCGATAGAGTGCCGAAAGCTCCGGTATATCCTTCAGATAGTCAAAATTCATCATAAGTCTTCAACTGTTGATGAGTTTGAATTTTTGGCGGGTCAGTTCAATCTCTCTGCTAAGTTCCTCCTTTGTCGGCATGACAAGGTTATATTTCGCTGAAAATACACCTATATCTTTTCGGTCGCCCAACGTATATTCTATTACAGTGTCGTTCTTTTCGGCACAAAGGATGATGCCGATAGTCGGATTATCATCCGGCTGACAGACCTCGCGGTTATAGTAATTGACATACAGTTGCATCTGCCCCACGTCACTATAATCTACCCGTCTCATCTTCAAGTCAATTATGACGTAACTCCGGGTCAGTACATTGTAAAACACCAAGTCAGGATAGAAATGCTGGCCGTCGATTGTGATTCTTTTTTGTCTGCCCATGAATGCGAATCCACGGCCTAATTCCAGCAGGAACTCTTCAAGGTGGGAGATCAACGCACTTTCAAGTTCGCTTTCCCGCCAAATTACATCCTCCTTGCCACCGACAAATTCGAGAATGAACGGGTCGTGTACAAGACTCAAAGGGTCGAACTTCTCCGGCTTTGCCGGAAGGTTCTTCTTAATCAAACTCTCTATCTCTGAAGAATCGCGATGAGTGGACAGCAAACGCTCAT
>CAMWNT010000076.1 GCA_947175695.1 uncultured Porphyromonadaceae bacterium
ACCCGAGTCTCCACCGTGAGAGGGTGGCGTGCTAACCGCTACACTAATCGGCCATACGGGAGGAAGCTTTGGGCTATCTTATCGAAGCGTTGTGGCTTCCTTCCCTTTTGCGATGCAAAGTTACGAACTTTTTTTTGATTGACCAAATTTTTTCGCAACTTTTTTGCAATTTTTTTGCAGTCTTTTAAGAAATCGTCTGAGATACAGACATCTTCTTTAGAAATTACTCTGCAGCTTCGGTTGTAGCTTCAGCAGCTTCAGCTTCAGCGGCCTCCTTAGCGGCGGCTTCTTCAGCGGCGATTTTTTCTGCTTTCTTCTTAGCTACTTCCTCGCCCTTCTGGCGATTCTTTTCAGCCTCAGCCTCGAAACGCTTCTTAGCGTCTTCAGCAGCGGCTGCATCCTTCTTAGCCTTGGCAGCGTCGGCCACTTTAGTGCGGTCGGCCTTCCAGGCGTCGAAACGGCGCTGAGCTTCTTCCTCGTTGAAAGAGCCTTTCTTAACGCCGCCGCGGAGGTGCTTCATAAGCATTACGCCCTCCTTGGAGAGGATTGAACGAACTGTGTCGGTAGGCACTGCACCTACTTCTACCCAATACAAAGCACGGTCGAAGTCTAAACTTATTGTAGCAGGATTAGTGTTCGGATTATAAGAACCTATCCTCTCAATAAATCTACCATCTCGTGGTGCCCTGCTATCGGCGACTACAATGGGATAATAAGCGTAGCCTTTACGGCCGTGACGCTGCAATCTGATCTTGGTTGCCATTTAACTTGCCTTTGATTTATATTGTGGATTTTTGCTATCTTTTGGCGCTTTGTCAGCGGCCGTTGAGGCGTGCTGAGTCGGGCGCTCTTCCGAATAGCGCCACAAAATTACTCTTTTATTCTCATTCGACCAAATTTTCTAAGAAATTTTTTATAACTTTGCGAGCCGTCAACATCCGGCGTTGTCAATGGCGGCTGTTGATTTTTTAATATTCGTATCCATAACGCATATATAATATGAGTGAAAATTCTTTGCTGGCGAGGCTCGACGGGCTCGATGCCCGTTTCGATGAGGTGGCGACGCTGATCACTGATCCGGCCGTCATCGCCGATCAGCGCCGTTATGTCAAACTGACGAAGGAGTATCGCGATCTGGAGAAGATCCTGGGAGCGACGCGTCGTTATCGGGCCGCGCTCGATGCCGTGGCGGAGTCGAAGGCGATCATCGCCGATGGCTCCGACGACGAGATGGTGGAGCTTGCGCGCGAAGAGTTGGATGCCGCCCGGTCGAAACTTCCGGCCATGGAGGAGGAAATCAAGCTTCTGCTCGTGCCGGCCGATCCCGACGACGCGAAGAATGCGATCGTGGAGATCCGCGGCGGTACGGGGGGCGATGAGGCCGCTCTTTTTGCCGGTGATCTTTTCCGGATGTATCAGAAGTATGCCGAGTCGAAGGGCTGGCAGTTGGCCGTCAGTTCGTTTTCGGAGGGCGCAGCCGGTGGGTATAAGGAGATTATCTTCACTCTCAGCGGCGAGGGCGTGTATGGCACGATGAAGTATGAGTCGGGTGTGCACCGCGTTCAGCGTGTGCCGGCCACAGAGACTCAGGGTCGAGTGCACACTTCGGCGGCCACCGTGGCCGTCCTTCCCGAAGCGGAGGAGTTTGACGTCGAGATCCACGAGGGGGAGATCAAGTGGGATACGTTCCGCTCGGGTGGCGCCGGCGGCCAGAATGTCAATAAGGTGGAATCGGGCGTGCGCCTGCGCTATAACTGGAAGAATCCGAATACGGGGGTCGTAGAAGAGATACTTATCGAATGCACCGAGACTCGCGACCAGCCCAAGAACAAAGAGCGGGCTCTTTCGCGCCTTCGCACGTTTATCTACGACAAAGAGCATCAGAAATATCTCGACGATATCGCCTCGAAGCGCAAGACGATGGTCAGCACCGGCGACCGATCGGCGAAGATCCGCACCTACAACTATCCCCAGGGGCGCATCACCGACCACCGCATCAACTATACGATCTACAATCTCTCGGCCTTTATGGATGGCGACATCCAGGGATGTATCGACGCACTGATTGTAGCCGAGAACGCCGAAAAACTGAAAGCCTCCGAGCTATAAAGTTAAAGAACTCCCCTTGCGGTTAAAGGAAAAAGGAATGCCGCTGCGACAACACGTTGCAGCGGCATTTCTTATTACCTGATGGTCGGTTACTTCACGACAACCTTCTTTCCGGCGACGATGTAGAGGCCGGGGGAGAGGGGTATGCGGAGAGTCGACTCGCCGACGGCGACGGTCTTCACTGCCATGCCCTGAAGGTTGTAGACGGTCAGTGTGGCGGGTGAGCCGGCGCTGACTATCAGGCAGCCGTGGGCGCCGTAGACGCTGACGGCATTGTCGGTAGCTGCGACTTCCTCCATACCGAGGAATGTCGGATTGAAGCAGATCGCGTTGGTCATCGGATCATACTCAACTTCGACTTTCATGCGCTCATCGGAAGTGAAACGATAGGTAGAGGGCGTAACCGGTTCGCCGAACTGCGAATCGATAGCGACTCCGTCCCACGACTTCTCATTGGTGATATCGATGACAGATTGAGAGGTTTCGCAATTGAAGATGCCTTTATAATACCCTCCCGTGTTGCTGAGTTCCTTAACAAACAGAACTTCTGCGGGTACATCGGTTTTTTGTGCTTCGACTTCGAAGCTGCCGCGATAGATTCCGTCGTCATCCTTGACGAGTGCGCTGAGAGTGTCGTAGACATCGATTGAGGCGGCGTCGGTTTCGCGACCGTTGTTTTTCACCTCCATATAGAACGTCGTAGTGTTGCAATCGCTCGAATAAGCCACCATCTTCTTCTCAGTCTCATCGATCAGGAAATTGACCTTATCTCCGACATACTTCGGGAGATTGACATTCCACTTCGAAGTCTCCTTTGCTCGGGCCACTCCGCGAGCGCGGGCGCGGGTAGAGGGAACGGTGGTGTAGTTGCCGATCCAGAAACCGTCTTCGCCGAACACGATCTCCGACTCACCCTCGGCCGGCACGATCACATCGCCCTGCGCCGAAGTGAAATTAAACTCGCAGGCTTCGCCCGAGGCGGTGTTGAGATCCAGCTCCACGGCCACTGCATTTTCGCGACGCAGCGCGGGGTAGACCTCCACGCCATCGATCGCCGGATTACCGACCGACACCACCTCATACACATTCCCCGACTCAGCTTCGCTGAAATCAGCGGTCAGAGTCATATCCTCGAGATTGACTGTCACATAGAGGACGCCCGAGCCTTTCAGAGTCGGGAGGATGAAATAATATGGATTACTGCTATTTAGACGCTTTACATTATCGGTTTCGGTCAAGGGCCCTTCATCACCAAAATAGGTCAATGGCGACGACGTCCACATACTGCCATTGCCAAAAACTAATGAACCATAATGAATATCAGACCAAAAGCGAATACCGCATATTTCGCCCGGAGTTGTGGTATAAGGGATTGCGGCTGTGTAAATCAGATGATTATCTTTGCTTTGGGTCATTGATATCCACTTTGACGATTCTCCAAGGCCAGCAGTTTCCACCATCGTGCGCTTAATGTCATGCAGGTCAAAGACTCCTTCACCGCATACGAATAGGCTGCCACCTTCCCAGTTCTCAAGTTCATAGTCTACGTTTTGTAGATATACATGATTATCAGGATCTACATAGTACGGGAATTGGTTGTGAATATCGACTTTGACAGGTTCGTGGTTAAAACGAACTGCTACATCCGGGATAAATCTTGTCAAAGCAAACTTCTGATTGCCGGGAGGGAAATAGAACATGCCTCCGCGATAATCGACGGAATTTTCCATCAACTTTCTGCGGTCTTTTATTGTCCCCTCAGTAATATCGGTCATTTCGCCGATGATATACATTCGCGAATTGACGCGCTCGATATATCCTTTCTGATTTTCCGGGTCGATATAAAGTACTCCCGATGAGGGTCGGAAGTTCAGTGTATAAATCTCCTCCGGTTCGAATCGGATAGGGTTTACTTTCTCGGTTGAGATCTCCGTAATAGTTTTCAGATCAAATTCGGCTATTCCGTATTCATCAAATTCAATCGACTGACCGTCAGCAAGCGAGAATGAATATGAGCTATCCCATTCCGGTTCTTTGGGCGAGAACGGGAGTTTGCGCGAGCGCGGGTCATAGTCAATCCCCGGTTGTGCAAAATATTCGAAATACTGAGTGCCGTCATTCAGACATTGAGACGCGAGATAATCAACCTCGCCGTTATTACTGACTAAAGGCAGATATATTTCCTTATCCTTATTGCGCAGCCTCTGCACATCGATAGGAGTCGATGAGAATTTGACAGTGCCCTCACGCGTCTCAGACAGATCTACAAGCACATAGAGCCGATCTGAAGGCCAGGTGTTTTTTCTAATGACCCATGTGCTTGTTTCGATAGGTCCTTCCCACTTGCCATCAGAAATGGAAGTGATGTCATCGACTCCAAGAAAACTATATTCCCCTTCATAATCGGTCGGGACGAAAAAACGGAATAAGGTGGATTGTGAGGGATCAATAGAGAATGTGCCGTAAAAGACATTATTGCTAATCTTCTCAATCGGTTTAAGATCTGATTCTTGCGGATTGCCCGAATAATCGTCATCAAAAGTGTCACAGAAATATAGTGCCTCGATGTCCTGCTTGGGCATTATGTCAAGAAATTCAAATTTTACGATCGGTTGATCTCCATCGAGGTTGACAGTTAGATTCACCTCAAAGTCAACTCCGAACAAAGAGGAATTAAGACAAAAGTAATTGAGATCGTTGGATTCGACGATTTTGCCGTTAGCGTAGAATTCGCCGCAGGCTTCCCCTACAATAAGATCTTCATCTCCAGCGGGGGTAATAACGATGTTGGGGAAATCCGCCGGTGTTAAAGTCTTAGCGATGGCTATGCCGTCGTTTTGTTCGGGACTTGCGGTCCAACGAATTTTTCCCTCATAGGTGTTCGTTCCCGGATTTCTTTGAATGAGTTGGATTTCATCCAATGCATATAACCACATTCCTTCCCACATTCCTTTATATGGAATAATGGCATCATGGGGGGTAAACACATACATGATGTCATCTCTTGTAGTTTGAGAGTGGAATCTATTCGTCATATTTTCGAGAGGCGCATTAGCCGGCAGATATATCGTATTGTTGCGGAGATCAATATCAACGCATACCTCTTCGGTTAATGGATAATCGAAATCAATATTATAATAATAACCGGTTCCTTCACTTAGATAGCCGGTATACGAACCATCGTTGTTGATATCGAAATAGCCCATGCCGAGGCTCAACTCCCAATCACCTACAACAAATATGAAGTCATCAGTTCCTACAGGTAGCGTCGCTCTCCAAAGATAACCTTCTTCATCAAGTTTTTCGCAGTCGAAAGCGTTTTCAAGAGTTCCCCAATTGTTGGCATTCCCGGTAAACTGAAGTGCTTCTACCGGTTTGCCTTCCTCTCGTTCATATCCGGAGTCATACATCTCAAGGGTATTGAAGGTCTTGTGGCCTAAGACGTCCCTTTCACGCACAAATGAGAGTATTGCCTCTTCAATTTGATCAAAGTTGAATAGATAACCCGGTTTAGTTCCGGGAGTTGTAATGAATTCATTTAGGTTAAACGCATCTTGATCTCCACCTTCGGCATTTAGCCATTCATCGGAATAGAGATCGTAGAATCTGAATGAGAAGCCGCCGCGGATGTAGAAAGTTTCCCCTACACAATGATAGTCCTTGATCGTGGCAGGGGTCGGAGCGGGTTGGCCATCCATTACAATGGCGTAAGACTCTTGGCGGACTGCATGAATTGTATTCTCATTGAGGTCAACGATCATGCGATAATCGCCCGGAATAGTCAATTGCCAGTTCTCGTGGGGCTGAGTTAGAGCCGTTATATCATGGACATCCGAGGACGTGAATACATCGATATTGCCGATCTTGCGCATTTGCGATCGACTCGCATTGGGCACAATGATTTCGCGATTGCGATAATTGGAATTATACTGTGAGTAATCGCAATCGAAAAGTTGTTTGGAGAAATAGAATGAGGGGGAGCTGAGTGAAACATATCCTTCATAGATATTCGGACTTGTCTCGACGAGCGTGCGATTCTCGTAATACTCTTCGTTTTGGACAATCGGTGCCGTCTGTTCGTGATAAGGATCCGAGCTGTCCGTCAGGTAGATCTTGCCGTAGCCGGCGTCGGCATCGAATGGTGGCAAGGCCATTCCGGCAACGACGGCCAGCGTTAGCAAACCGGTTGGTAGAGTTAGTTTCATAATGAAAATTGTTGATAAAAAGTATGATGGGTTTATTGTTGTTGCTTTGTGGGCATATTATGTGATATAGATTGGAAGGGCGTGGAGAATCTATCACCGGCGGGTGAGAAAAATTCATGAAAAAAAGTCTGCGACTGCAAGGATGCGGTCGCAGACTTTGTAATTGCGGGTCGTCGCCCGTTGAAAAACGGGGATTGTAGGTTAGTCGATACCGAAGAAAAAATCGGATTGGTCGTTTACTTCACGACTACCTTCTTTCCGGCGACGATGTAGAGGCCGGGGGAGAGGGGTATGCGGAGTGTCGACTCGCCGACGGCGACGGTCTTCACTGCCATGCCCTGGAGGTTGTAGACGGTCAGTGTGGCGGGTGAGCCGGCGCTGACTACCAGGCAGCCCCGGGCGCCGTAGACGCTGACGGCATTGTCGGTAGCTGCGACTTCGTCGACACCGAGGAATGTCGGATTGAAGCATATCGCGTTGGTCATCGGATCATACTCCACTTCGACCTTCATGCGCTCATCGGAAGAGAAGAGATAGATAGAGGGCGTAACCGGTTCGCCGAACTGCGAATCGACAGCGACTCCTTCCCACGACTTCTCATTGGTGATATCGATGATAGATTGAGAGGTCTCGCAATTGAAGATGCCTTTAGTATAGACGCCCGTGTTGCTGAGTTCCTTAACAAACAGAACTTCAGCGGGTACATCGGTTTTTTGTGCTTCGACTTCGAAGTTGCCGCGATAGATGCCGTCGTCATCCTTGACGAGGGTGCTGAGAGTATCGTAGACATCGATAGCGGCGGCGTCGGTTTCGCGACCGTTGTTGTAGACCTCCATATAGAACGTCGTTGTGTTGCAATCGCTCGAATAAGCCACCATCTTCTTCTCAGTCTCATCGATCAGGAAATTGACCTTATCTCCGACATACTTCGGGAGATTGACATTCCACTTCGAAGTCTCCTTTGCTCGGGCCACTCCGCGAGCGCGGGCGCGGGTAGAGGGAACGGTGGTGTAGTTGCCGATCCAGAAACCGTCTTCGCCGAACACGATCTCCGACTCACCCTCGGCCGGCACGATCACATCGCCCTGCGCCGAAGTGAAATTAAACTCGCAGGCTTCGCCCGAGGCGGTGTTGAGATCCAGCTCCACGGCCACTGCATTTTCGCGACGCAGCGCGGGGTAGACCTCCACGCCATCGATCGCCGGATTACCGACCGACACCACCTCATACACATTCCCCGACTCAGCTTCGCTGAAATCAGCGGTCAGAGTCATATCCTCGATATTGACAGCGACATAAAGGGTTCCTTCGCCCTTGAGTGTAGGAATCCGGAACGACGGAGTATATAGGTCGATGCTGAGGCGTTTCACATTTCCGTTTTCGGTCAGCGGGCCTTCATCGCTCAGATATGCGGCAGCACTTCCCATGATGGGGTTGCGCATACCATTGCCCAGGGACAAAGTCTCATCGTAGATATTGAGATCAAACCGGATAGCCGGCTTCACACTGTTGGACAGATCCACTTTATATGGGATCGAAGCTGTGAAGAGGAGCGGATTCTCCTTATTCTGAGTCATGACCAGAGAATCGGCGGCTTCGCCCAGGCCCGAGGCGCGGACTATCATGCTCTTGATCTGACGCGGATCATAGACGCCCAGTGAGGTCACGAGCAGATTGCCACCTTCCCAATTCTCAAGCTGATAATCGACGCCCATTGAAAGCATATTCATATCGTCCGAACGTGCGGGACGCTCCTCGATATTAATCGAGAGGGGGTCTCTGAAAATGCGATTGGGAATTGATTCGATTGAACTTGCAAGTGCGAATTTAGTGTTGCCGGCGGGGAAATGGAACATGCCGCCGCCATAATTCACCGAATTTTCAAGCAGCTTTTTGCGGTCTTTTACAGATCCTTCCGATATTCCGGTCAGATCGCCGACGACATAGACTTTTGAATTGGGCCGTTCGAAATAGCCTCTATGATTCTCGATGTCGAGATAAAGATTGTAGTAGGGAGTTCCGAATAAACTATGATAGGCATACTCCGGCTCAAAACGGATCGGACGGACTTTGGCGGTGGAGATTTCGTCGGTCACATTAATAACGAACTCGGCAAAACCGGATTCGTCGCATGCCATCTCGCCATCGCAATGCGAAATGGCAAACGAGCTGTTCCACTCCGGCTCCGAGGGTGAGAACGGGAGTTTGCGAGTGCGCGGGAGATAATCCATGCCCGCATTTATTGTGAATCTCAGAGTGCCGTCGCTCATAGCATCAGCCTCAGCGAATTTATAGCTGACCTCGCCATTGCTGAGCACAGAGGGGAGATAAGCCATATTCTCAGGCTTGCGAAGATCCTCGACATCTATGGGGGTCGAAGAGATCTTCACCTCGCCCGAATTTGACCAACTGATGTTCGACATATCGACAAGGATGTAGAGCATGTCAGACGGCCAGCCGGTGAATGTCCAATTGCTCAGACCTCCGGCATAGGCCCGACCGCTGTAGCCATCTTCGATATAGACTTCCTCGAAATCAGCCATACCGCTACCGATAGAATACTGAGCGTCCCAGCTGCCGGGTTGGGTGAAGAAGCGGAAGCTGTTTTCGATGTAGGGATCGATAGAGAAGGCTCCGTAGAAAATGTTGTCATTGATCTTCTCGAAAGGCAACAGTGCGTTGGCGTTAATACTCCAGTCAGTGGGAGTGCCGCCGAGGTAGAGGTGGTCGATACCGGTGCTTGTCGCCGCGCCGGCGTATTCAAACGTGATGTCAGACTGAACGCCATCGGAATGAATAAAGACAGTGACGTTGACTTTATTCTGTTGGGAGAGCAGCGAAGAATTCAGGCAGAAATAATTGAAATCATCCGATCTGCCGACGCGGCCGCGAGAATAATAGGCTCCATCGATGTTGTCGATGATTTGATTTCCGGATGCTGCCGGACCGATTACGACATTGGGAGCGCCCGGAGCTGTCAATTCCTTGACGAAAGCGATGCCGTCGTTCTGCTCGGGAGTGCCCGACCAGTAAATTGTTCCGGAATAGGTGTTGTTTTCGGGATTGTAATAGAGTTTCTGGAAAGAGTTGTAAACACTCTCGGGCATACCATGCCAAGGAGTGATTGCATCGTGAGGGGTGACGACGTAAAGCACATTCTCATTACGTGCGGGATGAAACCGATCATAAATGGTAGAGAACTGAGCTCCTGCGGGGAAAGTGGCCGTCATATTGCGGAGGTCAATATCGACGACGATCTCAGATGTGGCAGGTCGGTCGAATTCGAAATTCCAAGCGTTATATGATGTATCGAGATATGCGACATAAGAGCCATCAGCGTTGCATTCGAGATTAACGGTTCCTATTGTCAGAGTCCATGGTCCATCAAGGAATTTGAATACATCCGTGCCGACGGGGAGGACAGCTCTCCAGAGATATCCTTCCTCATCGAGCTGCTCGCAATCGAGGGCGGAATCACCGGTGCCCCAATAATTGAAATCGCCGGTAAACTGCAGTTTTTCGGCTGTGCAGGGTTGGGCAGTATGGATATAGGCTCCGTCTCTTGTGTAGCTAATATAGAAGCAGTCATCGGAGTTGCCGGTGATGTTGATAATTCCGCCGGGCCAATCTATGATGGCGAGGGTGAATTGTTCGCCGGGGGTATCCTCCCTCTTGACATAGAGTTGATCGCGGCCGCTTGAATCCGGACAGTTCGACTCAATGTTAAGCCATTGGTCGGTCGTGAGATCATAGAGATTAAACGAAGGTGCGGATTCCGACATATATAAATTTTCGTTGAGGGTGTGATAATCCCCGAGAGTGGCCGGAGTAGGGGCCGGTTGGCCTTCCATGACGATTGCGCACGCACCTTTTCGGATGGCGTAGAGTTTATTTTCGTTGAGGTCGAGGATCATGCGATACTCGCCCGTGCCCGGCCCCTGCCAGCAAGTTTTCTGTTGCGCTATTGCATTGAGATCGTTCACATCCGAGGAAGTGAACACATCAAAATTGCCCACCTTGCTCAGACGAGCCTCATAGGTTTTCGGCAGAATGAGGTCGAGATTTTGATATTGCGACTGGTAGGTCCAATAATCGCAATCGAAGAGTTGCTTGGAGAAATAGAAATAAGAGTAATCCAGGTCGACCACACCCTCATAGACATTGGGGCTTGTTTCGACGAGAGTCTTGTTGGCGAAATAGTCGGCGTTTTCGACTATCGGCGCAGTCCGGCTCCAGGGCGATGGATCAGCCAGATAGATCTTGCCATATCCGGCGTCGGCATCGAATGGAGGCAAGGCCATTCCGGCGACGACCGCCAGCGACAGCAGACCTGATGGTAGGGTTAGTTTCATAAGAACAATATTAAATTATAGTATTAGAGATATGTTGATCTGTGGGCATATTAAGTAAAGATAGTTAAGCCAAGTGAATACTATCACCGACGATCGTAAAAAATTTCTGCCGGAGCATGCAGAGCCGGGTTGTAAAGTCGGAAAGCGTGAGTGTCAGATTAGAGAAAGTCCTTAAATGCACAACGGCATTTAAGGACTCCACTCTAAATCT
>CAMWNT010000077.1 GCA_947175695.1 uncultured Porphyromonadaceae bacterium
GCGACCGACTGCGCATCACAGATTTCGGGATAATGACGGCGGATCGGTTGATTGTCGGTCTACTTCCTGACTGATAGCGCCTTTGCGAGAACATGACGCTATTAAAGAAAAAATTCCATAATAAAACCTATGAAAAAATCTTAATAAAGTTTTATGTTGTAAAACATTTTTTCTAAATTTGCATATCCAAACGGTGGCCTGAAGCAGATGGCGACCGAAAGGTATAAAAACCGACAACAGAAGAATGCCGACAATAGAAGAAATAGAATTCGTCAAAATGCACGGAGCGGGCAACGATTATGTATATATCGATGCCACTCAGAGCTGTCCGGAAGATCTTCCGGCGCTTGCGCGTGCAATCTCCGACCGACACTTCGGCGTCGGTGGCGACGGATTGGTGGCTATTCTTCGGTCGGAATGCGCCGACTTCCGGATGCGGATGTTCAACGCCGACGGATCAGAGGCCCAGATGTGTGGCAACGCATCGCGCTGCATCGGTAAATTTGTCTACGATCGCGGTCTGACCGCTTCCACCACCGTCACACTTGAGACGCTTGCGGGGATCAAGATCCTGCGGCTTCATCTTGGCGACGACGGCAAAGTGGCGACGGTCACAGTCGACATGGGCGAGCCGACTCTCGAGCCGGTGAATGTGCCGGCGATAGCAACGTCGCTCCATGAATCGGGCGCGGGGATTGTAGAGCTTGCGTATGGCGACAGAGCCTATCGTGCGGTCGCCGTCAGCATGGGAAATCCTCACGGGGTTATCTTTATCGACCATAGTCCGACGGATCACGAAGTGCTTGAAATCGGCAAGGCGTTTGAGGTTGATCCCGCCTGGCCCGAGAAAGTCAACGTTGAATTTGCCCGCGTCATCTCCTCCGAAAAGATCGAGATGAGAGTCTGGGAACGCGGCTCGGGCGAGACACTCGCCTGCGGCACGGGTGCATGCGCCACCGCCGTGGCCGCCGCACTGACCGGCCGCGTCTCTCGCCACTGCGACATCATCCTTCGCGGCGGCACACTGACTATCGAATGGGACGAAGCCACCGGCCACGTATTCATGACCGGCCCCGCCGCCACAGTGGCCGACGGCCGCTACTACTACTCGCCGACCTCACCGGCCGGCTCCCCCTCCTGCCGACCCGGCTCGGAAGCAGGCGCTCCCGACGGCTTCACCGCCGCAGCGCCCACCGACTCAGCCACCCCCGCCTCCTCTCAACCACAACCAATTTGAATCGGAACATCGTCAACCCCAAATCCAACGGCCGACAATGTTCCGATAATTGTTTTTAATATTCACGCTATAGGTAAATGTTTAAGGCTAACGACAACTTCGCCATCCTTCCCGAATCATATCTATTCTCGGAAGTGGCACGCAAAATACGCGAATTCCGCGAAGCGAACCCTGATAAAGAACTTATCCGCATGGATATCGGCGACGTATCGCTCCCGCTCCCTGCAGTTGTGGTCGACGCCATGCGCGACGCCGCCACGCAGATGGGGGAGAGCGCCGGCTTCCATGGCTACGGACCCGAGCAGGGATATGAATTCCTGCGCTCACTGATTGCAGAGCATGACTATGTACGCCGCGGCATCGAATGCATAGGCGCCGACGACGTGTTCGTGTCTGACGGTGCGAAAAGCGACCTCGGTAATTTCACCGACCTCTTCGGCAAGAATGTGCGCATCGCAGTGGCCGAGCCGGGCTATCCCGTCTATGTCGACGCTAATGTGCTCGCCGGTCGCGGTGGTCAGGAACAGTCCGGCCGCTGGAGCAACTTCACGTATATTGAATGTCCTGCGTCCGCCGGCTTCCGTCCCTCGCTCCCCAACGATCGCGCCGACGTCATCTATCTCTGCTATCCCAACAACCCGACAGGCGTCGCACTGACTCGCGACGAACTGAAGAAATGGGTTGACTTCGCGCTGGCCAACAATTCGCTGATCATCTTCGACTCGGCTTACGAGGCGTATATCACCGACTCCGACGTGCCCCGCTCCATATATGAAATCGAGGGAGCGGAGAAAGTGGCGGTCGAGATCCGCAGTTTCTCCAAGACAGCCGGATTCACCGGCGTCAGATGTGGCTACACGGTTGTGCCCCGCACACTCCGCTTCACGTTTGACTCCGGCGAGCCTGCCGATCTCAACAAGATGTGGCGTCGTCGCCAGTCGACGAAATTCAACGGCGTCGGCTATGTCGTGCAGTGTGCCGCCGCATCCCTCTACACTCCGGAGGGAAAAGCGGCTGTCAAGACACATGTCGACTATTACATGCGCAACGCACGCCTCCTCCGCGAGGCTCTCGTGGAAAAAGGATGGGAAGTGGTCGGCGGAGTCAACTCTCCCTATGTGTGGTTTCGCCCGACAGTCAAAGAGGGGAACCCCGGATCATGGGAACTCTTCCAGAAAATACTCGACACAGCCAATCTCTCATCAACTCCGGGTGTAGGCTTCGGAGCATGCGGCGAGGGATGGCTGAGATTCACAGGCTTCAACACGGCTGAAAAGACGCTCGAAGCCACACGCCGCATCAAAGAGCTGACGCTCTGAGCAGTCGGAGCAGTCGCGGCAACGAACTCAATCGATAAATCAAACTACCATATTCAAATATAAATTTATGTCAGATCTCAGATTCAAAAGCGTAGAAGTGGCATCCGCCCGCAAACCGGTAAAGGTCGACACTCCCAAGGAGAGAGTCAACAAGTATTACGGCTGCCAGGTGTTCAACCGCCAGAAGATGTTTGAATATCTTCCCAAGGACACCTACGAGGCCCTCGTCGACGCCATCGACAACAAAAAGCCCCTCTCCCGCAAGCTCGCCGACAGCGTTGCCCAGGGAATGAAGCAATGGGCCATCGAAAGCGGCGCACGCCACTACACCCACTGGTTTCACCCTCTGACTGACGGCACAGCCGAGAAGCACGACGCGTTTGTAGAACACGACGGCAAGGGGGGAATGCTTGAAGCGTTCACAGGCAAACTCCTCGTGCAGCAAGAGCCCGACGCAAGCTCCTTCCCCAACGGCGGCATCCGCAACACCTTCGAGGCGCGCGGCTATTCCGCATGGGATATCTCCTCGCCCGCTTTCATCATCGACGGCACTCTCTGCATCCCGACCATCTTCATCTCCTACACCGGCGAATCCCTCGACTACAAGACTCCGCTTCTTAAGGCGCTCAACGCTGTCGACAAGGCAGCCACTCGCGTGGCCCGTTATTTCGATCCGGAAGTGAAGCACGTCAGCAGTTATCTCGGCTGGGAGCAGGAATACTTCCTCGTCGACGAAGCGCTCTATGCGGCGCGTCCCGACCTTGTGATGACCGGTCGCACGCTGATGGGTCACGAATCGGCTAAAAACCAGCAGCTTGAAGACCATTACTTCGGTTCGATTCCGAGCCGCGTCGAAGCCTTCATGCTTGATCTCGAGATCGAATGCCATAAGCTCGGCATTCCCGCCAAGACCCGCCACAACGAGGTGGCTCCCAACCAGTTTGAGCTCGCTCCCGTGTTTGAGGAAACCAACCTCGCCAACGACCACAACCTCCTGCTGATGTCGCTGATGGCGGAAGTGGCCCGTCGCCACAACTTCCGCGTCCTGCTTCATGAAAAACCCTTCGCAGGCATCAACGGCAGCGGCAAGCACAACAACTGGAGCCTCGGCACCGACAAGGGCGTGCTGCTCTTCGCTCCCGGCAAGACTCCCGAGCGCAACCTGCAGTTTGTGGCCTTCGTAGCCAACGTTATGGCCGCTGTCCACAAGCACAACGCGCTGATGAAAGCCACCATCATTTCGGCCACCAACCAGCATCGCCTCGGTGCGAACGAAGCACCCCCGGCAATCATCTCCATGTTCCTCGGCTCTCAGCTCAGCCGCATTCTCGACGAGATCGATCGCGAAGAGACCGACGAAATCATGCTCGAAGGCAAGGAGAAGGTGAAACTCGAGATCAGCCAGATCCCCGAGCTCCGTATCGACAACACCGACCGCAACCGCACGTCGCCCTTCGCCTTCACCGGCAACCGCTTCGAATATCGCGCCGTCGGTTCGAGCGCCAACTGTGCGGCCGCGATGATCGCGCTCAACGCCGCCGTAGCCGACCAGCTCAATCAGTTTGCCGACGCAGTCGACGCTGCCGTTGCTGCCGGTGAGGCTCAGGACACAGCCATCCTCAACGAGGTCAAAAAGCTCATACGCGCAAGCCGCGCCATCCACTTCGACGGCAATGGCTATAGCGACGAATGGAAAGAGGAGGCCGCACGCCGCGGACTCGATGTCGAGACATCGGCCCCGCTGATGTATGACGCCTACCAGCGTCCCGACACCATCGAGATGTTCAAGCGCACAGGCGTCTTCACTCAGAAGGAGCTCGAAGCCCGCAATGAAGTGAAATGGGAGATGTATTCGAAGAAGATCCAGATCGAAGCCCGCGTGCTCGGTGATCTCGCAATCAACCACATCATCCCCGCCGCTACGCGCTATCAGAGCCTCCTGCTCGACAACGTCTACAAGATCAAGCAGCTCTTCAAGGGCGACAAGGCCGACAAGATCGCGCGCCAGGACATGCTTTCGATCGAAGAGATCGCCGACAATATGGCTGCTATCAAGAGCAACGTCGAACTGATGGTCAACGCCCGTCGCAAAGCCAATCACATGCCCGACGAGCGCTCGAAAGCGATCGCTTACCACGACGACGTATTCCCGCTGATGGAGAAGATCCGCAAGAGCATCGACGACCTCGAGCTGATGGTCGACAACGAAATCTGGCCTCTTCCCAAATATCGCGAGCTCCTCTTCATCCGCTAACCTTCCACGAATCCCCCCCCGGCCCGCGGTGGGCGGTTCGCGTGCGAGCCCTCGGGGCGGCGGCCCGCATAAGCGTCGCTTCCCGCCATCGGTAAGCGACGCTCTCTCTTTTGGCAAAATAATTTTTTTTCAAAAAATCAAAATTTGATAAATATTTTTTTGGATATTTAATTCTTTTTTTTAAATTTGCGATATTATCAAACCTAATACTCCACGCCTATGAAAGAATTCTATCAAAAAAAATTTAAAGCAGCGAGTTTATTTCGTCCGCTCAGTATGCTCATCATGCTTCTGTCGATGCCGCTGTTGATGTGCGGACAGACACGGCTGGCCGACGGGATGGTGTGGCGAACTAAAATCACGAGTACAAGTTTTTGGTATCTGCCTACAAGCATAGAGTGTGTGACGATTGAAGAGACCAATGAGGGCGACAGCTTCAATGTCATAAGATGGTATGAGGAAGATCCTTCCAATGAAGAATTCATCGGAAATCTGAAGATAGAAGGTGAAAAAGTGTTTTTAAAGTCAGCGTACAATACCAAGTGGTATCTGCTGTATGACTTCGGGCTTCAGCCGGGTGAGGGGTGCTATGTCTATGCTCCATCGTCATCGATTCATGATAAAACTCCGGTCCATACATACGTGAAATGCGTCGGACTCGACGACAGTTTCGATTCCGGTAAATGGACATTGATGAAGATGGAGGAATACGATAATGAATCTTGCGAGACGTATTATGGTAAGGGTGAATGGATCAAGGGACTGTCATCGATAGATGGATTCCTTCAGAATATTTACTTCGAGGCCGAGGGCGGAGGGAGCGTTCTCCTTGACGTTGCGGACAACGGCACGATCATATACTCGTATGACACAACCGGCGTCGAGGCTGTAGCCGAGGCAGCCGAGCCGCAGATCCGCATCGACGGCAATAACCTGGTAGTTACTGCGAATGCTCCTGTCGATGGCGCGGTGTATTCAGCATCGGGTATCGTCGTAGGAAACTATCGCTTCGGCTCCAACCCGACGCAAATAGCGCTCCCGGCTTCCGGTCTATATATCGTTAAGATCGGCAAGGAGGCTCGAAAAATCTTGATTCCGTGACCTCTACGGAATTTGAAAACTAAAATATGCAAATGGCTATCCGGTAACTTTGGATGGCCATTTGTATTTTGTTTGTAGCAATGAGGCGGAAATTTTTTCATTGTTTGTCGTTTTTACCAAATTTTATCTTAACTTTGCAGATTATAATATATGCTAACCCGCAAAATGAAACTTCCATACCCACGATATAGATTCCGTTATCCGCTATATATATATTGTCTGGCAGCCGCCGCATCCGCAGCCGCCGCGACAGAAACACCCGACAGCGTCGCTGCAAAAGATCTCCAAGAGTTTGTAGTCGAAGCCAAAAATCAGTCGGTCGAGGGACGAACCGCCACCTTCATTCCCGGTGCGCGTCAGAAAAATGCAGCCACCGATGCCGTGTCGCTCCTCAGCCACATGGCGATTCCACAGCTGAATGTCGATCCCATAAGTCAATCGGTCAAGGCGATCGACGGATCGGACGTGGCAATATTTATCGACTACGTGCCCGCCACGCAATGGGATCTCAACGGTATGCTGACTAAGGATGTCAAGAAAGTGGAATATCTGATCTACCCGACAGATCCCCGCTTTAAAGGTGCGAAATACGCGCTCAATTTCATCATGCAGAAGTATGAATGGGGCGGCTATACGAAATTGTCGGCCAAGCAATATCTCGGCGTGCATCACACCACAGGCTCGGTCAACTCCAAATTCACCTACAAGCGGATGACCTACGATCTATTCGTAGACGAAGACTACACCACCAACCGACATACAGGATCGCAGACCGTCGAGCAGTTCAGATTCCCCGATCTCTACGGCTCGGGGCCGCAGAACGTGGAGCGCATCTCGCAACCTCTTGAATCACGCTTCCGATCAAACACCAACAACGTCAGTTTCCGCGCGCTATATGCCGCGGATCGGATGCAGGTGTCCAACAATCTCTCGTTCGCACTCGCCGGCGTTCCGCGCAACAATTCACTCAACAGTCTGACGTATGCCGACTCCTTCCTGCCGGCATCCACATCGTCGACAATGGCATCCTCGCGCAAATGGCAGCTCGCATATGGCTTAAACGTTTACTCCGTACTGCGCGACAATATGGGGCTCAGCGTTGATGCCGGCTACACGCATGGCCGCGACGCCACCGACTCTCACTATGAGGATGATCTCGTCGACATTGTCAACAATGCCCGCGAAACCACTGATTATGTGCAGGTCACTCCATATCTGACTTGGAATCTCAATCAGAACAATCTCCTGATGCCCTTGGGACATGCGGAATATACATCCTACGGCATCAACTATCTCGGCAACACTCCCTCGCGACAGAACTACTGTGTGTTTGGAACGATGCTCGGCCTGCAGTATACATATCAACAGCAGTTGTGGTCGGCCGGTGCCCTCGTGTCGTGGGTGTATACCCATTCCGACCTTTCAGGAATCAAGGATATCGACAACTATCCGCAGGGCAACGTCTTTGCGACGCTGACCCCCGACTCTCACAACCAGTTTTCGTTGACCTATGCTTTCGGCAGGCAGATGCCTGAAACGTATGAGAAAAGTCCGACGATGCTGCAACAGGACGCATTGATGTGGTATGCCGGTACACCCGGTCTGGGGAATTCATGGCAGCAAAACATTCGAGCCACCTACACCTGGCTTCCCAACAATAAATGGCAACTCGCTTTCACGGCAAATTTCTCGGCTTATGACGACCGGGTTGTTTCGCTTTACACCCCGACGGGACCCGACGGCACAATGTTGCGTCGTTACGCGGACGACGGCAATTTCCGTTGCGGCTGGATTATGGCGACGGCTACAGGCCGCTTCCTCGACGGCAAACTTATCGCGAAGGTCACTCCGAGTTTCTCAGCCTACAAGACAACCGGCGAGTATTCACAGTCGATGTGCACCGCGGGGGGCACACTGCAGCTGACATGGTATTTCGGCAATTTCTATCTGATGGGATACTACACCTCTCCGTCGAAATGGCTTGATTCCGATTCCGGAAGCACGATTCACAACCCCTCCAACTATTTGATTCAGCTCGGATGGGGCAGAGGTGCGCTGAAGCTTTCGGCTGCGGCCTACAATTTCCTTCGCACCGACTGGGAAACGTCGCGCACAACGCTGACGAGCCCTTACTATAGCAACGACATCCGCAGCTACGGTATCGATTATCATATGAGCTTCCGCCTCACGGCGACATACACATTCGGCTACGGCAAGAAAGTGCATGAATACGACGAACTTGGTGGGGCGGATCTCTCCAAGAGTGCGATCTTGAAGTGAGTCGTAATGTTAATCGATTGAATATAAGGCTAAAAAAGATTGCAGATGCTGAAACGAACATCTATATTGCTTCTGCCGTTGGTATGCTCGCTGACGGCGCTTAACGCCCGCACGATCCGCGGCGTCGTGGTCGCTTCGAGTGACTCGACGGCTGTCGCCGGCGCCAATTGCCGCCTCTTTTGCGGCTCGCGACTGATCGGCGGCGCATCGGCCGATGAGACGGGAGCCTTCATCGTCGACACCGATGAGAACTCCGCCCTCAATCTGGAAATATCAATGGTCGGTTTCTCACCGACGGATATCCGGGTCGAAGCGGGCACGAAGAATCTCAATCTCGGCAAAGTATGGCTCGATGAGGGTGTCACTCTCGACGAAGTGACTGTCACAGGTAACTCTGTCGTCAACTCGCAGGGGCGCACGATCGTCTATCCTTCGGCATCGGATCTCGACGCGTCGTCGACAGCAATAAGTCTATTCCAAAAGCTTCCGCTCGCGGGATTGCAGGCAAATCCGGTCAATCGCAGCATATCGGTCGACGGTGGCTCTCCGGTCATTCTGATCAATGGCGTCCCGTCGACGATCGACGATGTCAACGCTCTGCTCCCTAAGGATATCGAAAAGGTGGAGTATTCGCGCTTCACTCCGGCGAGATATGCCGATTCGGGTCGCACCGGCTTGATCAGCATCACTCTGAAGAAACGCACGGATGGCGGTCAGGTCTACGCGTGGGGGAGAAGTGCCGTGACGACGGCATTCGTCGACGCCAATATCAAGGCGTCGTATCACCAGGGCCCGTCGCAGTTTTCGCTGCAGTATATTCCGTCGTGGCGAAATTATCAGCGTGTCTACGACAACCGTACCCAAAGCTTCATCGGCGATGGATTTCGCGTGGATCTTGAAGAGCATGATCGCAATCCCTTCAACTATTTCAACAATGCGCTCAGTTTGCGATATGATTTCTGTCCGACGGCTAAGACTCTCTTTTCCGCCGCATTCAATATTACTCCCGCGACAAGTAAAAGTCGCAACATCGCTCATACAATCGACTCTGCGACGGGCGAATATGACAACGACAACCTGACCACAAACCGAGATATCAACCCATCGCTCGACCTTTTCCTGCATCAGGATTTCAATGAGAAGAACTCGCTTGAGGTGGAGGTGGTCGGCACGCTCAGTTCGTCAGACTATCGCCGCGACAACAGTTATGCGTTTGCCGATGGAAGCGTGGCGGATTATCTGATGGATGTCGACAGCCGGCGGCGCTCGCTCATCTCGGAGGTCAGCTATATCCATATGTTCAGCCCGAAGACCACGCTCTCGGCCGGCTTCCAGAACACAATCTCGCGAAGCACGAATGAATATCTGACCACCGACTATCGGCCCGTACTGACCGAAAACAACAACTACGTCTACGCCCGCCTCGGACAGCGCGTAGGTAGCGTATATCTTGCGTTGTCTTCCGGTGCCAAACTATTTTGGATCAACAACGACCTCAATCGGCGCCACTTCATCCGCAATCTATCGAGTGTGCAGGCCGCGTGGAATATCGACCGAAGCTGGAGTCTGCAGGCCTCTTTCCGTTATGCTCCGGAAATCCCGTCGCTGACGGCATTGACCGACTATCCGCAGCAGACGACACCCTATCTTGTATCCAACGGTAATCCCGATTTGAAAGTGGCCGACAAACTGATATACTCACTCGGCGTCAGCTACGTCTACCGTAAATTCCAGGCATCATTGCAGTCATCGTATGCCGACACCCGCAACAGTGTGGTCAGCGATGTCAGATATATGGGCGACGGCTTGTTTCTTTCGCAATCGGTCAATGCGCGTTATAGTCGCGTATTTAGGAATGATCTGACGATGCGTCTCAGTGATATCCACGGATTCGGGGCAAGCCTTTACGTCGGGTTGTCGCATTATCAGACGGCAGGATCCGACTGGAGCCACCGCCTGACATCGGTCGACGGGAGCCTGACCGTGTGGTGGAATCATGGTCCGTTCACTGTGTCCTACTGGCGCAAATTGCCCGGCAAATATCTTAGCGGCCACTATGTCGGCAAAGACGAAAACGGCGATGCCCTTCAATTCGAATGGCGTCCCGACAAGCATTGGACGCTTGGCGCGAGCTGGATGTATATGTTTGACAAGAAGGGCACCCGCTATCCGGCGTGGGATTATTCATCCGTCAATCCCTCATATCGTGAGCGCTATATCGAAAACAACGGCAACATGGTTGTGCTGACCGTCAGCTACTCGGCCGACTTCGGTACCATCTTCCGCTCCGGTCGCCGCAATCTCAACAACAAGGACAGCAGCTCGTCGCTCCTCCAGCTCTAACCGTCGAGGTCTTTACCGATCGCATTTGTCGCCACCGGGAGGCCGGGGCCCGGGGGGGGGGGGGGGGGGGGGGGGGGGGCGCGCCCCCCCCCCCCCCCCCCCCCCCACCTATTTAGTATAAGAAAAAACAAAATCGAAAAAAAAAAAGAAGAGGCG
>CAMWNT010000078.1 GCA_947175695.1 uncultured Porphyromonadaceae bacterium
TGTCGGATGTCAATAAGGCTTCTGACATGATCCTGTCGCATATCGATAAGCAGCGAATGGCGCTGGATATGCCGACGCTGCAGTGCAAAACCGATTCGGAGGCGAAGAGCCGTACTCCGGAACTGAGCGGAGATCGGGAAGTCAGTGTGCAGCGCGCCAAAAAAGGTGAGACATCGGTCAGAATGACAGTTGACGGAGAAAGCCTCGGGATCAAACCGCTGTCGCGTCATGAGGCTTTCACCTACAATCAGCTTTCTAATCGACCGGAGGGAGCGAAATTTATTGAGAATGTCGCTTCGCGGAAGTTTGAAACTGAGCTGAACAACCACTCTCAGAAAAAGGAGTCGGCATTGAAAATTGGCTGAGTGCAGTTGGGCGAATCTTAAGAAGTCGCCCGAATATTAAACCCTTATTTTTGTAATCCTAATAACCCATGGCAGGATATTCCGATAACAACCGAAATCACCGAGTAAGCTTTCAAGAACTGAAAGCTAAAGTCGGCGTTGACGATGTCGCCTATTCGTTAGGCTATCGTCTCGATCGGCGTGCCGGCGTAGGCCGCTTTTTTGAGATGACTCTCAATAGTGGTGGTGTGAAGCAGGATACTCTGGTGATCCGGAATACCGCCAATAAGGCCGCTCAGACATTCTTTCGTCGCGATGGCTCTCATGGTGACGTGATCACTCTCATTCGTGAGAATCTCGGATCTTTCAACACTTCGGGTAAAAACGAGTGGGAGCAAGTGACCAATGCTTTACTGCGGCTGGCTCACATGCCGGAGCAGACCATACGTGAGGATCTTGAACATATCAATTCCAACAGAGGCAACAAGCCTTTCGATCCCGACCGATATGAGACAAAGATGATCGACCCCAACAGAATGCCCGGGTTGCTTAAGTCTCGCGGATTCAGCGACACTACCATACAGCGCTTCGCGCCGTTCATACGCCTCGTGTCGGATCGTCAGAATCGTAATTTCAACGGCTTCAATATCGGTTTCCCTTATGTGTCGGGATGTCAGGAGGGGATCGTAGGATATGAGATCAGAGGTTTCGGTGGCTTCAAGTCGAAAGCTTCCGGCACAAATTCCAACTCAGCCGGCTGGGTGGCCGATTTCTCTAACGGCAATGGTGCTATGGTCAGCGATGTCTATTTCTTTGAGTCGGCTTTTGATGCGATGTCGTTCTATCAGCTTAACAGTACTCGACTGGAGAATCCTGTCCGTCCGTTTGCTCTGGTTTCGCTTGGTGGCACTTTCTCGGATCAGCAGGTTCTCGGTGTCATCGACCGATTCCCGAATGCCAAGGTCTACGATTGTTTCGACAATGACATGCCGGGCCGCGTCAATGCCGCCCGACTGATGGCCGTAGTGGCCGAAACGTCGATCAAGTTCATGAAAACTGAAAAGGAAATAACAGTCGTGGCAAATGCCAAGAGTATCATTCTTGATCCGGAGCGGCCTGTGTCGGATCAATTGTCAAAGGGATTGGGCATCGATAAAACAATCGATCATATGCTTCCCCCTAAAGGCTTCAAGGATTGGAATGACTGCCTTCTCGGCAAGCGTGAGAATCCCGAAATTCGCACTACAAAGCATGAGCGCAATGAGAATCTTGCGGAAAGAAGAAAGTCGGGTATGAAATTATAAAAAACCTCTTATCATCATGAAAAGGAAATTTGTATCATTTTTGGTGGTCGCGATGGCATTAGTCGCCACTGATGCGATCAATGCGCAACAGATAGACCCCGCATTGACAGCCACAATCGAGCTTCAGACTCTTACACTTAAAGATATTCACAGCAAGCGTAAGACGACGCAGGAAAAGATTATAGCGGCTGAAACAGCCGTGACCGTCGCACTTGATCGCGTACATGAAGTGGAAAACAAAATGCTCACCTATCTTAGGGAAGCTCAGAGTGTGATGACGAATCTTTATCAGATTAAGCGTGCCGCTGAACTCGTGGGTGTCGAAATTCCAAAGAATATCACTCTGCTGACAAACTCAGTTCCATCTAATATCAAAGGCACTGCAATTGCAGCGGTTGTGTCTGACCAGATCCGGGATGTTTACGCCCAGATGGCATCTCTCTATCCGTTCATGTCGCAGCTGGTCACGTCGGGCAGCTATAATGTCATCAATCCAAGCGGCGAGACCGAGGCTCATAAGGTCAATCTTCTTAATTCGGCTGAAAGATACTATATCGCCAATGTGGTTGTGTCGCGTCTGGAGAAAATCAATATAGACATCTATATTCTCGCCTATCAAGTCAAGACATTCTCCTGGATGAATCTCTGGTATGGACTTGATCCGGAAGGCTGGGCAGTCGTTATGTCGGGTCGAAATATCGCCGATATGCTTATCAGGAAGTGGAATGGCCTGATCTAAACCCTAATCATTATTAATCTTCAATAACCCAACATCATGCATCGTATAAAGAAATTAAACAGAACACTTTTATATTATCTCGGGTTGACTCTGCTCTGCATTGTGTCGGCCATGATATTGCTTTTGACTCTGAGTCATTCTAAGAATCCTCAAAGCCACGCATCTGAGTCGGCTAAAAACGCTTTGCTCGCCACAGTCGATCTTCCGGAGTCGGTCAATATCCGCGCCGTGTCGTCGCCCGATTCCGTCTACGGTCGAGAGTTTATCTCGGAAAGCGAGTTCAATTCAATCGGTAGCCTTATGATGAAAGTGAGCGATAGCATCTCGCGCAAGACATCTTCAATGTCGGATTTCGGTTTCTCTGATCCGGAGGTCAGAGAGTTGATCAATCGTCAGATGACGGCAATGTCCGTACTGAGATCGCATATGCGGATGCCCGATGATAAAACTCCCGTAGATAAGTCTTTTTCGGGATGGAAAGTCAAGATCGATTATGATGCGAAGAATAAGGAGGGTGCAAGCTATCGCTCGGAATATTGGGCGATCCTTGATAAAACCGGCCAACATGTGATCAAATCTTTTGAGCTTCCTATTATCTGAATCTTCAATCCGATACTATTATGAATTTTTTATTTTTTACTCGTCAGAGCGTGGCAGCTGCCGCAGGGTTTATGACCTTGTTCTCCCTCGCGTCATGTCACTGCGATCATGACGAACCGGCCACTTTCAATAAAGGACATATCCTTTGTTCGGATGGCACAGTTATGTCGCTCTGCGATTTTACGAAGTCTCGCAAGGAGGCCGTCGGCATAGTGTATCAGGTTGAGACCGATCCGGAGAAGGATATTCTCGGCTATGCGGTCTATGTCAAGGAGTGCCCGAATCTCGCTTTCGCGGATTCTTGTGGCGTAGCACAGAACACGTCGGCTTCGCTTTCGGAGGCCGACGGAAATACCAACACTTATTCCATCTATACGACAAACGGCGTGTCGTCGCCCATGGCGAACTATGTGTTCGATCTCTGGCCTTATGGTCAGAGTGCCTACATACCGTCAATCGAAGAGCTAAGGCGACTTTTCGCGGTCAAGGATTTCGTCAATCAGAGGATTGTGGCCGTAGGTGGCGATCCCATCTCGGATGATGATGCGGATTGCTGGATCTGGAGTTCTACCGAGGTCGAAGGCCAGGAGGCCAATAAGGCATGGCTTTTCTCTATGAACTATGGCGACATAGTGGAGACTCCGAAGAATCAACCGCATAAGGTAAGGCCGGTGATCACAATCCGGAAGTAAGTATTGTCAAGAACTGTTATTATGCGACTATATACATTTACATTCCCGTCGCTGTTGGCGGTCGCATTGCTTCTCAGCGGTTGCTCGGAGCATATCGAGCCGCCGGAGGATGATTGTCTGCGTCCCGATTATCGGGATAAGGTGGCGTTCTCGCTTTCGGTGGATGATTCGTTTTTCCATCATAAAGATGTGGAGTCATATCCGGAGGAGACGCGAGCTGTCGATTATCCGATCCGCTATGTGGTCAGCGTCTACGATCCGTCGACATTGCAGGCTTATTCAGTAAGATCTGATGATTCCGAGGAAGAACCGGTCTACCCGAAACCTGTTGCTTCGATCATTTCTGACTCTCCCGAATTTTCGCTCTCGCTTTCGCCGGGCAAATATCGAGTGATCGCCTGGGCCGATTATGAACCAACCGAGAGATCCGACAATCATTATTTCCATGTTGATGATTTCACGGATATGCTTCTGGTCGACAAGTTCGGATATAAGGGCGACGATGATTATAAGAATGGTTTTTCTGTCGCACGCGATATTACCGTCTCCTATCGCACGCCTACCGTCGAGATGACTCTTTCAACGATGATGGCGCAGTATCGGCTGACGGCTTCCGACTCTCCCGATTTTGCCGTAGGCCGTATCGCTGTCAGCTATCCCGAGGGAGTGCCGGCATCGATGAATCTGCTGACCGATAAGATCTGCCATCATTGGAGCGGTATCTTATACCATGCCTCTGAGGGAGATTTGATCACAGCCGACAATATTCTCGCTGAAACCGAGGAACTGACTCTGACTGTAAAGGTGGAAGTCTACGATCAGTCGGGTGTGCTTCGCGCACGGCGCAATGCTATTCAGATTCCGCTGATCCGCGGTGGTATCACCAACGTCAAGGCTCAGCTCTTCACCGTAAAAGAGGGTGAGAAAGGGCCTGATAACAACTCCGGCGGGATGGGGTTCAATGATAAATACGACGACACTATCTTCATAGTACTCTGACTTTAGCACTTTTTTTATGTGTTATAGATTGAGTGTAATTATAGTTTTTAGTTTGAATAGAATCTGCTATAGTCAGATTGCTATGAAGTTAGTTGCCTGAGTTTTCTATAAATTTTTCACATTTAATAATTTCATTATGAAAAAATTTCTTTTTTCGCTGGTTGCGATCGGCATGTCGCTGTCGTTTGCATCCTGCAACAGTGAGGAGGATCTGCCCACGCCGGTAGTTCCCGACAACCAGACTTCTCTGGAAGCAACCTTCCCGAAAGGATCAACCGTGAAGCAAATCCAAGTCTCGATTCCCAACGAGGTGCGCACGCGCGCCGGAGAGACTGACATTGTTCCAGATTGGGACATGTTCAACAATGAGGATGGATGCCTGTATGTACATTATGCGGTCTACAATTCCGACGGTAGCCTGTACTACCAGTCTGACTTCGCGGGTAGTACCTTCACGACAACAACCAAGGATATCTCCATAACTTTCCCGGTCAATAGTGAAGATAATCGATGCTCACTCTTTGTTTGGGCTGACAAGGACAAGGAGTTGAATCAGGGTATCTCTTCTTATAAAATTGACTGGGAAAACAAAACTGTTTCCCTGTCGGATTATGCCGGTTTAAACATTGAGCATCTGGGTAAACTCGGAGACGCATGGTATGTTCGTGTTTCTGTCCAGGGTGAGGACTACTTTGATCCGAATACAGGTTCTCACTCTCTTGTAATGAAGCGCCCATTTATGCAGGTTAATCTGATTTCCGATGAAACGCAGATTAAAGCTGTTTATGACAAGTTTATCGAATCCGGCGTAAAAGGCCAAATAGGTTTTAATACCGGGAATCAGGGAGGCGTGATGTATCTTCCGAAAACATGGCACTGGCAAACCGATGAAATCGATTTTGAACTCCCGAAGTACGGAAACAATAATTTCTATCTGCGTCCTGAGGATGAACATCCGAAAGTGTATATCGCAGGCCTTGGCCGCGAGCTTGACTACGTAGCATCTGTCTATTTCTTTGCTCCTAACAGTGGAGAATTTAAAGATGCAGCTACAGGCAGAGTGATGGATAAACTTGTATTTAATGTTCAAGGTGGCGGTAAGAATGATGCCTATAGTCTATCTTCGTTTAATTTAAATGCCAATACTCGAATTTTCCTTATGAATTCGGAACTTGACACTCCTGGTGGCGGAAATGGCATTCTCACTCCCGGAGATAATCTTGAGATTCTTACTGTCATTGACAACAGTTGGAATGGCGATAATCCTTTTGATAATTTGCAAGAGATATAATACTCATAATCTCACCTTCCTGCAGTATCCGGTTTCGATCGGATGTTCGTAAAAAAATGCGCGTGGCCGATGTGGTCACGCGCATTCTTTTTTGTGTGAGTAAGAAAAGTCGTAGCTCGGAGGGAGGATGGATGCGACTTTCGGCGATTAGTCGCTCAGTGCCTTGATTATCATTCGCAGACTATACAGACCGTTCAGTTCTGTGGAATCAAGGGGAGAAGTCCGTTGACCAAAGGGAAACAAACCGTAGTCGGTTAAAAAGGCGTAGATCGCTTTCAGACCGTCTAACACTTGTGTGGGATCTTCATTCTCATCCAAACAAAGGATCGAGCGGAGCGATTCGTTTTTAGTACTGTCCATAGCTATTAGTTTAGGGAAATAGAAAACCCCCATGCTTAGGTGTCCTTGGCCTAATAGAGCCATGTGGGCGTTTCCGCAACCACCACCATACATAGGGGCAATACGATTGTTCCATCGCCATAAGTGACGATGCTATTAGTTTAGGGATAGCAAATTTAGCCATTCTATTTGGAATCTCCAAATTTACGCCCTACTTTCGATTGATTTTGTCAAAAATAATAAGCGTGGCCACTATGGCTACGCTTATTATTATGGTTGCTTGAGACTGGTTATTCCAATCGGAAATCTTGTGACTGATCGCCTCCCTTTGCGCTCCATACTATCTGGCCCGTTGGAGCATGAACAATGAAAATATCATCCAATTCAAGATAGGAGATCTTCGGGTCGTCGGGATAAGCAACGCGCATCTTATATATCATATCGAATGCAAGATCTCTTGACATCTCTCCGGGAACTGTGCGACAATCTTCTATTAGCATCGCAACGTCCAAATTGGATATAGGGACAATGAGATTGTCATCAACTTCCATATGTGTGCCACCACGATGCACGCGTTCTTCTTCTTTAAGATACTGTTGCATGTCATCCATTATGGTGATTTTTAATCTATCTAAATCTAAGATCCCATGTTCTCTTCTAAGTTCAAGAATGTTTTTATGAGCCGTTTTATTCAGAACAATAGTCGGATGGTCGCCATGTAGTGATAGAATAAAGCATCCTGTCGACATGTCGTAATTATGCTCATGATACCATACAAAGTTATTCGCGCGCATATATACGCCGTGGTCGATCATGCGCTGACGGCACTCTGTCATAACTGCATTCTTGCGATCAAATTCATCTTTGTATTCCGCCGTCCGCCTTTTCAGGGGAGCGATTTTGCCTATTGGAGAATCCTTGTAGAATTTGCTGAAATCGTCAGCGAGTAGTCCACACATCGAAGTGGGATCTGCATGTACAATTGTATCGGTGATAGGGATCGACCACCACGTGCTGTTGCCGTATTGGTATCCACGTTCTCTCATTGCTCGATCAACCGAATCGTTGACGCTGTAGTTGTAGATCTTGTGCGGCTTTTCGATGCCGTCGATGGTCATCTCCTCGCGGATTGTGCGTGCGTTGACGTTGATGGTTATCATTGCCAGCAGAACGGTAGCAATGATTGACAGTGTAGTGTTTAGTTTCATATATAGTTGTAGTTTGAATACTGCAAAGATAGCAAGACTGACGCATTTACACAAAACCGTTTTTATGTTCTACAACCTAAAACTCCGATTTTTTGAGGGATAGCACCAATTTTTCTTTAAAATAATTGGTAAACTAATAACAATATATCAAATATTTTTAGTAACTTTGTAATTAAATAATACTGATGCTTATGAAAACAAAAGTTATCACAATCGCCAATCACAAAGGTGGAGTCGGCAAGACGACTTCCACTGCAACTTTAGGCGCCGCACTCGCGCTGATGGGGAGTCGCGTGCTGCTTATCGATCTTGATGCGCAGCAGAATCTTTCGTTCACTCTGACTCAGAATGAAGATCCGGACCAGAGCGTTTATGACACTCTGGTCAATGATGCGCCGCTGCCGATAGTCGGCGTGGGCAAGAATCTGGATCTCGTGCCGGCGTCGCTCGATCTCGCCAGAGCCGAGATCGACATGGCTACAAAGATCGCAAGAGAGGGCATTCTTAAAGTCGCTTTGGAGGAGATCAAGGACAATTACGATTATATCCTTATCGATTGCCCTCCCTCGCTGGGGATCGTCACCACAAACGCACTTGTTGCTTCCGATCAGCTGTACATCCCACTGACTGCGGAAGCACTCCCTCTGAAAGGTCTGACTATGCTTGACGATGTAGTCAGAGAAATCCGGAAGCGAGTGAATCCGAATCTCAGACTTGGTGGAGTGTTCTTCACTCGCTACAACAACCGCAATCTGAATAAGGAGGTGGTCAGAATGATCCGTGAGCGGTATGGCGACCTGGTGTTCGAGACTAAGATCCGTGAGAATATCGCGCTCGCGGAGATGCCGCTCAGTGGTAAGTCGATCTTTGACTATGACGCCAAGAGTAATGGCGCGGTTGACTATCTGGCACTTGCTAAGGAGGTTGCAGAAAGAAATAATCGGTAAACTATATTATTTGTAATAATAGTTATTTTATGGCTAAAAAGAATCTGGCCTCGCTGATGAGCGGGTTGATGGGGGATAGTAGTCCGATGGATGCGAGTGCCGACGGCAACGCTTCGGAGGTCACTCAGGAGATGAAGGATAATCTGGCTGCTGAGAGAAAGCGTAATGTCGGTCGACCGCGTAAGGATCAGCCGGTGGAGAAGAACAATGAGATCCGGGCCACTTTCATAGTCGATCCGGAGCTGATCCGTAAGGTGAAGTATATTTCGCTTGTGGATGGCTCTCTTTTGAAAACCGTGATCAATGATGCGTTGACTGCGTATATTGCAGATTGGGAGTCTCGCAATGGTGAGATCCGTCTGCCTAACGGTAAGTGACGATTGCGGGCACATGATGCTCCCCTGCCGGCAATGAGGGTGCTTCTCACCTTCATTGTCGCGCAGGAGCGTCTATGTGCCTATGGTGGGGATTGTGATTGACGACTGTTGTTGTCAAGGGTAATTGTGATAATTGAATATTTGGCAGTGGCCTGAACTCAGGATTGCATCCCGAGTACAGGCCACTGTGTTTTGCGGAAATGATTAGGCCGGATTGGCATCCGATTCCATCTCATTTGGCATATTGCGCTCCGCGATCGGCTCGCCTCCGGTCACGCCATCGCTCCGCTACAATCTGCCAAAAGAGATTCCGCTGAAGATTATGATTGATGATTGTCGGGATAGGGGGATGGTGTGAAGCCGGTGATGAGAGGGGAGTGGCCATTCTTGATGATTGTGTTATTAGGGATCTTCTTTTGAAAATCCTTTGGCTTCTCGTGTCGGGGAAGTTTTATTGTGCAAAGTTACTGTGGCCGGGAGAATCGTCAAGTGCCGCTCCGCTTTCCATCTGAATGACCCGATTCCACACTTGCCTCTTTCTCCCTATGGCCCCAGTCGGTTTTGCACATAAAACATACTCCCGACCGATAAGCCAAAAGGCTTAACAAAAGGGAGAAAACTAATTAACCGACCGCCACCAACGGCATAATCACTATCAATCATGAAAAAAACGAAAGACAAAGTGACGATAAAGGACATTATTTCCTTAGGCTACTATGGAAAAATGTATCCCAATTCTGAGGTATATCCCCACACATTGAGAAAGTTGTCGCTTGACGTTAAGAAAAGCGATTCCACCGCTATTGCGATGGCAGCACTTCTTCTTTCTCAAAGGATCTCACCCAATGCCGTATTGATTCCACTGCCCCAGTCATCGGGCAGAGCCGATTATACTCTGCAACTCGCGGAGACGATCCGAATCATCCGCCAAGATTGCACGGTCATTGATCTCCTTTCCGGAACACCACGGAAGAAACTTTTTGAAATCAAAAAATCCAAGTCGTCATTGAAGGGCGTGAGGACAGGGATCAAGGTCATGGAGACTGTTGACTGCAAAACCATATTGGAATCCAATCCCAACATCTACTTTGTAGATAATGTGGTCAATACGGGATTTACTTTCATGAGAGCGAGAAAAGCTTTGAGAAAATATGTAAAAATCGAACCGTCATTGCTGGCCATCAGCGCCACATGCAATTGGTTTAACTGAATTATTATGAAGAAAAAGATTATGAGATTGGCGATTGTCGGGAGTCGGATCTGCAAGCCGATAGACATTACTTCCCATTTGTTGGTAAAGCCGGACGTTGTGGTCAGTGGCGGAGCGAGGGGAGTGGATCGGTATGCCAGAGAGTATGCGATCATGAATGATATTCCTCTCGTGGAGTATCTTCCCGATTATAAAACGTATGGCCGGAAAGCTCCGTTGTTGAGAAATCTGCAGATCGTAGATAATTGCGATTCGTTGATCGCTTTTTGGGACGGGAAGAGCCGTGGCACTAAGTTTACGATTGATTATGCCGCCAAAAAGGGAGTCCTGTATAAGGTGATCATGATTTAGTGATCATCTTCTCGTTTACTTCGGAACGCTGGCTGTATGATCCGTCTGCAGTCAGCGCGAGGGCGCCGCTACACATGCCGCTCGACTGCCGGCAACGAGGGTGCTTCTCACCTTCGTTGTCGCGCAGGAGCGTCTATGCGCAGCTGTTGTGGAGATAGGGATTGATGGATGGTTGTGATAATTGAATATTTGGCAGTGGCCTGAACTCCGGATTGCATCCCGAGTACAGGCCACTGTGTTTTGCGGAAATGATTAGGCCGGATT
>CAMWNT010000079.1 GCA_947175695.1 uncultured Porphyromonadaceae bacterium
CCTTTGGAATCACGTGTATTTAATAAGGAGTGCGGGAATTTTCGATTCTCAGAGCGTTAAAACTGCGTCGAAGTTGTGTTAAGGCTAAGATATATAGCAAATTGCATGGTTTTTTGACAGGGTGGCACTGTCGGGTGATTTAGAAGTCAACGTTTTCGTTCGCTCTTTTCCGGTGATGGCCATAGCATGTGAGATGTTATGAAGCTTAAAATTATGTTAAATCGCATGGAGGCGCTCGGGGTCGCGAAATTAGATTTGGAGTAAATCGAATAATTTGCTATTTTTGCAAGTTGGCTGACGCTCAACATAGAGCGTCGCGTTTTCAGAGTTAAATGTTGGTTCTCTCCCCCTCCCCGGAGTTATGATCCAATCTGTTTATTATATATTCTAATGATAGAATTTCAAGTTGAAGGAGTTGAAATGCCGGTGATCGACACCGAGCGCGTCTGCCGTTGGCTATGTGCCGTGGCCGAGAGCTATGATCGTATCGCGGGCAATCTCTGCTATCGCTTCTGCAGTGATGAAGTGATATTGGAATGCAACCGACAGTTTCTCAATCATGATTATTTCACCGATATCATAACGTTCGACTATACCCGCGGACGTAAGATCGGTGGAGATATGCTGATTTCGCTCGATACTGTAGCGTCTAACGCGGCAGGATTGGGTGTCGATCCGCATCGCGAGTTGCTACGCGTCATCGTGCATGGTGTGCTGCATCTATGCGGCCTTCACGATAAGGAGCCGGGCGAGCGGGAGAAAATGGAGGAGGCCGAGAATGGCGCGCTCCGACTTTATGACGCGATGGAAATCGTGTGAAATTCGTTTTTGAGTTTGGAGTGTGGTAGGGTGGGAGATACTCTCCCTTTCCGTTCACTCCGGAAATCGCGCGGCCGGGCGCATTAGCTCAGGCTGCGCAAGACTCTTGATTGAAATGAACTTTAATTATGATGTGATAGTTGTCGGAGCCGGACATGCCGGTTGTGAGGCCGCTGCAGCTTCGGCACGTCTCGGTGCAAGAACTTTGCTCGTGACAGCTGATCTTAATCGTGTGGCCCAGATGTCGTGTAATCCCGCAGTAGGTGGGATTGCAAAGGGTCAGATTGTGCGTGAAATTGACGCACTTGGCGGCTGGATGGGCATCGTCACCGACCGCACGGCCATTCAATTCCGAATGCTCAATCGCAAGAAAGGACCCGCCGTATGGTCGCCTCGTGCGCAGTCCGACCGAATGCGCTTCTCCGAGGAGTGGCGTAAGATACTGGAATCTGCGCAAGGTCTTGATCTTCACCAGGATATGGTGGCGTCGCTTATTATAGAACCCGCTGATAATCCGGAATTTAAATATGAAGTGAAGGGTGTCCGCACTCTCTTGGGAATGGAGTTTCGGGCGCCGAAAGTGATTCTGACAGCCGGCACATTCCTTGGCGGCCTTATGCATTTCGGCTCGACGCAGATCGCAGGCGGCCGAATATCGGAGCCGTCGTCGGAAGGGATCACGCAGCAGCTTGCGGATCTCGGATTTGAGACCGGACGCATGAAGACCGGTACGCCGGCGCGTATTTCCGGTCGATCGATCGATTTTACACTCTGTGAGCGCCAGGATGGCGAAGATCCGAATCCCTCCCCCGACTCCTCGGCGGCGATGCCCCCCGCGCGCGAACCGCATAAGTTTTCCTATCTTCCCGAGGAGGGTCGTCGGCTCATGACGCGTGGCTGTTATATCACCCACACGTCGCCTGCGGTTCATAAGATTCTCAACGACAATCTTGCCGACTCGCCGCTTTACAACGGGCAGATCCGGAGTATTGGTCCGCGCTACTGTCCCTCGATCGAGACAAAGATTGTGACCTTCGCCGATAAAGACAGCCATCAGCTCTTTCTCGAGCCCGAGGGCGAGACAACGGATGAATACTACATCAACGGCTTTTCGAGCTCCCTCCCGTGGGAGGTGCAGCTCCGGGCGCTTGAGCAGATACCCGCCCTGCGCGATATCCACTTCTATCGCCCCGGCTACGCCATAGAATACGACTACTTCCCCCCGACGCAGCTCACCCATGATCTTCAGACGCGCCTTGTCGGCGGCCTATACTTCGCCGGACAGGTCAACGGCACGACCGGCTATGAAGAAGCGGCCGCTCAGGGACTGATGGCCGGGATCAATGCCGCTCGGGCTTCGCAGTCGAAGGCGCCGCTGACGCTGCGTCGCGACCAGGCCTATATTGGAGTGCTTATCGACGATCTTGTCACAAAAGGTGTCGACGAGCCCTACCGAATGTTTACCTCCCGCGCCGAATATCGCATACTTCTCCGTCAAGACGATGCCGACATGCGCTTGACTCCGATCGGCTATGAAATCGGCTTGGCCGATGATCATCGTCATGAGGTGATGGTTAGGAAACGCGAGGCCCGCGATTCGTTTGTAGAATTTCTGCAGCGGGAAAGAGTAGGGCTCGACAATGCGGTCAACGATTGGCTGGAATCCAAATCTACGACGCCGCTGACGGCCGGCACACGCATGACCGAACTTCTCAAACGTCCGCAACTGACCCTGGCCGATCTGATAGACCAATTTCCGCGGGTAGCAGCCCGGGCGTCGCGATTGCCCGCCGAACTGCGCGAAGAGATAATCGAGGCTGTGGAAATACTTGTCAAATATGATGGATATATTCTGCGCGAACGTCAGCTCGCCGACAAGATGGTAAGGCTCGAAAATGTCAGACTCTCGCCCGACTTCGACTATCAGAGTGTCACATCGCTCAGTATCGAGGCCCGACAAAAGCTGACGCGTCATCGTCCGCGCACCCTCGGCGAGGCCTCCCGAATCTCAGGAGTGTCGCCCGCCGATGTCAGCATCCTGATGATGCTCGCCGGAGCGTAGGGCGAAAGCCGACAAGCGTGAGAAACGTCGGGTGCTTACGGGTTGGTTGTTCCACGTGGAACAATTGCACTTTTCCATCCGACAATGAGTTAGAGCGGCCGGAGCAGTAAAAAATCCCGATTTCATCGGAGGTTTTTGCCGGTGATTCTCTTCGGCGACGCGATATGGAAATGGGCGGCCGGCGCGATTTCGCGGCGTCCGCAATCGAAAGAAATTAAACAATAACAAATCATATAAACTATCCTTACGAAAAATGGAACTTGAAGCTTTGAAAGCCACAATCCGCGATGTGCCTGACTTCCCCTCGAAGGGGATCATCTTTCGCGATCTGACCACGATGATCAAAAACGGCGATGCGCTCCACACAATGAGCTGCGCCATGGCCGATCTCTTTCGCGATCGCGGTGTGACAAAGGTCGTGGGCATCGAAAGTCGCGGTTTCATCGGTGGATCGATTCTCGCCTATGAACTCGGATGCGGTTTTGTGCCTGCTCGCAAACCGGGCAAACTCCCCTCTGTCACGATTAAGGCATCCTACGCCAAGGAGTATGGCGTCGACACTATCGAACTCCATAGCGATGCCATCACGTCTGACGACGTTGTCGTGCTCCACGACGATCTGCTCGCCACAGGCGGCACGATGAACGCCGCTTATCAGCTCGTCAAATCGATGAATCCGAAGAAAATTTATATCAATTTCATCGTAGAGCTCACAGCCCTCAACGGTCGCGACAATCTTCCGAAAGATTGCGAAGTGACGTCGCTCCTCAAGTATTGAACCCTACACTTCGGCGCCCGGCTCGATGCCGGGGCGCCGAAGTATCGCGCCGCAAAATCGGCCGGAATACGCCCCGCGCGTATTCCGGCCGATCGCCTTTAACAACTCTTTAGAAATTTAGGCATGCCATTTGCCGTTATTGCTAATAAGAACTCTCCACAACTCTAAAATTTCTTAGCCTCTTCATCTCCGATCAATCATGATCAATCAAGAATAATCAGGATTAATCAGAAAAAGCCTAAAGCCTAAAACCTAAAGCCTAAAACCTAAACCCTAAAAACCTCTCCCGCCTAAAGCTAAAAACAATGCAACGCATCGACACCGACAAAATACTCGAAGGATTCGGCCGCACAATTGATGAGGCCGGTGGATTTACGCTTGAGATCACCCCCGATCGTACGCCTGCCGACCTGCGCGACAACCGTCCCGGAGAAGCGCTGCGCCGAAAAATTCTCGACCTTCCCGACAGCCCCGGCGTCTACATGTATATCGACCGCCATGGCACAGTCATCTATGTCGGAAAAGCAAAGCGGCTCAAGCGCCGTGTGTCGTCCTATTTCAACCGCCGCCATGATTCGGTGCGCACAAATCTCCTTGTCAGAAATATCGTCGACATGCGCTTCATCGTCGTCGCTACCGAGGAGGATGCGCTGCATCTCGAAAACGCGATGATCAAGGAATATCAGCCGCGCTACAACGTATTGCTCAAAGACGACAAATCCTACCCGTGGATAGTCGTCACAAAAGAGCCCTTCCCACGCGTATTCATGACTCGCACAAAAGGGGAGAGCGGTAAATATTACGGCCCCTATTCCAATACTCAATCGGCAAAGGTGGTGCTCGGCCTGATCCGCGAGATTTTCCCCATCCGCTCATGCCGCCACTACCTCGACGAGCGTGCCATCGCCCGCAATAAATTCTCCCTCTGTCTTGACTATCATATCAAGAAATGCGGCGGCCCGTGTCGCGGATTCGTCAGCGAAGAGGAATATGGCAAATCAATCGCGAAAGTGCGTCAGATACTTTCCGGCGAAACCCTCCTGCTCGAGCGCCATCTCAAAGAAGAAATGAACCGTCTCAGCGAAGAATGGCGCTTCGAAGAAGCACAGATCGTCAAAGATCAATACGAAGCCGTCACGCGCTACAACGCCAAATCCGTCATCGCCCGCACCGAAGAAGACGACGTCGACATGTTCGCCTACGAAGAGAATGCCGGATCGGCCTACGTATGCTTCATGCATCTTCATCGCGGAGCCGTTGTGCAAAGCCTCAATCTCGAATTCCGGCGCCGTCTCGCAGAGAGTCGCGAGGAGATCCTGTCGATGGCAATAAGTGAAATCGCCCGTCGCTTCGAACGCACCTTCTCGGAAGTGATCGTCCCATTCATTCCCGACGTTGAATTCGAAGGGGTCAAATTCGTCGTGCCGGCGCGCGGCGACAAAAAGAAAATCCTCGATGTCGGCCAAAAAAACGCCCGTCAATACATGGCCGACAAAGAAAAACAGATCGCCGCACTCGATCCCGAAAAAGGGGTCGAGCGCCTCATGCAGCAGATGCAGGCCGACTTCCGGCTCAGTGTCGAACCGCGCCACATCGAATGCTTCGACAACTCCAATATCCAGGGATCCGACCCTGTGGCAAGTTGCGTCGTGTTTCGCGACGGCAAGCCCGCCAAACGCGACTATCGCCACTTCTGCATCAAGACTGTAGTCGGCCCCGACGATTTCGCATCGATGAAGGAAGTGCTCCATCGTCGCTACACCCGAATGATGGCCGAAGGGGAGCCATTGCCGCAACTCGTCGTGGTCGACGGCGGCAAAGGCCAGCTCTCCGCAGCCGTCGAAGCCTTCGAGGAAATGGGCATACGCGGCACAGTGGCACTCGTCGGCATCGCGAAGCGACTTGAAGAAATCTACTTCCCCGGCGATTCGCTGCCGCTCTATATCGACAAGAAATCCCCCTCGCTCCGAGTCGTGCAGCATATGCGCGACGAAGCCCACCGCTTCGGAATCACCCACCATCGCCTGCGCCGATCGAAAGGACAGGTCGTGTCGGAACTCGACTCCATCAAAGGGGTCGGCGAAGCAACCCGCAATCTCCTTATGAAAGAATTCAAAAGTCTCAAGCGACTTCGCGAAGCCGAGCTGCCGGCAATACAGCAGGCCATCGGACGCGCAAAAGGGGAGATCGTCTACCGCCACTTCCATCCCGACACTCCGCAATCCTGACCGCCCGCGGCCCGGCATCTCCGTCGCGACGGCGCCCATCGGTCGATGCCCTCCGACAGGATGCTAATAAAATTTAAGATAAAGTAATAAATGGGGCAGACCTAAACGTTATTAATATAGCGAAGATGCGTGCCCGGCCGTTCCGGCCCGTCAATCGCAATCCCAACCGCAATCCAAACAATATCCATTCAGCGGAATCTCCGGCCAATGCGTCGCGACAGCCGCGCCCCAATCCAAACCGACAATTCAATAAGATATGAAACAGCATAACCAGAAGGCGCAGGGAGTGCGCCTGAAGAAAGCAGAACTCCAACGACGAATCCTTGATTTCCTCAACGAAAGAAAAGGACAATCATTCAACTATAAGCAGATCGCCTACGGCATCGACCTCACGTCGACATCCCATCGCAACGACCTGCTCAATATCCTCGACGAACTCGTGGCGGCCGAAGAAATCCTCGAAGTCAGCCTCGGCAAATATCGCGCCATCGCCAATCGCGGCACCGAACGCGAAGGCATCTTCGTGCGCCGCTCCAATGGCAAGAACGCCGTCATTATCGACGACGAGCAGATCATGGTGGCCGAGCGCAATTCGATGCACGCACTCAACGGCGACAAGGTGCGTGTCGAAGTCTCCGCATCGCGCCGCGGCCAGGATCCCGAAGCCAAGGTGGTGGAAATACTTGAAGTCAAAGACCAGGTGTTTATCGGCACACTCAATGTCGAGAAAAACTACGCATCGGTCATCACCGACTCCAAATTCCTCGCCGCCGACATCGTCATTCCCCGCAACCATCTCAAGGGTGGCAAATCGGGCGACAAAGTCATCGCACGCATCACTCAATGGACCGACGACCAGATGAACCCCCGCGGTGAGATCGTCGACATCCTCGGACGAAAAGGGGAGAACACAGCCGAAATGCACGCCATTCTCGCCGAATTCGGTCTCCCCTACAAATATCCCGAAAATGTGGAAAAGGCGGCTGAAAAGATCGACGCCGGCATCACCCCAGAGGAAGTGGCCAAGCGCGAGGACTTCCGCAATGTGACGACCTTCACCATCGACCCCCGCGACGCCAAAGACTTCGACGACGCCCTCTCCATCCGCCAGCTCGCCAACGGCAACTGGGAAGTCGGAGTCCACATCGCTGACGTCACCCACTACGTCACCCCCAACTCCACGATCGATAAAGAAGCCCGCCAGCGCGCCACGAGCGTCTACCTCGTCGACCGCACCATCCCCATGCTCCCCGAGCGACTCTCCAACGGCATATGCTCTCTCCGCCCCGACGAAGAGAAACTGACATTCTCCGCCATATTCGAGCTCGACGCGAGAGCCAATGTGATCAACTACCGCATCGGCCGGACCGTCATCCGCTCCGACCGCCGCTTCACCTACGAAGAGGCCCAGCAGGTCATCGAGACCGGTCAGGGAGATTTCGTCAAAGAGATTCAGACCCTCGACTCACTCGCAAAGCAGCTCCGCAAACGTCGCTACGATGCAGGCGCGCTTGAATTCGACCGCGCCGAAGTCAGATTCGAAATCGATAAAGAGGGACGCCCCGTCAGTGTCTATTTCAAAGAATCCAAAGACGCCAACAAGCTTATCGAAGAATTCATGCTGCTCGCCAATCTCACTGTGGCCGAATCGATCGGAAAAGTGAAATCAGGCAAAAAAGCAAAGACCTTCGTCTATCGTGTCCACGACAACCCGGACCCCGAAAAGATCTCCAACTTCGCCCTTATCGCATCCCGCTTCGGATATAAGATCAACCCCGAAGGAAAAGCCCGCGAAGTCAACAAAGGCCTCAACCGCCTCCTGCGCGACGTCAAAGGGAAAGGGGAAGAAAACATGCTCTCCATACTCGCGATCCGATCGATGGCCAAGGCCGTCTACACGACCGACAACGTCGGCCACTACGGTCTCGCCCTCGACTACTATACCCACTTCACATCGCCCATCCGCCGATATCCCGACATGATGGTGCATCGTCTGCTTGCCAAATACGCCGACGGCTCACGCTCCGCCGACAAGCTCAAGCTCGAAGACCAATGCCGCCACTCCTCCGATATGGAGCAGCTCGCATCCAACGCCGAACGCGCCTCGATACGCTACAAGCAGGTGGAATACATGCAGGGTAAAATGGGGGAGACCTACTCGGGCGTCATCTCCGGAGTGACCGAATGGGGATTCTATGTCGAACTCGACGAAAACATGTGTGAAGGACTCGTGCCCGTCCGCGATCTCGACGACGACTATTACGAACTCGACGAGAAAAACTTCTGCCTCATCGGCCGTTCCCACCATCAGAAATTCACTCTTGGCGACCGCGTCAAAGTGCAGGTGGCCCGAGCCGACCTCGACCGCAAGCAACTCGACTTCGCCCTCATCAGCGACGAAGGCAATCCCAACAAGCCCCGTCGCGAACGCAATCGCCATCACGGGCGCAACACACCCCGCCACACCCGCAAATCCAAGAAGAAATAAGCGCGGGCCGGCCGCAAGCGCAAGCCAACTCTTCGAGATTCTCGGGATTATCAAGCATCCCGGGAATCTCGAGAATCCCCCGCTGATTCTTGATCCGCCCTCTCTCCTCTCGCCCGACTGAGATTTTTCGAGCTCCGCTCGTAATTCATAATACTCACAAAAACACATAAAAACCAACACGTGAAACGCAACACCATCCCCGCGGCCGCGATCATGCTCGCCGCCGCCTCTTCCGCCTCTGCCGCCGACAATATTGTCGTGGCCACCGACGCCTACCGATGGCAGGGCGACACCATCTTCCAAAATGAATTCAAAGCTTGGGCCGAAAGCCCCGAAGAGATCCGGAGCACCTATAAAGGACGCCCCGGCTTCTTCATGCCTGTAGAGCAGACATGGCATCGCAAAAACGACCTCTCGGCATATCCCAAGCTCAAAACCCCCAACCTTCTCCACAGCGCAATCTATAATCTCGCACTCGACGAGATGGTCAACGCCGTAGAGCCCGACACAACCCTGCGCACCGGTAAAGAATGGGCCGGTGTCTGGACCCGCGACGTGTCATACTCCATCATCCTCTCGATGGCCGCTCTCCAGCCCGAGGCTGCGATGCATTCACTCCTTAAGAAAATCAACGCCGAAGGACAGATCATCCAAGACACAGGATCCGGAGGCGCATGGCCCGTCAGCACCGACCGCATGATCTGGGCAGTCGCCGCCTGGGAAGTCTACAAAACAACCGGCGACAAAGAATGGCTCCGCAAGGTCTACCCCGTTGTGGAACGCTCGATCGCAAAAGACGCCAAGACTATCTTCAGCGCCGACGGCCTCGTCAAAGGAGAAACATCATTCATCGACTGGCGCGAACAGAGCTATCCCAAATGGATGCAGACTGTCGACATCTCGCAATCGGAGGCAATGGGCACAAATGTGCTCTACGCCGCAGTGCTGAAATGCGCCTCGGAAATGGCCGCCGAACTCGGCAAGAAAAAAGAGGCCGCAACATTCGCCAAAGAATCCGCCGACCTCGCGCAGGCAATCGAAAAGCGCTTCGCTCTCCCCGACAAAGGATATTGGGGAATGTACACCTACGGCCTCGACGACAAGATCGTCAACCCACGTATGGAGACTCTCGGCCAGTCGCTCGCCATACTCTACGACATAGCATCGCCCGAACGTCAGCGACAGATGTCGGAATCCTCGCCGATCACTCCCTTCGGGCCTCCGGTGTTCTACCCCCAGATCTCCGACATGCCCTCCTACCACAACAATGCCCTTTGGCCCTTTGTCGCCGCCTACTGGGGGCTTGCCCAGGCAAAGGCCGGCAACGAAGCCGGAGTCATGGAAGCGATCGGCAGTGTCTTCCGCCCCGCCGCTCTCTTCACCACCAACAAAGAGAATCTCAACCTCGACAACGGCGACTTCTTCACCGAGCTCAACTCCTCCAACATGCTATGGTGTCTTAGCGGCAACCTCGCCTTGACCAATCGCATCCTCTTCGGCATCAACTACGAGAAAGACGGCCTCTTGATCCGACCTTTTGTGCCCGAAGCAATGGCCGCCACGCGCACACTGGCCGACTATCCCTATCGCAACGACGGCCGCCTGTCGATTACAGTCGAAGGCTATGGCTCAAACGTGGCCGAGCTGCTGCTCGACGGCAAGCCCCTCGATCCCTCCAAGGTCATCCCCGCGAAGCGCCTCTCCGGCAACCATGAGATCATCGTCAAGATGGACAATCAGCCCATTCCCGAAATGGCGCTCAACCGCCTCCCCAATGTCAAGGCTCCGTTGACTCCGATCGCGCGACTCGTCAGCCTCACCGACGCCGCCGGCAACCCCTCGGCTACAATGCTCGAATGGCAGCCGATCGAATATATCGGTGAATACGCAGTGCTCTGCGACGGTCAGGAAGTGGCCCGCACCCATTCCACGACTTATCCCGTCGACGGTCGCAGCGGCGTCTGGCAGATCATAGGCTACTCCGGCCAGGGCGTCCCCTCAT
>CAMWNT010000080.1 GCA_947175695.1 uncultured Porphyromonadaceae bacterium
GTTTAGTACCTTATTAAAGAGGATACCCGATTACGTTTTAGAGGAAAGATACTAAATTTTCGCGAGTCGGCAAATATGGATAAAAATCATCCCCCGCGCCGGCAGTCGGAGCGGGGGAGTGTATGTGAAATTAGTGCGGGGTGCGTCGCCGGGATCATTCCATAAACATCTTCACTGGGTTGAAGCGGCCGTCGAGAGCGTCGGGCACGAAATCTTCCGACTCGGGCTGCTTGAGATCGGCGAATTTCGAGCGGCTCCAGATGAACGGCAGCTGCTGCACGGGAGCTGTGCCGAATTTCATCCAGAAGCTGGTCTTCTTGCCGTTGATCGAAGGCTTGCGGCTGAGGTTGGCGAGCACTTCCTTGATCATTGCCGAAGAGCAGGCTTTCGCGTCGACCGATCCGTCGGGGCGGATTCGAGGCATTTCGGTTGTGCCATAGCCGAGGTCCCAGCGGCCGTAGATCGAGAGAGGCTCGTTGTCGGCAGTGTAGGTGACGAGCGCTTTTGCCGATTCGATATCCTTGACGGTGTCGATGCGCTCCCAGAGCTGATTGCGTCGCATCGGGCGCAGATTCATGCTCTCGAGCTCATAGCCGACCCACCACGACACAGGCTGGTTGACACCGAAGATATGGGTCGGAGTGATCAGATGGTGGTCGTAGTCGAGCGGACCGGGTTTGTAGCCGGTGGAGTCGGTCAGCTTGATCTCCTTGCCGTTGGCCACAAAGAGCACGAAACGGTTGTAGGACATATCGACCAGGCCGATCTCGCCGGTGTTGACGTCGACGAGCTGATAGCCGTTGAGGTAGGTGCCGGTGTTGTCGAGCTTGCAATAATCGTAGAACTCCTGAATCGAGCCGGCGAACTGCTCGGCAGCGGCCGAACGCCATGCGAGCCATACGCCTTCGATGCGGGTCTTGTCGTAGAGATCGACGTGGGTCGTCTCATTGAAGCCGATGCCTTTGCCGTTGAATCCGAAGTCGGTGTTCGAACCGAATTGGCCCTGGCAGTTGGCGTTCTGAGTGACGAAATCTTCTCCGATAACGTAGGTGACGGCGCACGACTGGGCCCAGAAGCAGCACCATGAATTGTGGGTCCAATAGATAGTGCCGTCAGGCATCAGTTTGGTGAATGCCGTGCAGTGGTCGGGTTTGTCGGCGGGATCTTTCTTTTTGGCTGTGCCATATCCCATGACCAGGCCGATCTGATCGCCGACGGCGTCGAAGAGGTCGTATTGAGCGTTAAGGAAATAGACGTCGAGGAAGGTCAGCGGGTCGTCGCCGGCTCCCAGCTTCAGCTGATCGTCGTCGAGTCGACCGAGGGCAAGATCCTCATATGCCACCGACTTACGGGCCGGGAGCGAATTGGCTCCCTCATAGATTCCGAACATGCGGAACATCAGTCGGATGATCCCCTTGACGAGATTGTCGTCGCGACGTTCGAGCGCCCATTCATAGGTGTAGTCGTAGTTTTTCACCAAAGTCGCACCGCAGGCACGCAGATACTCCGGTTTGACTTCCACCGAAATGGCGTCCTGAGGGGTCGAGCCGACGAGGAAGTTTTTCCAAGAGTTGTTGCGGGTGGCCTTCAGGAGGTCGAGACCCTGCACTTTGCCCTGGACATAACCGGCGTTATATTCATTCTGATAGATGCTGACATTCGGGTTTTGAGCGTAGAAGGCATAGTTCCAGCAGTTGTCGACACACTGGGCATAGCCTTTCGTGAATTCGTCGAGTACGAATTCCACGGGCTCCGTGTTTTTGAAATTTGGGGTGTATTTAGCCATAACTTTGAGTCTTGATTGTGGAGGCCGGCTCCGGCATCGGGATGGAAAATCCGGGGCCCGCGGCGTCGCCGACACTCCGAGGTGGGATTATTCCATAAACATTTTGACGAGGTTCCAGCGTCCGTCGATGGCATCGGGGATGCAATCCACCTCCTCCGGCTCTTTGAATCGGGCAAATACAGAATCCGACCACACGAAAGGCTTGCCGTCGATATATGTCGATCCGAATTTCATCCAGAAGCTCGTCTTCTTGCCATTGATCGAAGGCTTCATCGACAGATCGGCGAGCACTCGCTTGATCTCAGAGGTCGAGAAGCACTTGGCGTCGATCGATCCGTGAGGCTGATAACGGAGGAATTCGGATGTGCCGAAGTTGAGGTCCCAGCGTCCGGCGATGGAGATAGGCTCTTTGTCGGAATTGAAAGTGATGAGGGCTTTCGCCGATTCGATGTCGCTGACATTAGGAATATTGCGATAGAGCTGATAGCGGCGTTTCGGAGCGCCGTCGATTGTCTCGAGTTCGCGCCAGATGCGCTTGTAGATCGGGATGTTGCAACCCAGCACATGGGTCGGGCAGACCATATGATGGTCGTAGTCGAGGAATGTGGGGGTGTAGCCCGTGGAGTCGGTGACGTCGAGGCTCTTGCCGTCGGCCTTGAAATAGGCGAAGCGGGCATACGACATGTCGATCAGGCCGAACTCGCCGCGATAAGCGTCGACCACCATATAGGCGTTCAGATACGTTCCGGTGTTGTCGATCTTGACATAATCGTAGAATTCATCGATCGAGCGGGCGAAGTTCTCGGCCGCCGCGGCGCGCCAGGTCAGCCATATGCCGAGGGTCTTCGATTCGTTGTAGAAGTAGGTCTCGGTTGTTTCGTTGAATCCGATGCCATGCTTGTTGAATCCGAAGTCGGTGTTGGATCCGAACTGTCCCGGGCAGAATGAGTTCTGGGTGAGGAAGTCGTCGCCGATGACGTAGGTGACGGCACACGTCTGGGCCATGAAACAACACCAGCTTGTGTGGGTCCAGAGGATATCGCCGTCGGGGAGATACTTGACGAAGCCGGAGCAGTCGCCGGGTTTGAGCTTGCGGTCTTCCTGACGGTCTTTCTCTTCTTGGAGGGTGTGTTCGGCGTCATCTTTTTCCAGTTTGTTGAAAGCGACTCCAAGCGGCTTCGAGATCGCGTCCCAAAGATCCATCTGCGCGTTGAGGAAATAGACGTCGATAAAAGTCAGCGGCTGATCGTCGACATGCATCTTGCTGTCTTCGGGATCCATCGAAGAGAGCTTCAGATTGTCGAACGTGACGTTTTTGAGCGGCTCTTTGTCGGCCGCGCCGTGATAGATGCCGAGCATTCTGAACATCAGCCGGATGATAGAGATGGTCTTTTCATCGGTCCGGGATTTTTCGGCCCAGTCGGTCAGATAATTGTAGTTTTCCACCAAAGCGTTCTGAGCGAGTTCGACTCCGCCGGGAGGGATCTGTGTTGAATCGGCTCCGGGGCCTTCATCGAGCACATACCATCGCCAGGTGTTGTTGCGTGTGGCGAGGATGGTTTTCCCCGTCTGCACCTTTCCCTGCACATAGCCGGCGTTGTATTCGTTCTGATAGATGCTGACGCCCGGATCCTGCGCATAGATGGCGTAGTTCCAGTTGTTGTCTATGCACTGGGCGTAGCCTCGCGTGTAGTCGTTGAGCACGAACTCCGTGGGGGCGGTGTTTTTGAAATTCGGTTTGTACATAGTAGGATAATTAAGATATTTGGCGCTGCAGAAGCCGCATTCCTCACGCTGACCGTGTCAATCGAATAGTGAGCTTGGAATGCGGCTCTGCTGCTTGTCAAGAAATAGGATTTACTGAATCACCAAGCGGATGGTCTTTCATATCGTTGTCGTGGCCATGGTTTTTCCCGATGACAATCACCTTGCGGATGATGACGATCGCCAGGGCTATGAAGCACATATACATGCAGATTCTGAATGCGATCTGCGGATCTTTCGAGGCCGAGCTGCCGAACACTTTGGCTATGCCGTCGATGATGAACGGAGCGACCACATTGCCGATCGAGTCCATTACGGCAAACCATGCCATTGTCAGTGTCAGAGCGACGCGGCTGGTGTTGTTGGAGAGTCGGTCGTAGTAGTAAGGCTGCGCGATGCCGTAGAAATAAGAAGCGAGCAGGATGCCGATGCCGACCACCACGGCCTCGGCCGAGAAGGTCATAAGAATGAAGCCGACTGCGATGGCTATCATACACGCGATAGCCACAAACTTGCGGATGAACTTCAATGCGAAATTAAGGGTGAAGCCAGAGGCCATGATGCCCAGGAAGAGGATCGAGGTGAGGTCGCCGGCTGTAGAGGAGTTGGTGAAGCGGAAGGGGACGTAAAGGCTGATTGCGGCGATGACCAGAGTTATGAAGAAATAATAGGCACAATAGCGGATCAACATCTTCATGTTGACATTCTGAGTGAATTTGTAGTGCACCTTCGGGGCATTCTTCTTCTGGGCGTCGGCCGAGCGGATGGCGGTAGGCTCTTTGATGTATCCCTTGAATTTATGCGCGAAGAATAGGGGCACAAACGGCAGGAGATAGATCAGGAAGGGGAGACGCCAGTTGACTTTTGCCAGATATCCGGTGGCGATCGTCGAGGCCATAAGCACAAGGTTGAGCACAGCTGAAGTGTAGCCGTATTGCTTTGTGCGTTCGGTGCCGCCGAAGAGGTCGCTGACGAAAGCGCTTGCCAGAGGGGAGCAGATGCCGGCGGCGATGCCGATGGCGAAGCTCAGGATGATAAGCGTGATCATGTTGGGCGCCACAAAGAAGAGCGCGCCGCCGATTCCGTAGAAGAGGCAAGTCCAGTTGAGGAGCTTCATATTGTTGAAGCGAGTGCCGATCCATCCTCCGAGAAACACGAAGGGGATCGCGGCGATGTTGGGGCCGAGAGTGAGAAACTGCGTCTCAAGCTGGCTCGTGCCGGGGAAAATTCTGGTCAGATCGCCCATGATAGGGGAGATGGCCAGCCCCGGGATCGACGTGATGATGAAGATCACGTAAAGGTTGAAGACGGCCCATAGCGGGAGCTGTGTGCCATATCCGGTATTGATGCCTTTCATAATCTGTGGGGGTTAAGTGAGTTATATACTTGCAGGCAAAATCGGCAGCGGAGCGGTCGGCTTGCCCGGCGTTGAATGCGTGAGTCTTGGCTAATGAGGCTCAGAATGTGAATGCCACCTGGGCCTGGATGCGGCTGTCGTTGGCTCCCCCCTTGTCCCATGTGACTTTCCGACCCCAGAGATATTCGAGTCCGAACTGCAGATAGGAGTTGAGTTGATAGAAGCAGTTGGCGGCGCCGTAGAGCGCGTATTTATAGTTGCATCCCGAGTCGGGAGCTGTGGCGTAGTCAGCGACATCCCAGATTCGGCTGCCTGAGAACATGGCGTTGAACTGCAGCTTGGATGTGGCGTTGTAGGTGAGGCCGCCGACAGCGCCGAGCATCGGGGAGGCTTTCATCTTGCCGGGGTTGTCGTCGTCGGGCACATAAGAGAAGTCCTGCCCGGCGAGATCCTGCAGATAGGCTCCGATGCCGTGTCCGTAGGCCACCTGATAATAGAAAATCAGCGGCTTGACGGGGCTCAGATTGCCCGAAAGCATGAGGCCGTAGCCCGTAGTGTAGCGGTCTTTGCCGGTGACAAGGTCGCGGTAGTGGAAGTTGCGGATAAGTGCCGAAAAGCGCACACGGTTCCACTCCGAGAATGAATATTCCACCCACATCGGGATGTCGGGCACATACTGCTCGAGCGAGGTGTCGACCTGCTTGCCATAGTATTTGGCATAGTCATGGCCGCGATAGTAGCCGTTCGACGAGCAATAGCTCGGCAGGTCGATGGCCGCCGCGAAGCGGAAGCCGCCATAGCTCTTCGAGCGATAGGCGATCTCATAAGCCGCCGCGGAGAGCTCGCCGCAAGGGCCTTCGGGGTCGATCGTCGGAGGCTGACATGCATATTTGTCTTGCATCAGGGTCAGCTGCAGGCCGGCTTGAAATCCGCGATAGGTGATGTAGGCGCGCTGCAACACGATCGAAGAGTTGATGCCGTTGGTGCCGACCTTGATATAGCCGGAGATCTCGTTGGGGGTGCCTGCAAGTCCGGTCACTTGCAGATCGACATATCCGTTGAAGGGATTGATGAAGAAATCACCCTTATGCCCGGCGACGGAAGGCACCGGGATCTGATTCGTGACAAAACTGCCGGCCGCTCCATCCTGCTTATAGAGGTTGTTGCCAATATCACCTCCCATGATGACATTGAGCGAACCTCCGATAGCGAGAAGGAAGTTGTTGTTGGCCGATTTGACCACGAAATGAGGTGCCGGCACGTTCTTGACCGTATCCTCGCGGTGGCGGCCGAGAATCGAGCGTTCAACATCGGTGGTGCGTTTGATCGAGATCGGATTTCGATGGTCGGAATCGGCCACAGAATCCATGTCGGCGCCCGATGCGGCCGCTGATGAAGCCAAAGCAAGCGCAAGGCATGCGATAATCGAGTAAGAGTGTGACATAGTTCAGGGTTTTAAAAGATTGTTATTTCATAGAAGTATTCTTTAAATTGAAAAAAAACTTCAGGGCGTTGATGATCCGGGGGGAGTGTGACATTATTTAATATGACTTTCGAGAGCGTCCGGGCGTTGCGCGCGAGCGTCGGGGAGAGGGGCGGCAGCCCAAGGCTTGAAACGGGTTCAAAAACCGACTTTGACAGAGCCCGAACCGACGGTTTCAATGGTGTGAACTGTCTGTGGATGCGAGATTGTAAGCAAATATCGGTTTTTAGCGTTCGTTTACAAATCGACATTCATGCAACTAAAACTTATTTAGTTGCTATAAAGTTGCGGAAAATTACGTTTTTAACATTTCCAAGTCTCGAACCGTCGCGCCTATTGCGACGTTACAAATTCATAGCGATCGGCCGTATGCTACGCCATATGATCAATCAGCTGTCGATCCGAAGCCATCCGATGATGAGCCCGGGTCAAACGGTGTGCAATTAATAAAGTGTTAAAATTATCGCTATGAAGTATGTTGACTCCGGCTGTGGCAAAATGCCGTTGATCTCCTTAATTGCCATATTGTCGATCTCACTGACAGTCAATCTGCCCGGGCTCGCAATATCCCCGATCATGGGTAAACTCGACAGCGTGTTTCATCACGTCACGGAGCTGGAAATCCAGTTGCTGACAGTGTTGCCCAATCTTGTGACTATTCCGTTTATCCTCTTCTCCGGCAAACTCTGCACTCAGAAAAACCAGATGTTTATCCTTGCGATGGGGCTCGCATTGTATACACTGACCGGAGTGCTCTATTTCTTTGCCGATTCGATGATCGAGCTCATCCTGCTCAGCTGCCTGCTCGGCGTCGGATGCGGCCTCGTCATCCCTCTGGCCGCGAGCCTCATCTCGCAGTATTTCGTAGGCAAGGCGCGCACACGCCAGCTCGGCATGAAATCAGGTATATCCAATTTCACGGTCATCTTCGCGACTCTTTTTGTAGGATGGGTCGCTTCGATCAGCTGGCATCTGTCGTTCATAGTCTATATGGTGCCGATCATTCCGCTGTGTCTGATCCCGTTCATGACCGACACCTTTATAGAAAAGCATAAGATCGAGGCTCCCGCACCCCCCATGCAGCCTCTCAAAGAGCCGGCTCGTCCCTCTGAAAAAGATATCGCCAAAAGCAATGCGACCCGGAGGCCGGCGAATGTCAACTTCCATTTCCAGGGGAAACTGTCGCTTCACCTGATGATCTGCGCCATGGCACTCTATTTCATGGCCACTTACGGCACAGAGGTGGTCAGCTACTACCTCCCCTTCGCGATGGACCATTATCATCTGACGACGGGAGATGTCGGCGTGGCCACGGCAATGTTCTTCACCGCCGCCACACTCTCCGGCTTCTTCCTGGCCCGCATCATCCGGCTTGTGAAACGCTATACGATGCAAGTGGCGCTGCTGCTGTGTGTCGTCGGATTGTTTATGGTCGGAGTGCTGCATGCCTATTGGTCGTTTATTCTTGGCGTGTTCATCATGGGCCTGGGCTATGGGGTGGTGCAGCCGGTCATCTACGACAAGACTTCCTATATCGCCCCCAACACGGCGAAATCGACAGCCTATTTCTCCTATCTTCTGACATGCAATTATATCGGCATATCGCTTGTGCCCTTCATTATCAGCGGAGCAAAAAATCTCTTCAACGCGCATGATAATCCGAATTTCTCGTTTATATTCAATGGATGTGTGCTTGTGGCCGTTTTACTCGTGGCGATATGGAAACGCAAGAATTTTGTGCTTGAAGCCGATCCGACGAGCTATGAAAAGCAACTTGAGGAAGATGCAGCCCCCGGCTCAAAATAATACCCGATATGAAAAGAAAAGACAACGGACTTCGTCCGCCATATGAGATATTGAATTTTATAAAGATCTATGAAAAGAGTTTCATAGAAAACTGGGATCTTCCGGCATTGACCGATTATTCCGGCGGCCGCACGGAAAGCTATGGCGAACTTGCGGCGACCATCGCGCGAGCCCACCTCTTCTTCGAATCCCTCGGTCTGAGGCCGGGCGACAAGGTGGCGCTCTGCGGCCGCGATTCGGTGCAGTGGGTGAAGATCTATATGGCCGTGGTCACGTATGGCGCGGTCATTGTGCCCATACTCTCGGATTTCAATCCCGTCGACATCACCCATATCGTCAATCACTCCGGCTCGCGTCTGCTTTTTATCAGCTCTTCGATCTGGGAGCATATCAATCCGGAGTCGTTGCTCGAGGTGGAGGGAGTGTTCGATATCGACCGCCACGAAGTGCTTCTCGAACGCGAATCGAATCCGGCGAGCGAACACCTCAAGCTGCTCAAGCGCCGCTTCCGCCGCCGCTATCCGGAAGGATTCACTTCCGAGGATATCAGATATGCCAATCGGGATAATTCCGAGCCCGTAGAGATCAACTACACTTCAGGCACAACCGGATTCTCCAAAGGAGTTGTGCTGACCGGTGAAAACCTTGCGGGCAACGTATGCTTCGGAATGGAGAGCGGCCTTCACTTCCGCTCGTCGCGCGCATTGTCGTTTCTGCCTCTGGCCCACGCCTATGGATGCGCGTTTGATATGTTGACGCCTCTGGCCGTCGGCAGTCATGTGACGCTGCTTGGCAAGACGCCATCGCCGCGCGTTCTGCTCAAGGCGTTGGGAGAGGTGAAGCCGAATCTCGTCATCTGCGTCCCGCTGATTCTCGAAAAGATATATAAGCATCAGATTCTGCCGATGCTCTCTCAGCCTAAAATAAAACGCGCGCTCAGAGTGCCGATGCTCGACACGCTCATCTACTCGCGAATTCGCAAAAAACTGACTGCGGCATTCGGCGGATGTTTCGAAGAGGTCATTGTCGGCGGCGCGCCGCTCAATCACGAAGTGGAGGAATTTCTCCACAAAATCCGCTTCCCCTTCACCGTAGGCTACGGCATGACCGAATGCGGGCCTCTGATATCCTATACGCCATGGCGGAAATTCAAGGTCGGCTCGTCGGGACGCACTCTGCCCGGCATGGAGACCATTGTGCTCAGCGACGACCCCGAGCGCATACCCGGCGAGATCTGCGTCAAAGGCACCAACGTCATGCGCGGCTATTATAAGAATGCCGAGGCTACGGAACTTGTGCTCAGCGAAAGCGGCTGGCTGAAGACCGGCGATGTCGGCACGCGAGGCTCCGACGGCACGCTCTTTCTTCGCGGACGCTCGAAGACGATGTTGCTCTCCGGCTCGGGCCAGAATATATATCCCGAAGAGATCGAGGCGAAGCTCAACAATCTGCCGCTTGTGGCAGAAAGTCTTGTCGTCATGCGCGACGGACGGCTCGTCGGGATGGTCTATCCCGACTTCGAGCAGATGGACCGCCTCGGCATCACATCTGCCCGACTGCCTTCGGCGATGGAAGAGGTGTGCGCTACGCTCAACAGCCGGGTTGCGCCCTACGAGCGCCTGTCGCGGATTGTGCTCATGCCTAACGAATTCGAAAAGACTCCGAAACGCTCGATCAAACGCTATCTTTATTCTAATTGATGGGCGTTTGATCAAGTGTTTGATCCACAAACAGATGGTCGGCTTTATTGGATTTTCCGGCATTTGGAGGCTACCGGAAAATAAAGAAAAAAGTAAAAAAAAGCTGAAAAAATTTGGTGGGTTAAAAAAAATGTTGTAACTTTGCATCGCAATTCGGAAATGAAGTCATTGAAAAGCCGAAATTGATTGCCTGCGAGGGCTGAGATTTAGGTTGGATTTCAAGAAGATATTGCGATAAATGCTTCAGTAGCTCAGTTGGTTAGAGCACCTGACTGTTAATCAGGGGGTCGTTGGTTCAAGCCCATCCTGAAGCGCCAAAAGCTCCTTCATGTTGTCCGCGGTTCGATCTCGATCGAATTTAAAAGGGCGGCGGAAGTAGTGTAGATTCGCTAGCTCAGCTGGTAGAGCACAACACTTTTAATGTTGGGGTCCTGGGT